>NZ_CP076129.1:1029375-1372500 GCF_018736065.1 Flammeovirga kamogawensis
TTTATATTATCCATAATCAACAAATAAAATAGAGAATTATAGTTTTTCAATCACCTGAAAAGTTAAAACTATCAATTCCTCGCATACTTTTTAAGTATCATATTTCAATTAACACAAATGACATTAGTCACTAATAAACATACATTCACAACAACTTTAGAGATTGTTTACAACTAATCATTGTCAGAAACATTTTAGCGGCTGTCTTATTCGTGATTGTAAAATAAAACACCCTAATTATTTCAAAATGAAAAAAATTATTACAGCCTCTCTTATATCATTAGCTATTATTTCGTGTAAAAAGAATGAAAAAATAGAACCTTTAAAAAAAGAAAATGATACTGAATTATTATCAAAATCTTTTAAAAGTAGAAGAGATAGTATTGCTGCAGAAGTTGCAAATAAAGGCAAAGTTAAAGCGGATGCTAAGACTAAGACAGGAACAAAAAAAGATGCTACTGGAAATAAGCCAAGTAGTGGGACAACTACAATAGTTAAAAAGAACCCTCCTAAAACAACAACTCCATCTACTGGTTCTGGAAACACAAACAAAGGAAACACAGGAACTGGTTCTTTTGTAAATACAGGTGGATCTAAAACACCTACACCTCCACAAGCTATTCCTCCAAAAAGAATAAATGGATTAAATTCTCCAATTTCTTCTACAGGTATTGTAGCTTATACTGAAAACCCACAAGCAGGTAAAGCAGATACTGATTTACTTTCTTTAAAAGAATTAAGTGATTTGGTACATTTAAATACCGTAACACCTGAGCAAGAAAAATGGTCTCGCGAATTTGTTGCTGAATGTAATAAAGCTAGAGCTGCATTTGCTGCAGGAGAAGCAGCTTGGGAAAATTATGTGTTAAATGATTTACAGATTTCAAGACATAAATTTATTGATAATGAAATCAGTTACGTAAACGTTGTTAGAGATATTAATAACTTGAAATTTTATTCTCAACATAAAAGCACACAATTATCTCCTCAACCATTATCTTACAATAAAGACTTAACCATTGGTAGTGTAAAATGGCAGAAATTTATGCTTTCTACAATGAATGCTAATAGTGGTAAAAGTTTAGCACATGAAGATGTTAGTGGAAAATTAGGTTTTGATTTATCTACAAAAGCTGAGGGTAAAGGAACTTCTGCTGAAGTTGTAGCAGGAGGAACAACACCACGTCAGGCAGTAATTGACTGGATTAGAGATGATCAAAATAAACCTACAAATTGGATGCATAGAACAAATATACTAAGTGCAGATTACACTAAAGCTGGTGGTTTTGCAGATGTAACAATTTCTAAAGGTCAGGCTAAATCTGTTGGTAGATTTACTTGGTAATTCAATCAATCTTAATTCAAATAATAATAGGTCCTCTTTTACAAAACAATTGTAGAAGAGGACTTTTTGTATTGATCTTTTTACAACTAAAAGTATCAACAAAAGTTATAACAGCATCAATACTCGAAACATTATTTGTTAAAATTTAATAAAAACAATGATTAATTAATCTTGAAAACTCATAACACAGAACACTAGTTTGATAATAAAAGTTAATAACTTATACTTGTATTAATGAATCGTTAAGCATCGCCCTCATTCAGACTTATAGTCAGTTTGAGGGTTTTTTGTGTTCTTTTTTATACTAATCATGTTATTGATTTACAGATTAGTATAAGTTTCAACTAAGGTCTAAACTATATTCAAAATAGTAAATAGAGTAATGATAAAACTCAAGCTAGGTAGGTTATTTAGTGATAAGTATAAAACCTCTAATCACCTTAAAACAAATTGATTAAGTCTACCAAAGCAATCAGAGTAATTTATTATCAATTTACTACTTAAAATAAAAAAGGATTAGACTATACTACTAGCCGAATCCTTTAATTTTAAAATTCACACACTTACTAAAAGAATGTAAAAATTCGATCTTTTAGAATGGAGTTTATTTCAATTGTTGTAACTCTTGCTCACGAATAGCAACTAATTTCTTTGCATCTTCAAGCTCTTTTTCTAATTGAACTAAATAACTTTTTTGAGTTGCAATGTTACTTCTAATTGAATTTTCATCATAAATATTATTCTCTCTAATGATTTTATTTCTTAATTCTTTTATCTCGTTTTTTGTATTACTACCATCACGATCTGCAGGTTGGTTTTTAAGTAGTTCTTCTAACTGCTTAATTCGGTCTTCAAATTGTTTAATTCTAGAATTATGATTGATGATTTTAACTTCTAATTTTCTAATATTAATTTTTTGATAGTCTACTCCTTCTATTGCACTTTTAAGACTTCTTTTAGCCGTAGCTACTTCTTCTTGAAGGTTTTTTAATTTTCTATTTTTCTGAGTATTTAAATTACTTTCAAAAGTTGAGAAATAGCTTTCCATTGAAGATATTTGACTTTTTGATTGTCTAATATAGTATTCTGCATCATCTACTATTTGTTTTATCTTTTCAAGATTATTTCTTAACTCCTCAGTACGCTCAATGATTTCTCTTTCAGTACCATACATAGTGTGATTATATGCTTCGTTATGCATTTTATCTTTAATCACTACCATTTCGTTAAAATAAGTTGATAGGTTTACTGCATTTTGTTTTGCAACCTCTACAGATTTTTTGAATGCAGGAACATCGTTTAATGTATTATAATTATTTGTTTTATTACTCTCTACCTCAATGATATCTGTATGTTTTTTTATTTTATCATACAATGCTTTAGTTTCAGCTAAAGATGTTCTCATCTCATCTTCATACTTTTTTAAAGCTTCTTCATTCTCTTTATTAATTGTTTTTATATCAGATAACTCAACATTTAATTCTTTATCAACACCATCTACTAATTCTTTAGCTAAAAGCTTAGTTTTATCAGCAAGCTCTTTATCTTTTTCTAATTCTAATTTGAGCTCTTTTACTTTTTCATCATCTTTTTCAGATGCAATTTTGCTTTTCGTTTCTTCAGATTTCTTTGCTATTTCTAATGCTTTTTCAGCAGTTTTTATAGCATCTTTAGATTTTTCAGCTACTTTTTTTATGTTATTTGTTACTTTTAGTAACTCTTCTTTTTTCTTTTCGGCAGCTATTACTTTTTCATCAGCTTCTTTCTTTTTAGAGCTATCTGCTTGAGATGCCTCTTTTTTAGCTTTTTGGATAGCCTCATCAGCCTTCTTAAGTTGTTCTTGAGCTGCAATTTCTTTTTGAGTAATTTCTTTAGAAGTTTGTTTTGCTTTTTCAAGCATTTTTTGTGCTTTTTCAACTTCTGTTTCATTAGCTACTTTCAACTGTTCTTCCTTTTTTACACTCTTTTCATTTTCTTGAACAGGGGTAATTTCAGAATCTTTTTTGTTACAGCTAATTGTTGCTGACAATAGTAAAATTGGGATTAATATTTTTTTCATAATATCTTCTATTAAGTTTAATTTAGAGACAGTTATGAAATAACAGAAGACGTATTAGTTCGTTTTTATTAACCTAACTATTTGAACTTATTGGCTGCTCAGTTTTTCCTACTAATAAGACTAATATTTTACTGAAAAGAGAGGTGGGTATTAATTATATTATTTGTTCTGTAAGAGAAAAATCGGCAGACAATATTACATGGCTCTTCGTCACTTTTGATAAAAGATAAATCCACATAAAGTCCTCCTTAAAAATTATTAAAGCCTCTCAATTTATTAAAGAAAATAGTATGATAACATAAATTAGATATTCTTTCATAAACTATATAAAATCTCACTTTTTAGCTATTTTAGTAAGTATTTTAATCTTTTATAGAGGTTTGAAGATAGATGTAAATTCTCTTTTTAATTAAAAATAATAGAAGTTAAAAAATAAATTATATAGAGAAGTTATAGTAAACAAACTTGAAAAATAAACAACACACCTATTATAAATTGTACTCTAGTACCCCTCATTCTGTGTAACATTTAATTCTAGAAAAATCTTTAGTTTGATCAAAAATTGGCACTAGGAGATCACTTCTGGATACACATAAAAGTATGCATATTACTAATAGGAGTACTTTTTTTTAAATCATGAATAACATAACTTTATCAAAACCAAAAATTCTATAATTAAATTAACTTAACTCATATGTCAATTCAAACTCCTAGAACAAAAAAAGTTACTGCTCTTGAACTTCAGAAAATGAAAAAAAGAGGTGAAAAGATTACTTTCTTAACATCGTATGATTATACTATGGCTAAGATTGTAGACAATGCAGGTATAGATGCTATCCTTGTTGGGGATACTGCTTCAAATGTAATGGCTGGTAATGATACTACGTTACCAATCACCCTAGATAACATGATTTATCATGCTAAATCTGTTGTAAATGCAGTAGAGAACGCAATGGTTGTTTCTGATATTCCTTTCGGAAGTTATCAAGGAGATCCACTCCAAGCTTTACATGCCGCAGTAAGAATCATGAAAGAATCGGGGGCTAATGCTGTAAAAGTTGAAGGTGGTGAAGAAATTAAAGAATCAATCCAAAAAATTTTAACAGCAGGAATCCCTGTTGTAGGTCATCTTGGATTAACCCCACAATCAATCTTTAAGTTTGGTACGTTTTCAGTTCAAGCTAAAAAAGAAGAAGAAGCTAAATTATTACTAAAAAATGCCAAACTATTAGAAGAGCTAGGTTGCTTTGCCGTTGTTTTAGAAGCAATTCCAGCTGATTTAGCAAAAGAAGTATCCGAAGCATTAACAATACCTACAATTGGTATTGGCGCTGGTCCTGATACAGATGGTCAAGTATTAGTTATTCATGATATGTTGGGTATGACTCCTAATTTCAAACCAAAATACCTTAGAAAGTATGCAGAAGTTGGTCAAATTATGGACAATGCTATCAAAAATTATATTTCTGATGTAAAAGAAAAAGCTTTTCCTTCTTATGATGAATCCTATTAAGAATTAATAATACATAAAAAGAGGCTGTCTCATAACTAGTTTATAAGGCAGCTTTTTCATTTATTCTAATTTCTTAAATTATTACTAACCGATAACAAAAAACATTTTAATGAATTGCCTTAATAGAAATGGTAACTGGTTTCCCTGTCAATTTATCCTGAGGTAAAGAAATACTAGTAGAATAATACTCCCCTAATTTCGTCACATTTTCACCTTTTAATGGTAAAGTAGTTATTAAGTTCATTTCTTTTAAAAAACCATCCATAATCGCATCTGTTAGGAAAAAAGATAATGATTCTCCTTCTTTTTGATCATTTTTTCTTTTACTACATTATACAATTATTTGTCTGTAGGTTTATGCTTTTTGTTATCTACAATTACTGTTTCCTTCCAAAGTATTTGGCCTCTTCTTATCCAAATATGGTAGCTATTGTACATGTGATACAATCGTTCAAAAAATAATATTAGAATTCTAACAAAAACAGGATTAATCAATTTAGTATTTGTTTTACTTAATTTGATTAAAGGAAAAAATCAAGATTAAAATGCTCTAAAATATTGAGGGTTTACTTTTTAAAAGCGAGATAAGGCAAAAAAACCCTCTAAATAATTAGAGGGTTTTAACTGGATACGAATATCGCAGTATAGATTATAGTAGTAATTCTTCTTACTTACTTAGACCGATAGTTGTTACAAAAGGGTTATTATTAAATCTTCTAATTTACTTTCTTAATTTTGATTACAGTTGTTTAACGACTAACAAAAAGGGGTCGATTACTTAAATAAGCCCAATAAATACCGAAAAAAGCCCAGTGATCTACTTTAAATTTGTAGTCTCACTGGGCTTTAACATACTTAATATTATGAGTTTAAATATTTATAAAATATAAACATAACACCTCTTTATTCACAATGTTATTCGCTTTTTTAAGCATTACATTAAAATACCTTTTTTTGCTTTTATAGGCTCAGGTAGATCTTTTTCATCTAACATATCTCTAAGGTCAATTTCTATAACTCTGCATAATGACATCATAGGAATATCGTTTCCTAATCCTTCAAAAGGATTTTCAGAATAATCTCCTACTAGTTCCATCGTTAAAAATACCCAAGCAATTAAACTTGTTGCAGGAATAGAAAGCCAACCACCAATGTGACCAAATTTCTCGAATTCAGGAATCATCCCAAATGGTAATAGAATAATAAAAATACCTACAAATACGCCACTCATAGCGCCGTACTGTCTTGGTAAAGGGAACTTCTTTAAACGTTCGCACTTTCCTTGGCAGTCATAGAACTCGTTTAAGATTTTCTGTAATTCCATGTGTCTGAAATCATCTATTAACCCTGCCTTACGTAATTGTAATAAATCCTGAGATTGTAAATCAATTAATTGTGTTGCTACATTTTTATAAGTTAATAATTTATCTTTCTCTAATGTATCAAGAAATTGAGTTAAAATTTCATCTATTTCATTATTATCAACCAGACCAATTCCGTAATCTTTCATACGTTTTTTGATCATCTTATTCATAGTTTTTCCTTGTGATAAATGCTCCCAAGGGGTAGGTACTAATAATTGCTTTCTAAGCACATAGTTCCATGCAATATGTCTGTAAATTAATCGCTTTTTAATGGCATATAACTCTCCTTCTGTAGCCTCTACATTTAAATCTGAAACGTAAGATTTTACCATTGCCCCAAATTTTCTACTAGAATTAATAATTCCGCCCCAAATTTTACGAGCTTCCCATAACCTACCATAGGATTGGTTATTTTTAAAACCTACATAAAAAGAAACTGCTGTGCCTATTATTGATATAGGAAGCCAAGGCATACTTAAAAATTTCCAATTCAGCGTTTGAAATAGAAAGCTAGCAAACGTAACCCAGCAGATAATCCAAATAATATGGAACCAAGTAAAACTCAGGACGTTTCTAAACGATAAATTTTTATTTACAATCATAGAAGATATATAAGTCTAGTTCAGCAATAAAATTAAAACTTGAAGATACTATAAGTTGGTCTTTTAAGACAAGAGATTTTAGGTAGATTTTCATTCAGCAATAAAAAATAATTAAACACTAGGGGTTTTGAATCTTTTCTACACTTATGTAAGTAGATGAATGAATTTAAGTTTTGTTTTCAAGATGTTTTCAAATTTAGTAGTAATAAAAAATCTTCTCTTATTAAGGGAAGATTTTTTTGTGCCTTGTGTAATAGGTACTTTGTTATGCTTGTAATATATCTATAAGTGCTCCAATAATTATAAGTACCTCTAACAATAGCAGAAGTAGACTTAAATATTTAGGGCAAAAAGTCCTTTTTAAACGTGTGTACAATAACCAAAAACCCAAACTTTCTAATAGAATTATCAAATAAGGCACTACTACGTATCCATTGATCATTCCTATTGCCAGAAATGAATTTACTATTGCAAATGTTACTACACCTTTAGTATGAGGGGCATTATTAGCTTTTAAAATAAAAAAAGCAATTAAATGCAATGCTGCATTTATCAATAAAAGAAATATAACTATTATTGCTGAGTTCATGATACTAGTGTTTGCTTAAGAAATAAAACATAAATCTTAAAGTCAAATCCTCTCCGGTGTATTGACTTGTATGCTTATAGATGCAATTTAAGTGTTCTTTTTCTTAATTGTTACTAATCAATATCATGTTATAAAGCTGATTTATTTTCGCCTTATTTCTTGATGGCACTTACTGTATAATATAATAAGCGAGCTTCTGCATCCCAAATAATTATTTCTTTAGTAGTATAGAATAAATCTTCTTTGATTATGATATCGTACTTTCCTCTATTAAATGGAATAGACAAAGTAGAATCTTTTGCAAAGGTTTCTCCAAATTCATCTCTTGTAAGCGTATGTTTTCCAAATAGTTTATAGTAATCTCTTTTTTTATTTATTCTATACGGCAATTTAACTGGCGTATTTCTATACACTACTGCTGTATAAGAATTATTCTTTTGAGATAAAGGACTTGAGAACTGATTTTGGAAGATCACATTTTGTACAGGCTGGCTATGAATAAACTTCCAATATTTAAATGATGTGTCGTATTCCTTACCAAAATTAATTGCAGTCCATGGTCTAGCTATTTCAATTCTTTTAGGAGAAGTGGAATTCATAGAATGTGAGGTCCACGCAAAAACGAGTAGAAGTATTGCTAAAACTACCCCTCCTATTAAGAGTACATACCTTTTATGGAAAGAAAAATTTATTCTATCTAATTGCATAAATAATCGTCGTCAATCATCAAGTACATGGGGAATAGTACTGATGTTATTTTACAGACTGTAAAGTTAATTTTGTTATTGAAATAAGCCTAAAGTCAACTAAAACTATCACATTTTTTCACTTTTAGTCAATTATCTATTAAATATCATTTTGAGATAACCATTTATCAAAATAGGTCATTTAAAACTTATAATAAACGAAACTGATATTTAAAAGTGCCGTTTATATAATCATAATCACACTAAAAGTTTAAAGTTATACAAAATGAAAAAATTTATATTATCTATATCACTATTAATTATAAGTCTAGCAACAGTTTCAGCTCAAGACAATAATTACAAAGGAAACTACAAAGGAACAGATACAAAAGCTGCCGGTGTTGTTAATAATCATGAGAATATAGTAACAGAAGATATTAATCAGTTTAAAAATACTCCAGAGGTTTTTCAACATGATAAAGAACAATTACAGACTACTTTAACTGGCGGTATACCAATGGGAAGATGGAATGAGGGCTTAATGTTTGATGGAATTGCACCATCTGATCACTTTGTTTCTGCTGCAAACTGGTATCCAAATACAGAAACAGTTAAGGAAGATGAAATAAGAATAATCTTTATGGGATCTTCACCTCTTATACGTCCAGGACAAGCCAATACCTCTATTTTAATGCAATTTGGGAATGGCAAAAATTTAGTTTTTGATATTGGAGAAGGAGCTGTTGCCAATTTTGTTGGTGCGGGTATTGCCTTAAACGAAATCAACGACATATTTATTACACACTTACACGTTGACCACTACGGTTCTCTACCTTATGTATACATGTTTGGAGCATGGAATGGTAGATGGAATGAGCCTTTAAGAGTAAATGGACCGTCTGGATCTGAACCAAAATATGGTACAGCACATATGGTAGAAGGCATGAAATCTATGACCGAATGGCACAGAGATGCTTTTGATGTGTTCCCGATTGGTAGAGGTTGGGAAATTGAAGTAAATGAATTTGATTTTACAGATGATGGTGGTGTTATCTATGACGTAGACGGTATACAGGTGACACACTGGCAACAATCTCACTGTAAAGATGGTGCTTCTGCTTATAGAGTTGAGTGGAACGGAATGTCTATTGTATTCTCTGGTGATGGTAGACCAAACAAATTAACGGCTAAATATGGTGCTAATGCAGATGTTTTAATTACCGAAATGCAAGTAGAAGTTGTAAACATTACATCGCAAGTATATGGTGTTCCTCCAGTTTTAACACGTTACACAATTGACACACACCACAACCCTGCCTATGCTGCTGGTAAATTATATAATGATTCTCAACCAAGATTAGCAATGGCTACTCACACAACAGATGATTTATATGCAAACAACGAAATGGTAGCAGAGGTTAGAGAACATTGGGACGGTCCTTTTCACTTTGGTTTTGATGGTGTTGTTGTAAATGTTTCGAAAGAAAAAATATGGGTTAGAGATGGTATTTTACCAGATTATCCAAACGCAACGCCTCCTCAGCAAGGTACAATGGTAGCAGATAATGGCGGTTTAATTATTCCTGAACCTCGTAAGAAACGTGAGGATATGCAAAACCAATATATCAGAGATATGCAATATGATGAGAGTGAGTATTATCCAGAAGGATACCAACCTGAGCTTATGGAAACTTGGCCTTCTGATAAACCAATCTTTGTTCCAACTGAAAAAATTCCTTCATCAATGAAGAGAAGAAGAGCAGATTTTGATGAACAAGGAAACTTTATCAAAACTAAATAATTAAAAATCTTTAAAAAGGCAGTTGTTTAAAAGCAACTGCCTAATTAATCAACTCATTGAAAAATCGAATTATGAAAAAGTTATTTACAGTTATCGCTTTCCTATTTGTTGTTGCACTTCCTACTTATTCTCAAGTCACTCTAGAACAATCTCTTATTGCTTTAAAAGGAACAGATGAACACGATAAAATTAAAATAAATGATGAAAGAACTGAAGTTACTTTTGAAAATCATATCCCCTCAATAGAAGGTTTTGAACCTGCATATTTATCAGTTGAATTGGCTATTGAACTCTACACAAAAATGAAAGATCCGATGATCTATGGAAGTTACTTTGATGCTATTTATAAAGCTGGGATGACTTATAAGTCAGTCTCAAAATCAAGTAACGGATACGAAATTTGTATAACTGCAAACACAAAGGGAATAGGTGTCGAAATTATTGATGACACCAAAAAATCCTTAACCAATGATTATTTCCCATTTGATAATTAAAAATAATAGTAAGTAGATAATGTTAGTAATTGATTAGGTAGTAATAGAAAAACCCTAAGTGTTTTGCACTTAGGGTTTTTAGTGTGTATTCTTAGTAAGCAAAATATACTATTATAAATTGCTATAAATAATCTAAAATTTTAGGCCAAAATCATAACGTTGATCTACAATTCTTTTTAAGATACCTAGTTGTCCACAATGCCACATTGTATGTTTATTATTCCAATCTAATGCTTCAAATTTATTATTTGCAACAGGGTGTGGTACTTTAGTTGGCTCTAGTTTGTGTTCTAATTCCTCTTCCAAGAGTTGAGATATTATTGAGATAGAAGACTTTTGTACCATTTTAAAGTGTTCAAGTAATTCCTCTGCATCTGTTAAACCAATACATTCTGCAGGATCGGCCTTTATAAACAACCTTGCATATTCTTGAATAGGAAATTTCTGATATAACTCTGGCTCAGGTCCTTTAATAGCCATAATAGAATGGTAATTAACACTTAGTATTAAATGCCCAACTTGCCAAGTTACATTAGTGGCCAAATTATCTGGAATTGTATCCCATTCTTTAAAAGGAATACTTTCTAATAAAGTATTTACCCATTTATAGGTACTTTCTGTTTGTACCTTAAGCATTTCAATAGTATTCATCTAGTTTTTATTAAAAGAACAGGTTTATTTCTTCTTCAAAACTTTAGCCAACCATAAATTATTCCAAATAAAAGTGGCCAAATTCTCATTAGAGATAGAACGGTATATAAATTAAGTAATGATATCGATATTATAGTAAGTTAATAACATTCAACAAGCTTGTTTCAAATCATAAAATAAAAGTAGAAAACCGAAGTATGATTAAAACACACCTCGGTTTTATTGTATAGATTTCTACTATTTTAATCACTTTCTAAAAACGCCTACTAAATCATTTTTATATTCTTGAAAAGCACTAGTTTCAGTTAAGACTGATTTTGCTTTTTCTAAATCTTTTTTCATTACAATAGAAGCATAAATTCCACCCAAAACATTACTAAGAGATACACCTATAAATATGCCTTCAACTCCCCATGTACTACCTACTATTGCTAAAGGTACAGTAAATAAAAGGGTCTTGATAAGCATAATACGAAGTGATTTTTTTGATTGTTGTAAACCATTTAAAATAGATGAGGTAACCAAGAATAATCCATAAAAAATAAATGATGGAGCTACCCAATAAAAGTAAGTTACAATATCACCTACAATAATTGGATCGTTTGTAAAAATGCCTGCTATTGGCTTTGCAAAAGTCATTAGAACTATACAAATTAATAAGCCAATATACACGGATGACTTTCCTCCAAAAACAATTGCTTCATCTATTCTTTCTTTATTTCTTGCGCCAAAATTCTGGGCAATAAATGGTGTTATTGCCATACTTACTCCAGATATTCCAATCATTAATAACATTTCTATTCTTCCTGCTACACCATAGGCTGCTACTGCAAACTCCGATTGACTAGCCAATAGATAAGTAATAAACATGAGTGTAAATGGTTGAATAACCTGAGTAACTATAACTGGTGCTCCTAAAGAAAATATTTGCTTTGTATACTGTATAAATTTCTGAATAGCCTTAAAACTATCTTTCTTAATAATGCCATCTTTCACAAGAAAATAGAACATGGCAATAGCAACAAATACCCACGATCCTGCGGTTGCCAAACCTGCTCCTTTTATACCGTAGGCATCGAATCCCAAGTGCCCAAAAATTAAAGCATAATCCAATAATAAATTAATTACGCCGGCAATACCCATAATTACATCTGGCATTACAATATTCCCTTTTGCACGCAAATTTGCCCCTGCCATCATTCCAAAAGTTAACAACGGCATACCAATAAGAATTACCACCATATACTCTTTTATATATGGAAGGAGATTTGCTGATGCACCCAAGAAGAGAAAAATTGTATCGTGTCCTTTTATCAATATTCCTGATAAGATAATTGCCAATACAATAGACAAAATTGCTCCGATAAAAAACACTTCACGCAATTGAAAATCTTGATTTGATCCTGCGTATTTTCCAACTAAAATAGATACACCAACAGCCAAGCCTAAAAAAGCACCTACTACCATAAAATATACTGTTGATGCAAAACTAAGAGCGGCAAGTTCGTTCGCACCCAATTGTCCTACAAAATAAGTATCTATTACTTGAAATAGAAACGTTGATAACATCCCTAAACTAATGGGTATACTCATAGAAATAAGTACCTTACCACTTTCGTGTTCTAATATTTTATTACTCATCTTTCCGTTAATTTTTAAAGTTATATTGTACGCCTACAAGTAGTAAAGTATTTACTTTTTTTACCATAGGGACTGTTTTATCGTTATAAAGCCAATTATGACTTACTCTTAAATTGAGTTCTTTTACCAAGTTTACAACCAACGAAATATTGTTATTTGCCCCCCAATATTCGCTATCTGTAAAGGAGTGATATGTTTTTAAATTCCACTCAAAATACACTGCTTCGTTGATAGGAGTTTTAAAAGTAGCAATAGTTCCTAAAGCACTACTTTTATGTGCTTGTTCAGTTTGAAATTCAAAATTCATATATCCTACAAAAGCAGAAAGCTCCAATAATTTTTTATCCGATTTTTTTACGGGAGTCCATCCCGCTCCTGCACCTGTAACCAACGCATGATTAATTCTGTATGAGTGTGCAAAACCATAAAACATGGCAACTAGTGGATAAACTTTATGTTCTTGATGAAAACGGAAATCTGCATTCGACCAAAAGTCATTCAAAACAGTAATATCTTCCACATTAAGATAACTGTAAGTAACATTCATGGTAGTACTCGTTTTTACACTAGATAAATGCATTCCAAACTCAGAAGTAAGTCCTACCTGATTAAGGTTACCTGTTTGTTTACTTCCCATAAGAGCCACATTAGCAGCTAATTTAAGCGTGTCAGAAATAGCATAGCTTTCTGCGGCTCCTAAAAAGAATATCAATACGATATAAAAAAATTTCATTGCTACAGACTATTTAATTTCTCTTGCATTCTCCAATGCTTTATTAAGTGCCTGTATACTTTCACTTTCAAAAGGTGATTCGGCTATTTCGATTTCTTCTCCTTGGTACTCTTTGACCAATGCTTTGTATTGCTCTAAAGTCCATCCTCTAGTATCTATATTTCCACCAGGAATTGGCTTTTTTACAGCACTAAATCTACATGCTCCGGGAGCAAAATAAACGACTGACCATTTTTGACTTTTCAGTTTTTCAATAAATTCAACATCATTCGTTGTCGGTACATAAATAGCGTTTCCAATAAGTGGAGGTACTATTTTAGAGAATTCTAACGACACAACAGGATCACAACCACGTGCTAATACTGTTTTTCTTGAGTTATCTTTTTGTTGTTGAGGCACTTGTGCTATAGTATTCATAAGGCTTATAGTGTAAAGTAGTGAGTAGATAAGAACTTTCATTCTTGTAGTTTAAGTGGATGTTTTTGTATTGGCAATAGTTTAAATTATTACCTCTTTTTCTGTTTTAAGTGCTTGTGTAAAAAGTGTAAGCTGTTGCTGAAATTGTGTACTAAGACTGTCGTCCTTTATTCCCTTATTCACATCAAAATTTTCGTAGAATGAGGGTAAAGAAAAACTAATAACAGTGTTTGTATTGGCGTACTTATACATAGTAGATGCAAAGTTTAAAACAGAACTTCCACCTCTCTGTCCAGGAGATGTTGCTAACAAAAACATTGGTTTATTATCCCAAACATTTTGATCAATACGAGAGACCCAATCATAAATATTCTTATAAGCCGATGAGAAAATACCATTGTGTTCTGCAAAGGAAATCACAATCCCATCTGCTTCTTTTATTTTCTCTTTAAAGACAGTTGCCAACGTAGGAATACCAGAAGATTTTTCACGATCAATGCTATAGATAGGCATTTCAAAATCGTTTAAATCCAAGACTTCATACTTGATGTCTTCTATTTGTCTTGCGACAAAAGTGGCTAGTGTTGAGTTGATGGACTCTTTACTATTACTTGCTCCAAATGTGATTATTTTCTTCATTCTTGTATTTTTTAGTACAGAACAAAGTACCCTATAATTAAAGGGAGGAAAAAGGTAAAAAAAGGATGAAGAAGGGTAAAAAAAGGATTTTAATCAAAAATATGCTTGATCAACTACTTACTTCGATTGCTCTCGAAACGCATTAGGTGATTGTCCTACATGCTTTCTAAAAAACTTAAACATATTGGTAGGTTCGCCAAAATTTAAATCGTAAGCAATAGATTTTGCAGATTTACTTGTTCCACGTAACTGTCTTTTAATTTCTAATAAACGGCGTTCATTAATAAGTGCTTTTGGGGTCATTTTATAAAGACTCTGGCTTACCTTGGATAATGCTTTCAATGGAATATTAAGTTGTTCTGTATAAAATTCTACCTTAAACTCCGTTTTATAATGCTTTTCTATCAGTTGTTTAAAAGTGATGGCATTTTTCTGATGTTCGTCTACAATAGGTTGTTCTTCTGATTGTCCTTTTTGCATCATTTCTACTTGTATTAGTAAAAGACACAACCAATGGTAAAATGCTTTTGATTGATACGCAACACTCCACTCAGAATACACCGTTTGTAACTCCCTAAAGATATTTTCTATCTGAGTTTGTGCAAATGATGGAATTGATAAAACCTGTGTACCAAGTTCATGAGAGGACGAAATAAATTGAAAAAGATGTTGTAAATCCGTCTCATTCCTATATATAAACTCAGGGTTAAAGGTTACCGAAGCCAATTCTACTTCTTGGTCAGTAAAGTAATTAAAATGATGCAACTGATCTTTAGATAACAAAATAAGTGTATTCGGTTGGAAAGAATACTCTTTAAAATCGACAAGATAAGTTCCTCTGCCTTTCTTTATGAAAAATACCACATGAAAATCGCGCAATGATGGAACGAAGATATCATTTGTTGTGGTAAGATTAGCAAAAGAGGTAATAGCATAAGGCAAGCCTTTACCTAGCTTATTAGACTCAAAATATTTTATCTCATCATTTTCCATCATCAATAAAAATCAAAAGGTAAGTTTATACCTGTAAATATATTCTTTTTCAATCATTATTCAGTTCTTAAGTACTTTGATGGAACATTATCCGTTAACCATACTCCGTTTTCAGAAATAAAAAACGCAAAGTTATCATTATACATTTCTAATGCAGCTACCTTAAATATAAATGGTTTACCATGCCTCTGCCCTACCATTTTTGCTGTAGTAATATCACTACTTAAATGAACATGCTGTCGAGCTTTTCTTATCAAACCTTTCTTTAAAATCGATTGTTTTGACTGTTCACCTGTCCCGTGAAATAGTATTTCTGGTGGCTTTTGATTTTTATAACCTAATTCAACCTGTAACGAATGTCCTTGACTTGCTCTAATTTTATCTAGAGAGTCGTTAAAAGCAAACCTCTTTTTTACATTGGTTTCAACAACATGATGTAAAGTTGCTCTATTAAATTGAACTCCTTTCCTATTCGATTTTTCAATTAGTTCATCTACCTCTGCCCATCCATTTTCGTCTAACTGAATATTTATTGTTTCTGGTTTGTGTCTTAATACTAAGCTTAAAAATTTACTTATGTGTTTTAGTTGTTTATCGTTTTCCATGTTTATTTATTATTGTACATTAAATAAATATATTGATTTTTCAGAAACTTTTATCCAAAAACCATCAGTGAAAAATTAAGCCGGAAGTCAACCTATTTTTCACTAATTGTAAGTTGTTAATTATCAATATAAAATACAAACATCTATCTTTTCTCATCAACGGATCAATAAATAGACTATAAAACATTGTATATCTAATGATTAATAGTTCAATTCAAATTCTTTAACTCTTAATTCACTTCCAATTCCCCCATTAAAATTTGCACCATCGTAACTTGATGAATATACCACTATAATATGTGTAGGAGTAGACGAAATATCAGCAAAACCATGTTCTGGCATTTCATTATTGTTAGTAGATGGCATCATATAAGGCTTTAAGTCATTATGATTTCCATACAATAAAGGAATTTCAATTTCTTCAAAATCATTCATTATAGTTGCACTTCTAAACCATCCTGTTGCCAAACGATAGTGTTTTGTATTTTCGCCTTCACCCTCTCTCACTTGTAATAAAACATATATATCACAATTGTCTAAACCATTTCCATATTCTTTAGGAAGGTACTGTATTGATGTTTTAAAGCTCTTTGGACGGTCGGTAAAAGGGATTCCAAAATCTGTTGTAACCGTAGCTATCCCACTTCCTTTAATTTTTCCTGTATACAAAGATCCGGCAGCAATAACTCCCAACATAGAGGTTGTTTTTAAAACTGTATATTCATAGTTTTCTGCAGAAGGATACGGGTAAACTGTTCTTACTCCTGTTGAAATAATTAAGTCGGCAGCACCAACATCGCCCGTTCTCCAAGGTGTTGACGAAAAAGATGTTCCGGGTATAAAAAACTTTCTATTTTCGTCTGATTCTTCAGGGTCTCTTCCTCCATAATACCATGTGTTAAAATCAGAATAGAGTACCTGATCTCCAATTTTCTCAATCCCTTCGTTCACATAATTCACATTAATTGACCATTCAATCCCTTCAAAATTTAGTGTAACTACTTCAGAAAAATCAGTTAACTCATTTATTGCAGGATACACCATTACTTCATCAGGTATGTATGTTAATGTGTCAACTACCAAATTAGATTTATCCATATAAGAAGGAATTTCTACGTTAACTACTTTTGCAATAATATCAATTTCTGACGATACCTGTCCTTCAATTACAAAAGAAGAAATTATTGCATCAAAATCTGATTCTATTACATTCACTTTCCAAATAAAGTCTTCATAAATAGCTACATTAAAAAATACATCATCAGTAAAGTCACTCACTTGATTTATAGGTGGAGTTAATACTGCTCCTTCGGTCACCTCAATGTCTAAAATTGAAAGGTGAGATTTATCTGTACCATACGGAACACGTACTTCTATAGTTTGTTCATCTACAGAAATAATTGCAGCCCCCTCTTGTTCTTCTAACTGAAAAGATAAAATTTCACCAAAAGTATAAGGATACGGAACATCATTATTAATACAAGAGGTTAAAAGGAGGAAGAACAGAATCGAAGTTGATATTTGTTTCTTTATCATGATTAAATTTTTTATGCGTTAGATATAAAGTGAAACCCCAATATTTAATGTGAAAACATCTAGATTAAAGTTGGCGTTACCACTTCTTCTAGTTCCTTGATCTACTTGATTCTCTTTCTGATTAATCCATTTATAGTTTAAACCAATAATATCTAAAGAGGCTTCAATGGCGATATTGTTATTAATAAAAGCTACCATACCAGGCGATATTCCTAAGCTAATCTCTTTAGTTGTGGTATAAATACCTCTAATATCTAACGGGTGTTCCCCTACGCTCAACTCTTTAGATTCTCCATAACCGTAAGAAAGTCGTACCTCATTAAAGATGCCAAATCGATTACTTCTGCCAAGACTAATGTAGTTTCTTATAAAAAACGAAGCCTTAAAGTCGTGTCCTACCTGAGAGGCTCCATCTAGATTAAAAGATAAATCATCTCCTAAATCAATAATTAAATTATCAATATTTAATTCACTTCTTGAATAGGAAAAGCGCCCCCCTATGGCAAAGTTATCTTTTATAAAATAGGCTACATAAGGACTAACTTTCAAGTTATAACCATCTCCATCCCAATTATCTAATAGTAAAAATTGATACTGGTTATTACTATGTTCTGAATACTGAAAAGTTGATCCAGCTAACCATTGTCCTTTCGGAATAAACACTTTTTTCTTTATATCCCTATCAAAATTTCTAATGTTTTCTATTTTTTGACTAAACCCATCATTTGATAAAAATGATAATAATAGCAACAAGTAAACAGCGGGTAATACTACTTTCATAACTTATTTAATTTTAATTACGCTTTGACTTTTCTTAGTGATTTAATTTTTTCTTATTCTCCTTTTCCAAGGTGATTCCATGCTTAGTTGTTTAAGCAATAGATAATTACTGGTGAATTGTTCTGCTCTTGAAAATAATTTTAAATTGATTTGTAGTTAGGTAACTTAAGATCGTTTATGTACTCTATAAATTCAGTTAAATGAGAAGCAAGAGGTAAAGAATTTGATAAATAATCGTCAGCTATTATTCTAATTTTCTTTATTGGAAATAACGTATCTGACGCTATTGATTTTGTTTCGGACATTACGCCTATGATTACTTTATTTTGAGCAAATAAAGAGCAACTAATAATAAATAGATAACAGAATAGAAATGTATATTTTTTCATAAAAATGAGTTTTTAGTTTCCTTTTTTGAAAACCAAATTGAAATAGATAATACTATAGATGTAAAGCAGATAAAACCTTACTTTAATATATGAATATTAATATGTTTCCTTTTTTGGAAACCAAATTAAGACAGGAGGATTATTTTGAACAGTAGAATTTTAAATGGATTTATTTTTTAAAATACCTTTCAGAATTTTTTAATAGAAAAGCGATAGCTTCACCATTAAAGGCGATAGTTCTCTCAATAAAATCGCTCATTTCATTGTTTCCATTTGTTCTAAACTGATTTAACTCTTTTATAAGCTCATTTTGAGTAGAAAGCCCTTCTGCGACAATTTTTATGTACTTTTCAGCTCCATCAGGGTCTAAATAAAAAAGACGCTTTCTAGAAGTTGTTGGATCCTGAATATGGTTTATTCTATAAATACTCATTAGTAATTTTAGTGCTTTACTCACCGCACCTTTAGAAGCATCTACAAGGTCTACGATATCGTCAAAGCCTAAATATTTTTCGTTAGATAGGTAGAATACTCCCACTATTTTATTGGCTAAAGGAGGTAAACCATCGTGCTTATGTGCATCTGCAAACTTATTTAATAATTCTTTTCTTTCCATAAATTTCAGATTTTATGTTTCCAAATTAGAAAACCAACATTACAAATATGTACTTTTGTTTCCTAAACAAGAAACTTAATTTAAAGTATTAACAAATTAATTAAAATAAGTTTCTTTTTGTTTGTTTCTTGTTTTGGAAACTTATAATACAAACATAATAGTTAGTTTCTTAAATTGGAAACTTCATTCAATAGCATTAACATTAAATTTTTTAAATTCCATTTTTCCGTTAATATATAACACCTGTTAAGCATGACTTGAATCATATTAATACATTTTAAGAACTTCAATCTTTGCTTATGCTTTGGTTCCTACAAGGAATAACAGGGAAATTAGTGAAATTCTAATACTGTACCCGCAGCTGTAAATCTTTAAAAGGTTATATCAAATACCATTGTTTAAAAGCGAGAAGGTGATATAACTTGAAGATGAGTCAGAAGACCTACCAAGCAAATAAGTTGTTTATAAACTTCGGGAAGAAAGTTTACAATTTGCGGTATCATCTGACAAATAGAAAGTAGCACTACTATTTTCTATTCATTGATCTTCAAATCATTTCCCTCCCCTAGTTTATATTTTACTTGTTAAAAATCGATCGGAATTAATTGAGTTTTAACTATATATACTAGAGAAATGAACAAACGCTTCGCTAACCTAATTTTTTTATTTTTAATTGTTCTTAGTACTGCCTGTAATCAAAAAGAAACTGATGAGTTACTTAATACTTACACAGTTACTTTTAATACAAATGGTGGACCTGAAATAGAAGATCAAGACATTATTGGGGGCAATAAACTAGAAGAACCTACATCACCAGAAAAAACTGGACACGAGTTTATCAATTGGCTAAAGGGAGATGAGATCTATAATTTTGAGACGCCCGTTACAGAAGATTTTGAACTCCAAGCAACTTGGGAGAAAGTTGAAATAACTTATACCGCTACATTTTCTTTTAACAATGGAAAAGAAGATTCTACAGCATTAGTTATTGAAGATTCTCTTTTAATACTCCCTCCTACTCCTCTAAAAGATGGTTACGTTTTTAAAGAATGGCAATTAGAGGGAGACACTTATGATTTTAAAACACCTGTAAAAAAAGATGTTACATTAACTGTACTTTGGGAAAAGCTACATACAATAACCTTCAATTTTGATAATGGATTAAAGGATAGTGTTATCACTATAGAAAATAATAGCCTTGTAGTGTTGCCTCAAGTTCCTTTAAAAGATGGATACCTATTTAAAGAGTGGCAATACAATGGTACTGCATATGATTTTAGTACAAAAATAACCGCTGATAAAACGCTTAAGGCTATCTATGATGAAGTTATTGATCAGTTTGTAGTTACTTTTGATAAACAAAATGGCGAGCAAAATGTAGCTTTAGTAGTTGATGAAAATACTCCTGTTACAGAACCAACTCCTCCTACTTATGATGGACACCAATTCTTAGGGTGGACAGAAAATGGAATAGATCTTTTCGATTTCAATACACCAATTGTAAAAGCAACTACCTTAACTGCCACTTGGAAAGTTGTTATTGAAGCTGGAGAAACTACTGTTAACTATGCTTCAATCTCAAGAACAGATTTTGAAAATTGGACAGAAGGAGAACATAAATTAGTAAAAGCAACTGTAAATTATCTTGGCCGCGGATGGGCATGGGGAACAGAAGTTTATATTGTAGATCCAGACAATAATAGCTCTAAAGATTTCTATAGCCATAGTAATTATGGAATGTTTACTTTCCCTAATAAATTCAATAAAGGTGACGCTACAGATGGTTCTTCTTTCATCTTTAACCTGGTTAAAGGAGTTTACATGTCATCTCCTCAAGTAGGTTTTGCATATTTATCTGATGATACAACACCTAACGGAGATAAAGCTTATGATGGATCAAAATGGAATGCTCCAATGGTTTATGGTATCGAATATTTTGATGAAGTTGTAAGAGGAAATATCAAAGAAGTTACTTATTCTGATGTAGATGGATTCCAATTATTGGTGGGTAACGATGTTCGCATCACTTTCCCAAATTTAACAGCAAATGATGTAGCCACTTATGAAGCAATGATTGGCGAAAATAAATTTATCTACACAACTATTGAAAATGGTATCCATAAATCTATCAATGATCATAATGGAGATGCTCAAATTTTTAATCAGTTGATTATTCAATAAACCTATAATACCATAATATATATGTGTTATCGCCTTCTAAACTATTTTAGTTTAGAAGGCATTGTTTCTACAAATCCTCATGAAAAAAATAAAAACAATTGTACTGTCTACTTTAGCAATTTTAAGCTTTAGTTGTCAGAATTCTGATACAGAATCTATTGAAAATCCATCCGATTATATCCCAATTGAAAATCCCAATGCTACTCCGTATATCACAGAAGTAGTAGATTTTTCTCCTGCTCCAGGTCAGTTTATAAACTACACTACCAATGCAGAAACTAAAGAGAATATTATAGGAAATTCAAATCAGTTTATGTCTTTAGGGGCATTTGGAGGAAGTGTCACTTTTAAATTTGATCATTCTATTCTTACTACAGATGGTAATGATCTAGCCATTTATGGCAACTCATTTAATGGGAGCAGTGAACCCGGAATTGTAATGGTTTGTCAAGACCTAAATCACAATGGTAAAGTTGATAATGATGAGCCTTGGTATCAACTTAAAGGAAGCGAGTACACTAAATCAAGTACTAAACATCAATTTTCTATTACTTATTACAAACCTTCTGCAACAGAAAATCAGCATATAATAAATTACACTTCTTCTTATAATGGAACAGAAGAAAATGGAACAATGGATTTCACAGCGGTAATTCCTTATCACAATCACCCTATGTTTCCGGCAGAATATACAGAAAATGAAATAACTTTTACGGGTACATTACTAGCCTCTAACACTACAAAAGATGGGGATGTTTATTATAATAATAAGTACGACTGGGGCTACGCCGATAACGCAGGTTATGAAAATGAAGGAGAGTTAAGAGGTGCTGATTTATTTGATTTTAAGAATGCAGTTGATATTAACGGACAAGCAGTTCAGCTTAATGCAGTTGATTTTATTAAAGTCTATACCTGTACCAAAGATGTTACTGGATGGTTAGGTGAACGTTCTACGGAGATAATTAAAGCCGCAGATATTTCTCTTCTTACCAATGAGAATTAGACTATTATATAAGCTAGTAAGCATAAACTTGTGGTTGATATTAATCTCACCTCAAGTTTATGCTCAAGTATTTGATACAACTACTGTTTTAAATGAAGTTGAAATAGTAGGAGCTAGAATTCCTGAAAGAATAAGTTTTAAGTCGACAACAATTCAAAAAGAACAAATTGATCAATATTTATCTGCTTCTTTAGGTGAATTACTCACTCTAAACACGCCAATTTTTATTAAAAGTTACGGAGCCGGTGGCACTGCAACTCCATCATTTAGAGGTACAGGAGCTAGCCATACTCAGGTATATTGGAATGGTATAAATCTCAACTCACCTATGTTAGGACAGGTAGATTTATCACTATTTCCAATTGCTTTTACAGACGAAGTTGTCGTTAATTATGGTGGTTCAAGTTTATTGTATGGAACAGGTGGTTTAGGTGGTGCTATTCAATTAAATAGTGCTATAAATTGGGATAATAAACGAGCTATTATGGCTTCCCAAACTGTTAATTCCCTTCAAAATAGTATCACAAATATGAGCATTTCTGTAGGGAATAAGAGCGTACAAAGTACTACAAAATTATTCTATAAAAATGCTCAGAATGTATTCGACTTTCAGAACCCAATCCAACCAGGTACTCCCACTTGGACAAACGATCATTCTGCACAACTACAATATGGTTTTCTAGAAGAAATTGCTTTTAAAATAAACGATTATAACCAATTAAAATTTAATGTTTGGTACCAAGATAGTGAAAGAGAATTGGTTCCTTCTATGGATAAAAGAGAAGGAGATTCTTGGCAAGGAGATACATCTTTAAGGCTTTTTTCTGCTTGGAATTACAATAAAAACAAGTTTAATACAGAAGTTTCTGGAGCATACATAATTGATAATATCTGGTATAAAAAAGCACTTAATAATGATGAAAATCCTAAGCTATCAACTTCAGAAAGTAAGAGTGACCAACTGCAATTACACCAAAGAAGTAGCTACCAATTAAATAGTAAAGTATTAATAAGAGGGGGTTGGGATTACTATATTGATAAAATAAATAGTAGTAATTATGAACCTACCGGAACTACAAATACAATTGCCGTTACACAACATACTATTGATATTTACGGAGGGATTGATTACCAGCCTACAAACAATTTATCTGTTAGTTTCTTGCTTAGACAAGAATGGATTGATGGTGATACAAAACCTATTTTACCCTCTTTAGGAACAGAATTTAGTATAAACCCATACAGTAAGGCTGTTTCTTCTATAAAATTGAATGTCTCTAAAAACTTTCATGCGCCTTCTTTAAATGATCGGTATTGGTACCCTGTTGGAAACCCTGATTTATTACCAGAAGAAGGATGGACCTATGAAGCAACCTATGCTTTGCATTCAAATACCAAATCTGCATGGCAATGGTCTTATGAATTGACTGCTTTTAATTCTATAATCCACAATTGGATAGTTTGGAAACCTGCAATTAGTAATTTATGGCGGCCAGAAAACTTAAAGAAAGTTCACTCTAGAGGGGTTGAACAAGTAGCCGAAATTCAGTATCAAAAAAACGATTGGAAAGTACAACTTTTTACTTCACTCTCCTTTGTGAAATCGGAAAATATGGAAGCTGCAGATGAGTTAGATAATTCTGTCGGGAAGCAACTAATTTATACTCCTGTTGGTAGTTTTCAAGGTTACCTACAAATCAATTATAAAAAATTGTATTTTATTGTGGAACAACAAGCGTATGGAAAAAGGTATACGCAAACAGATGGAAGCGAATACCTCCCTCCATATTACTTAACAAACCTTTGTTTGGGGAAACAATTTACATTTAAAAAAAATCATTTTGATGTAAAAGCTAGAGTTGAAAATATATTCAATTATCACTATCAATCAGTAGCCAGAAAACCTATGCCCGGACGTGTTTACCAACTATCATTTACCTATAAATTATAAAGCTATGCAACGTCTTTTTTTTCTTTATTTTTTCGTGTTTCTTAGTTTTTTTCAATGTAACACCCCACAAGATGCAATGCCAATTTCTGACACTGCTCCCCCTAAGAATAATCTAATTTTAGAAGATGGATTATTTGTTTTAAATGAAGGGAATTTTGATTGGGGACATGGTACTTTATCACATAAAAAATATGATAGCGATACCGTTAATAATGAAATATATAAAGCAGTAAATGATTTTGAGATTGGGAATGTAGCTCAGTCAATGACTATAATTGGAGAAAAAGGATATATCTGTGTCAACAATTCTGGCAGGATAGATATTATAGAAGCAAAAACAAGTAAATGGTTAGGTAGAATTGAAATTCCCAAAAGTAGCCCTAGGTATCTTTTACCTATCAGTAACACAAAAGCATATGTAACAGATTTGTATGCTGATTATTTTTATGTAATTGACCTTAAAGAAGATGAAGTAATAAAAAATGTGCGTACGTCAGGTTGGACAGAAAAACTAGCTCTAGTTGATAAATTTGCATATATCACACAAACTAGAACAGTTTACGATAATAGAAAAGGTGGTCAACTCCTATTAAAAATAGATATTGCTACAGATGATATTATTGATAGTCTTGCCCTACCTTACGGACCAATTGATTTAGTAGTTGATAAAAATAATATGCTCTGGGTATTATCAAATGGTGGTTTAAGTTCTACAAACAACCCTAAACCTCAACCCGCTATTTGTCAGATTGATCCAGGTTGTTTTTGTATCAAAAAGCAATTTAACTTAGACAGTGAAAACTACTTAAGCATGCCCTCTAGATTAAGAATAAATAAAGAAAAAGACAGAATATATTATCTTCAGAAAGATGTATTTTCTTTTTCTATTGACGCAACATCCTTACCTAAATCACCTATTATCTATAAAGAAAAAAGGTTGTTCTATGGCCTAGGAATATCTCCTAGAAACAATGACATTTACGTTACAGATGCTATTGATTATGTACAAAAAGGATGGGTGTTTAAATACAATGAAATGGGTGTAAAATTGGATTCGTTTAAAGTTGGTGTAATTCCTAATGAGCTCATTTTTCAATAAAAAATTATTCTGCTTTACTTTATTTTATACACCAATATTCCATTAATATCATAATAGATAATTAAGTAATTAGGGTTTCCTTTTGGGGCAGGAACAGAGAATACATAATTGCCATTATTCTCTTTTAGCTTTAATGGTTGCATATATTTCTCATTACTATAATTATAATTAATTTTTGATGGGTCTCCCTCCGCCATTTTCATTACAAACTCAATAGGACTTTTAGGTTTTTTCAAAACGCCAGAAGTAGGTTTACTCACTTCAATACCTCTTTTTAAAACATCACTATACATTAAGGGGTTATTATTAAAAGTATCAAAGTTCCCATCCATAAGCATCCACTTTTCTTCTAGAGGATAATGATTATAGAAAAATTCTTTAGGAGGAGTCATAAAATAAATATCAGAATACATTCTATGGAAACCCTCGTTGTCTACAATTCCTGCACCCCATGTAGCATCTAAAAGATGCCAAGATCCATCTATTTTAATAGCATTCCAAGAGTGGTCGGCTTGTAGTTTTAAATCACCAATTTGATTAATATATGCTTTCCCAATCCCATCTACTACAACACATTCTACCCCTACTTTATCCATTACGTATTGATATAGTTTTGCATACCCATCACAAACACCTTTGCCCTGTTTTAAAGTTTTACAAGCTGTATCGTAAATCATCTTCTGAATTAATTCTTGTTTTTCTTTTTCAGAACTATAACTAAATCTTACAGAAGAAATCTGATTTCCATTTTTCACATCATAGGCAATATGATTACCTATCCAAAAATATGCAGCATAAGCCTTATTAATAGGCGTAGAAAAATCTTTTTCAATTTTTGCAGCTAACTTATCAGGGTCCGAAAATTTTGAGGAGTATTTATTGACAACTTCTTGTACATGGTTTTTATCTTGAGCTGTACTTTGGAACGCTGTTACGAGAAAAAGAAAGCAGATAAGGAAATACTTAATCATTATTAGAATATTGGTTACTAAAATTATCTATCAAGATACTAAAATAGTATATAAAATAGAGTGCAACTAAATTATATAGAAGTCTAAAAGAAAAAATTGCACCTGTAAAAGATATTATTTGATGTCATAACCTCGTGTTGTACATTCAAAATAATCAATAACCTAATATCTTCTTACCCCATGAAATATTCTAATTTACTTTTCCTTTTACCTTTTGCTCTTCTATGGAATAGTTGTTCAGACGATTCCGATGAATTTTTGCATGATCAAGATTATGATATAGAATTTGAAATTACTGGTGCAGATAGTTTTAAACGTTCTGGTACTTTTGTAAAAACATCAAGTCAAGAGTATATAGATGCTTATTATGAATGGAATTGGGGCGATGGTTCTAATAAAGAAAAACTAGTCACAGATACCACCTCTCATACTTTTTTAGGAACTGATTCAATATTTGAAATCACTTTAGAATTACACGATCAGTATACAGGTAAACTATTAGCGTCTACTTCTGATACTTTAGACTTTAATGAGTACATAACTGCTCCCCCATTTGATGTGGAAGCATCTACATTCACGGTAGGTACTTGGGATACAAATATTAGTTGGAGTTACCTAAATAACGATCAAGATGATGTTTATGCGACTTATATGACACTTGCTTTAGATAGTAACTATACTCAGTTAATTAATGTCTTTGAAGGTACTACAAGCACAGATGCAGAAGAAGATGCGGAAGTAGCTAGAAGTGGTTTAAGTGACTATACTTTTAAAAACTTAGAAGCTGAAACAACCTATTTTTTTAAAGTAAGACTAGAAGAATTAGATGGTCCATCTAGTAACTTAGATGGCTCTTTCACTACAAATAATGTACGACCTCCTGATGTTGTTACCTCTTACGAAACAATGGGGAATGCAATTAGTGTTTATGCTAGATCTAATAATTACATTACTACTGACACTCCGATTGACCATGAATTTATTATTACCACTACCCCTGCTCTAGAAAAAACTTCTACAGAAAATGGTATTACTAAATACTTTAAACCCATTGGTACAGATGCCACTTTTAGTATTACTGAATCTACAACTGGACGACCAACAAATACGACATCTCCTGCTGGTACAGATACTTATAATAACCAAAATATAAATGTTTTTTATAAGCAATCTACCTCTTCTGGCCAAGACCTTCCTTTGCCTGGAACAGTATACGCTCAGGTTTATGATTACCAAGGCAATAAAGTTTTATATATAGGCGAAACTAAAAACAGTGCTACATTTAATGCCGAAGGTATGCACATAACATTTGGTACAAACTTACCTGCCGTAGGTAATTTTAATTTAAATTCTGGCAATACTAAAATAATTAATAATTCTATCGGATCAGGTAGTCCTATTGGGTTAATTGGAAGTGCTGGTATTAATAGTTACAAGCTAAAAATATTTAGTGTTGATGCTGATATTATTATTGCAGCAGTTAATAATGATGCTGATTTTGCTTCAGAACAACATAAATTAGTTTTTAACGATCAAAGTGTAAGTACATCTTATTTGGCTACAATAGATGAACTGTCATTTAAATCAATTAGTAGTACTGTAACTCCATAAAAAAACATCCTCACTTATCACGTTTGAATTTGATAAGTGAGGATGTATTCTACTAAAACTTAGTATCTATTAAGAGCCAAATAAAGAAGTTCCTAAATTGTAAGTCGGTAGTTCTTCATTTGTATGTGTTTCTATTGCTTCATTCAATGCCCCTTTTAATACTCTGCGATCAGTATCACTTAAGTAATCTAATCTAAAAACAATCATTTTACTGGTTTGCAGAAAAAAAGTAAGCTTTTCGTCTTTGAAATTGATTTCATCAATTGTATCAAATTTTATTCTTCTAGTTTTATTCCCTTGTATAGAAATTTTTATCCTGTTTCTATTCCAAGAAATATAATTCCTCTCAAAGATCATGATAGCTAAAATACCTAAATTACCTGTGTGGAGGATTATGTTAATTACCCGAAATTGGTAGGTATCGAGTGGTAGAACAAAGATGGCTAATAAGCCAAAGACTGGAATCAGAATGAGTGATTTTTGAGGAAGGGAGAACCTATATTTCAGGTCTCTTCTACGCGCTGTTTTCATGGTTATTTAATGGAAATCCTGTTGCATTATTTATATTTAATAGGCTGATTGTTAGTTCATTTCAATTTAATCATAATTATTAATTATCTAAAACAATACTATACATAAGCCAACTAAATACATAAAAAATACTATTCAGAATCTATTGTTCTAAAAGTGAGATTAACCCTAGGTATACCTATCTTTTTTGTAGGGGGTAAACGGTGTAACCAGAACTCTTGTGTTTCATCTTTCATTACTAATAAAGAACCATGTTCTAAAATCAAGCTTACTGTTTCTTTTGTCTCTTTATGTTTAAAAGCAAACTTACGTTCGGCACAAAAAGAAACTGATGCTATTGCCCCTTTTTCTTTTAAATCTCTTTCTCCATCACTGTGCCATGCCATACCTTCACTACCGTTATGGTAAAGGTTTAATAAACAAGAGTTATACGTTTCTCCTGTTTCTTGTTCTATCAATGATTTTAATTTTAATAATTCAGGAGTAAAAGCCAAGGCCTCTTTTGTATTTTTAGAGTAGGTATATTTAAATGGTCTATCTCCATACCATGCTACTTTTCTTTTGGTTTCAATACGTTTACCAAACATTATAGCAACATCATTTTTCCATTCTATGTGTTCCATAAATGTTGTGAAATAATAATCGGCTTCTTTCTGCGACAGTATTTTCCCATAATAGTTTACAGTTCCATTATAAGGTAAAAGGTTTTTATTTTTGTCGCTTGGTAAATCGAAAAGTTGCATAGAAATAAATTTAGGTGTTTATAATGGCAAGTAGTAATTATTTTATAATATCGTTAATGTCATACTCTTGAAATATTTCTTTTTCCCGATTTTGGCAAAATTGCTAAAACCGTATTCTATAAAGATGTATATCTTGAATTATTCTAATAACAAAACCTAAAATAAAAGCCCTATAGAATGTAATTTAGTAAATTACTAAGACTTAAGTAAACCTATATAATTGTATGAAATGGAAAAAATAGACCTCCTGCCTTTCGAAACATCATTAGCAATAATGGAAGAGCCTGGTGTTACATCAATTACTTTCTTTGAAGGAAATATAAAATTAATTGGCAAGAAAATTAAAGATCGTTTTCAAGAAATTGTTAACGCAAACCCATGGTTGAGTGGTAAGATTATAAAACAGAATAAAGAAATTAGTTTACAGTTTTCAAACTCACCAGAAATAGAACAACTTTATCATCCAGATATTGACACTGTTTCCGTTTCTGATGAAATGAGTTACGAACAAATTACTCAAGCTGTAAAAAGTTGTACAGTACAAAGAGGAAGACACCTAATAAATAAACTACATCCATTAACGCTTTTATCTATTCTTCCTGATAAAGAAAATCCATCAGAAAAATTTGCAGTAATACTGTCTATCTCACATGTAATTGCTGATGGTTTTACATACTATAGTATTCTAAATATGTTTTCAGATGATATAAAAATTGAGTCTTTAAATGTGAATAGGAAATTAGATGTTAGTAAGCAGATTCCAAACTATATTGGTAAAGATCTTTATAAATTTACAAACTCTATTTCTTTAGGAATAAACTCTTTAAAAGGGCTAGTTTTTGGTAAAAAAGTACAATGCTTTGCTTATTATGTTGATACTCAAAAAATAAATGCAATAAAAGCTGATTTACCCTCTAATATTCCCTTTGTTTCTACTAATGATATTTTACAAAGTAGTATTTCTAAAGCTGTTGATGCTCGGCTAAGTATGATGGCTATTAATTTTAGAAACAGAATTGAAGGAATTAATAATAACGATGCAGGAAATTATGAAGCAGGGTTATTTTTTGATAAAGTAAATTATTATAAACCTCAAAATATTAGATCAGCATTAAACTCTGGTGTACCTATGAAAACGACATCAAGCAGTATACCAAGTTTTTTTGAAACATTAGGTGACAAGTTTACACAAATTACAAATTGGGCTAGTTTTGCAAGTGGTATTGTTATTGACGGTACAAAGCAAAAAATTCATATCCCAATTTATGATTTAAGCTTGATTCCTTTTGATTGTGCAATAATCTTTAAACCTGTTGCAGATAAAACTGCGGTGATGTTCCTTTCTAAAACTCTATCAAAAAATCACATATTAGCACAATGTGAAGTAGAAGAACCTGTTGACAATGTGATTTTCAAAGATTAATCAGTCTCTTTACCTTCCCAATTTTGATCTGTATATATTTCAAATCCATTGTCTTCTAATAAAGACGATGTAATACCATTTCCATCAATTAAATTACCTGAAAAAGATCCATCGTATATTTTACCATAACCACAAGATGGGCTTCGTGATTGTAAAATTGCTTTTTTGATATTTGCATTTTTTGCAATTTCTAATGTTCTCTGAGCACCTTTATTAAAAGCAATAGTTTGATCTGTCCCAAATTTATCTTTTACTTCATCACCAACAATCTCTACAGGATTTCTAGGTGTAGGTAAACCTCCTAATTCTTCAGGACACACAGGAATTGCTTTCCCATCTATTACAAGTTGCTCAATCTTACTGATATGAGTACAACCGCCATTGTACCTACAATTTATGCCTACTAAACAAGCACTAACTATATATTCAGGCTTTGTCATATTATTGTAATCCTAATTTTAATCCTGCAAGTAAACCGCTTTTTGATTCTATTTTTAAATATGGATATTCTACTTTAGATAAGAATAAACCCGATGGATACGCTGGTGGGGTATCAAGTATTGACACTTTATTTGTAAAAACTTTTTCAAATTCTTCTAAAGAAATTTTACCTTTTCCAACGTACAATAAGTTCGTAACAATTAAACGAATCATTCCTCTTAAAAAGCGATTTGCTGTAATTGTAAACCTCAACCTTTTGGCTTTCTCATCTACAAAAACCTCTGAATGTGTAACGTTACAACGGGTATGTTTATAAAGGTGAGGCTTTTTGCAAACACCAATAAAATCATCAAAAGAAGTTAGCATTTTTGCAGCCTTCTTAACAACATCTATGTCTAAAGCTGTAACATCGTAATTGGAACTAAATTTAGAATTTATGATGTCTTTTTCTGTGTGAATAAAGTAATCGTAAGTACGCATTGTTGCATCAAAACGAACATGCTGATTATCGTTCATAGGAATGACATCATACACTACAATAGCTTCTGGAAGGTTTTTATTGAGTCTAAATTTCAAATCAAAATTTAGAGGCTCTTCTAAGTTGATATGAATAAAATACTGACTAGAATGTACACCAGCATCTGTTCTTCCACATCCGAATACAGTAATATCAGTTTTAAAAATTGATTTCAATCTATCTTCTATAGTTCCTTGTACAGAAACTACATTTGGTTGGAATTGCCATCCTCGATAGTTTGTACCATCGTAGGCTAAATGTATAAAATAGCGCATGTTAAGAGTTTATATCAATTACTTAGAGTCAGCGAAAGTAAAGTTTTTAAATGATTAAACACTGATAAAATCGTTAAGAAACGTATATTATTTAGTATCAAGAGAGAATTAGCTTATATATTGCATTGTTAATTCAAATAATATGAGAAATTTTTTAATCAAACTTATAGACTTCTTTTATCCACCTTTTAAAAAAGTAATGCCCTTACAAACATTTAGATATGCTGTATGTGGGGGAGGGAACCTTGCTTTGGATATTATTCTCTATTTTTTGGTATTTCACTTTGTAGTTGATGAACACAACCTTGATCTTGGTTTTATTGATATAAGTGGGCACATAGCAGCTTTATTTATTGTATTCCCAATTACTTTTACCACAGGTTTTTTGCTCCAGAAATATATTACTTTTCAACTATCAGATGTTAAAAGTCATATTCAGTTATTTAGGTACGCTCAGGTTAGTGCCGGTGCTATAATACTTAATTATTTACTTATGAAGTTATTTGTTGATGTATTGCATATCTACCCCACGCCATCTAAGATGCTAACCACAGTTGTTTCTGTAATTTTCAGCTACATATCACAGAGTAGATATACATTTAAGGTAAATGCAAAGAAAAAAAAGTGAGTGTTTACAACCACTTCTTTCTCCTAAAATAATTCATCATAAAAATGGTTATAACAAGCATAGTTACCCACATAAAGTGATAAGAATACTCATAATGTAACTCGGGTATGTTATCGAAGTTTGTTCCATAAATACCTGCAATAAAAGTAAGAGGAATAAAGATTACTGAAAACATCGTTAAAGTCATCATCACATTATTTAGTTTAGAACTAACAGTAGTGTGATAAATATTTAACAAGTCTGATAGAATCTCTCTATAACTATCAGAAATCTCATTTACCTGTTTTATATTATTTAAGAGCTCTTTAAAATGTAATTCATTTTCTTCAGAAACATATTCTAAATCCTTTTTGGTAAGTGTTAGAATAATTTCTACTGCAGGTTTTATATTTCTTCGGATGGTGTTTAACTCCCTTTTATAAAAATTAATAAGGTCTAATGTAGAACTCTTTGGGTTGGCTAATAGAATGTCTTCAAGATCTTCAATCTTATCGCCTAATACACTTAATAAATAAATATAATTATCAATTACTAAATCTAAAATTGTAAACAGTAAATAGTCTGCACCAGCATTTACAAGGCTCTTTTTACTTTTTTCTAATCGTTTAATTATAGGTGTAAAAAAGTCTGTAGGTTGCTCTTCAAAAGTAAATACAGCATTATTAGTTGTTACAATACTAAGGTTATTAATTTCAACTCGTTTCTCTTCCGCATCATAATGTAATAACTTTATAGAAACAAAAAGAGATCTTTCATGTTCCTGAATTTTTGGGCGAGCTTCTGTATTTAAAACATCTGAAAGAACAATAGGATTAATATCCATAGACTTTAATTCTTCTATGATCTTAGTATCATGAAGTCCAATAACATTCACCCACGTAACAGATCTATTATCTATAAATGGTTCTATTTCATGAACTCTTTTAAGCTCTTTTTTAATGAAACTAGTAGGTGTATAATCAAATAGACTTATAGTTACATGTTCACTTTTACGTTCTCCTCTAAAAACTATTTCATCAGGCGAAAGCCCTACATTTTCATCTTTATTATATAGCGGTTCTGACATATTATTCTAGTATTCTCCTTTTATTAAAAAGTAAGTGATATGTTTTTTGGGGTTTTCTGGGTAATACCTTAATTGAAGTTCAGCACCTTCTACATAACTATCATAGATGGGCTTATTTACAATTTTAGTAACTTCTATAGACTCTCCTTTGGGAGTAAAATATTGATAAGTGACCTCATATACATCAATCATTCCCACACCTTTTTTTCTACGTGACTGTCCTTTATGAGTAACTTCTGCAGTAATATCTACTCCTGAAGAAGTTAATAATTGATTCCCCAAAGTAGAAAAATAACTACTTCCTTTTAAAACCACAGGCACAGTACTAAAAATAAGAAAGATTAATATTACCATCTGTATTTTTGATGGCTTTTTAGTCTTATCCCAAAAGTAAATTAGAGTTCCATAAGAACCTATGATTGCTAAGTTTAGTAAGAAGGGTAATAAAGTTACATTATCTATTGCAAAATTAACGGGTGGATTTAACCATGTAAAACAAACAAGCACCATTATTACAATAAACTGAATTATCAGCATTATTTTTTTACTCATCTTATTATTTTTTGATAATCTACAACATCTAATACTCTACCAAACTTTTCTCCAACTTGTTTAAAGTGAGCACACTTTTCATACCCACACTTCTCAAACAATCGAATACTTTCTGTATTTTCACCTGTAATGCAAGCAATTAAAACACTAATTCCAACAGATTTTGCTATTTCTTCTAAAGCATTTATAACTCCAAAGGCAATACCTTTTCCTGTACTCTCTGGTTTTAAATAAATTGTAATTTCAGCGGTGCGATCGTAAGCAGCTCTTGTTTTAAAAGCACCAATATAGCAATATCCACAAATGTTACCTTCACTATAAATTAAGAAAGATTGATATTTGGGATGATTTAAAGGGACAGTAGACTTTAACTCTTCTATTGAAATTAAATCCAAGTGAAAGGTTGCTGTGGTATTTTCTATGTAATAATCATAGATCTCTTTTACAATTGAATAGTCTGTATTTTTAAGTTTCTCTAGTTGAAAAATCATAATAAATAAAAAAAGTCAACATTAAAATACAAGATATAACAATCTAGTATTAAATGCTGACTTAATTTCTAATCAATCTATTTTCGGGTTTTACTCCTTAATTATACTCTTAGATAACTTTCTAGTTTTAATAAAATACATGCCATTAGGAAACTGACTTAAATTAATTGTCACTGTGTTAGTATTCTCTATTTTTTGTGACAATACTATTTGTTGTCCGTTAGCATCAAAAACTTTTAATGTTGATAATTCTATTTCGTCTCCTGTAACTGTAAAAGTATTTACAAAAGGGTTTGGATACGTAAACAGTGATAGTACCGTTTCAGCTTCTCCATTTTGATATACTAATACAGAAGAAAAGCTTTCATTTTTATCAAAATCTACTTGATGTAGACGATAATAAGATTTTCCATTGAAAGGAGAATCATCTGTAAAGTTATATGTTAATTTTACTGCTGAATTTCCAGCACCTTCTATCTCTGTAATTGTTTCCCAATGTTTTCCATCAGAAGATTTTTGTACTTCAAAATAATCATTATTTAATTCTGATGATGTTTCCCATTTTAGTGTAACACTACCATCCTGATTTCCACTTAAAGTGAAAAAACTTAGCGTAATTGGTAAATCAAAACTTACAGATGCAGCTGTTTCTCCAAAATGAGTCCCTCCTCCATCTCCACCTTGGTATTGAGCAAAAGATGAAGTAATAGTGATAATATATAAAAGAGTTGTGATATATTTTAACATAGTAGCCTGTGTTGAGTTGAATTATTAATTAGCTGTTCTTCCTGCTCTACCCGAAACATAATTTGAACGGATTGAAAAAGTTTTTGAAGCACTAAACCTATTTGAAGTTCTCATTAATGTTCCATTTTCTTTAAATGAAGTTCCTCTAAGACCTGTACCTACGGCGTCAGTTCCTGGCCAGTTTAGAACATCGGCATTACCATCTGTATCTATCTCTCCATTACCATGTAAACCTGTAAAACTTCTACCTGTAGTATTTCCTACAGTAATCCAAAGCTCTCTCATATTACCTGCAATATTCATGATCCCATAATACGTAGCACCACTAGAGACTCTATTGCTATTTGCATAAGAAGCATATGCTCCTACTCTTAATACATTACCATCCTCATCTCCACTAACTGTTTCATAATTTGCATTACCTATTGTTGTATTTGATGTATCAATAATTGACTCGTCAATAGCTTCTGAATCACTATCTAAGCTATTGATTAAGTCTATTACATTAGAATAATAAACCTCTGAAGAAACTTGATTTGTTCCCCAAGGAAATTCACCTGCAACTGGTGTTGCTGTCCCTCTACAAAGTTTCTCGAATTCTAATTCTGTGATAGGTCTTAAAGCTGCCCAATCAAAATAAGCAACTAAATCTGCCCATTGTAATCTTCCATAAGGAACATGTGGAACATTTGAATGTAACTCCCCATCAACAACAGAAATATCATTTCTTGTAGATGGTTTGTTATAATCATCTTCTAATCTATTTACTTTTTGTTGCTCAGTTAATGTATTAATAAAATTTACATATTCACCTTGTGTTACTTCATATTTCATGCAATAGAATGCTGAAAAACCTTTAGGGAAATTTGAAGGTACAGTTACTGTTGTACCCACAATTGCATCGCCTCTATCTGTATTTCCATCATTATCATAGAATAAGCTGTCTTTTGTCGATTCAATATTAATTGTATTTTCTGAAAGTACTTGATATGTATCAGAAGTATTAGTCCCCTCATCATATTTATAAAAATGAGCCGTTTCTTTTCCTCCAGAACCTAAGTGAAAAGAAGCCGTAGGAACATAAACCATTTCTATAGCGAATACGCGAATATTTAGTTCATCATTACTTGTTATCCCATCTTCTTCATAATCCCAAGTCATACTTACATTATAAGATACATCTCCATTTAAATCTAGAGACCCATCACTATATATAAACATACCGTGACCATACCCAGTACCTGAATCATTATTAATATCAAGTTTTGGGTTTGGATAAGAACTATCTCCATCCTCTACACTATTTGCTAAAGCAGAAGTATTAATAGAAAGATGCCCCCATTTACCTGTAGATTCGTTTTGGTATTTTAAGAATACCCATGCTGCATCCCAGTTAGAAGGTGAAGTTGTTACTCTCCAAGAGTTTTCCCATGTAATTGTAAAAGAAATATCTGCTGTTTTTGAAGAAGTATCTGGTTCACTTAAAATAACATTCGTAACTGTTATATTATTTGCATTGCAAATTAAGTCAGTCATTAAAAGACATAAACTTATAAAGAGTAATTTTTTAATATCAAGTAGTCGAAATTTAGTTTTCCATTCCATAGCATTGTGAATAAATAGAATATTTTGAATAATTATAGTAGTAGAGCCTTGACAACAAATGTATACAAAACATAGCCTTCAATACAGCCACTTATTGACTGCTAATAACACTTTATTCTCTTTTATTAGATATGTAGAATTACTACTCATCTTTAAGGTTAGTTGTGCTTTAATAGAGATAAAGAATACAAAAAACACTCGAATTGAATTGTAGAATTGATGTCATAAGTAATATTGTCTACAAAAAAATAGGTAAGAGAAATAACCTGTAGCGGTTATATTTATCGATAATCAAAATTAGAAAAGCTCTATTTAAATTATTAGCAGAATTTCTGATAATAATTTCATTTATAGGTTTATTATTTAGCCAATGAAAAATATGCTATTTTAAAAAAAATCTGTGCTAAATATAAGCTAACAAACTATTAAACAACAGATTACATAAAAAGCAATTACTTTAAAAAGTGATTAAACAAAAAAACACCTTAAAAAGGTGTAGTCTGTTACTCTTAAAAAGCATAGTAGATCAACTTTATAAATTAGCCAATATACTTATTAAATAAGTGTTCTAGTATTTCTTCTGGAGGATGAATGCATAACCCAGGATGTACTTTAGAGCTTTGTATTAATGTACTCCTTGTTGCTGTTAGCCATCTAAATCTATTTGGTAAATCTTGTTCGCCAATTACACCGCCTTTTGTTCCACCTTCACAAATCAACTTCCAAGTCTGTAGATAAGTTTCTAATTGCTTCTGATCTATTTCAACATCAAAAGCATCTAATTTTTTTTGAACAACTTTGTATTTTAAATCAAGATATTTTAGTCCTTTACAGAATAAAATTACTCCTACATTTATAAATTCTTCCCTTTCTACTTTTGGAACAAAGCGAATTACTGCATACTCATATACTTGCTTATCTTGCATTTTTTGCCTCTTTTGTAAGTTGGTCTAAATTAGCAATTCTCGTATTCAAAAATTGTTTGTAAACGGTTCTTCTTTCCTCTGGGGCTGCATCTATACCTTTGGCAGACAACCAATCTTCGGGCAACAAATTTACGATTCCATTTATAACTTCTTCAGTTAATTCTGATTTTAATAAAGTACAGGCTTCATCTAGTTTAGTTGCTTTCTTTAATAAGACATGGTCTTTTATCATAGGAAATGTTCTTTTAGAATGATCTTCCCATCCATCCCAAGAGTGATGAAAATACAAACTTGCTCCATGATCTATCACCCATAGTGCTTTATTCCAATTAAGAAGGTTAGTGTTTCTATGTGTTCTATCAATGTTTGTGATGATACTGTCTAACAATACAACTTTTGAGGCTGCCAGAGGCTCAGCAATAGACACAAGAGGATCATAAGTAATTGCTCCGCTTAAATAGCTCATTCCTAAATTTAAACCTTCTGAAAACTTTAATAGATCTTGAATTTCCTCATCTCCTTCTGATTTACTAAAAGTATCTACCAAATGTATAAACACTAATTCTGGCATATTTAAACCAATCTGACGAGCCATTTCTCCTCCAAGAAGTTCTGCAATTAATGCTTTTACTCCTTGGCCTGCCCCCCTAAATTTTATGACATACTCAAAACCGTCATCACATTCCACTATTGCAGGTAGAGAACCTCCTTCACGTAATGGTGTAATATATCGTGTCATATTGACTGTACGAATATCTGTGTTATACATTTAAATTATGTTTCGATGTTATTGTTAAATCTCTTCAAGCTAAAGAATATTACTTGCAGATTAAAGTAGGTAGGATAATTTTATGAATAATTATCTAAAAAAATAGCATAATGAATTTCATTCAAATATTCATCATTTTTATATACTGCCTTTCTAAGTATGCCTTCTACTTTAAACCCAGATTTCTCCAAAACCTTTTGTGAGGCTATGTTTTTATCAAAGACCAAGGCATTTATTTTTATAAAGTCAAGATATTTAAAACTATAATCAATCATCATTTTTACTGCAGCAGAAGCTATACCTCTATTCCAATACTCTTCTCCAATAAAATAACCTAATGTTGCCCCTTTTCTATATACATCCTGACCATGCATCAACTCGATATTACCTACATATTCACCTTTATATTCAATACCAAAAACTGTTGCAAGTTTTGTTGTTTTAGCGTTTTCTATAAACCTGTGTGCATGCTTAAATGTAAATGGTATAGGAAATCTATCTAATAAGTTTTTAGTAATATTCTTATTATTCACTAAATCCATCATACGGCTGCAATCCGAAAATTCTAGTTTCCGTAATGTAACTTTTTTTACGTTTACAAGGTTCATATTTACATAGGCTAATTATTTACTAAAATAAGCTATTTGAAATAATAAGAGGTATTTATTTAGATAATTTAATGTTATCAGCATAATAAAAAACGAATAATATAGCTTTGTCTTTAAAGTATACTATCCGTTTTAATCTAAATTTTTGATTATATCTAAAGGTTAGTTTATAATTATTTTTGCTGTTTTAGTGTTATAACCGTTCGATACTTTTAATAAATTAATTCCTTTAGTGGTTGTAGGTACATTTACTGTAGTCACTACATTCCCTTCAACATCTTTAGAAAGTACCGCTTGTGAAAGTATTTTTCCATTTAAATCATAGAAAATACCAACAACGGGTTCGTTAGCATTTACCCCTGTCATCTCGATAACTAATTGTTCTCCATTTCTAGTTTCTGTTGGATATACAAACACTGTGAACGTAGCGTTATCATTTTCACTAAAAGTTACTACACCAAAATACTCCACAGCATTATCTAGATCATACTGAGCCAGTCTATAGTATTGTCCTTCTTTGTAATCATCTAAAAATTCATAATCCAGTTGAACATTACTATTCCCTGCAGCTTCTACAGAACCCACAACAGTCCAGTTTCTACGATCTGAAGATACTTCTACATCAAAATGACTACTATTTGTTTCTGATGCCGTACTCCATAATAGTAAGTGTCCTTCGGGTGTCTGCTCTCCTTTAAAAAAGAGAAGTGAAACAGGCAGGTCAACATCATCACAAATTGTTGAGTTACTACCAGATGAACAGTCATGACATTCTCCTCCAACATTTATATTACCATCTCCTGTAATATTACTATCACCATTGCAGTTAAATATAAAATCTCCATCAATTTCTACAACACCTTCATCACAAGTATGTAAATCAAAAGTTCCTGTTATATCAAGGTTTCCATGTATTCTTAAGATACCACAAACTTCGAAATAAATTTTACCACCATTAGATGACGTTACAGTCTGATCAATATCCATAATACCCGATTCTTTAATATAGATTTTTGAACCAGAATTATTGGCGGCAGTATTTCCGTTTACTGTCAAATTACCAGATACTTCTACTAAGGCTTGAGAATTATATAATTGTAAATCTTTTCTTACTATTAATTCACCTCCTTCATTAATTGTAATTTTTTGATTAGAATTATTCATTGTTACTTTTCCAATAACAATTACTTTCCCTCCTGCCGTAATTATATTCCCACTCTGACCAAAAACTAGATCATTATTTATGATTAAATTTGAACCACTCTCTGTAGAAATTGTTACTTGTTTCCCAGAAATATTAAAATTAAAAGTACATACACCCTCAGACTTTAAGTTTAATGTAAAAGTATATTTAATTGGTGATAGCGTTAAATTTGGGTGATAATTTCTCAAATCAAAATTTATATTCAGATTATCGTACCCTCCATAACTATCACTTGTTGTTATAATATCATCATCTGTTGGATACCCTTGACTAGAGTCTCCATTTTTTAAAATCCAGTTACCATTATTACTCCAATCAGCATATGATTCAAAGGTTGAATTTGTATTCAAAATAAAGGTACTACTCGCCAAAGTATTCAACGTTGTGGTAAAGAATAGAAAGGCAAATAACACTATATAGTTTAATAAATGTTTGTTCATTATGAATGCGTAGTTAAATAAAAATAGGAAATGATCGTTGGAACAAATTTATTCAAATACAACTCTATAAGACAATACATTAACATAGTTTGAGGAAGAATCATAATAACTAAAAATATCAAAAAAAAACCTTTCAATATAGATTGTACTACATTGAAAGGCTCTTATTAATATTTAGTGAAGTTACATGTCTATTTATCCGCTAAGGGGTCTATTTTATTACCATAATGGCTTTCTAAACCTGCAATCATGTATACAAATGGTGCATTCCAATTTATTGCAATTTCATTGGTAGTAAAACTACATACTACATCTTTATAAGTTGTTGCAGAAAACTCATTGTCATACCCACAATCATCAGAGTTATTATTATTTTGAGGACCTCCAACCAACAGTCCAGGAAGTGGTTCTTTAATTTTATCTGCATCTGATAACCTATGATGTATATGCATTGGGTGCTGTTTTCCAAACCCAGTTAAAAAACACATATCTAAAGGGTTTCTTCCCATTACAAAATCAAAAGCACCTATAGCAGTATCTATATATTCTTTATTATAATTAATAGGAAATGCATTTAAAAGAAACATAGCATGGTTTGCTGCTACAGCATTAGAGCCCCAAACAAAATCATTATTGGTAGCTCCCATTGATGTAGACATTGCTGAACTTTTATATGTTGAAGCAAGTACATCTGCTTTTTTTGTCATCATTCTCTTAAGCAGAAGTAAATCTTTTTGAGCTATTTTGGGCACATCATACTTCAATGTTAGTAGAGAATAAATGGCTAAATACTCTACATTATTCCAAGATGGCACCTTATTATAATTTCCTTTTGACCAATCTACTTTTGTATAATAAGTTTCATCTAAAGTAGTTAAAAACGCCTCTGTATAAGCCCAAATAAACTCATCAGATAAGTTTTTATCATCGTATGCTCCTGTTGTAATTTTAGGAGTGTACTTTTTATTCATTTCCTCCTGATCGTAAATAACAGAAGGGTTCTTTTCTGCCCAGTCTAATGCTTTAATAGCTGCCAATTTATACTCTTCTGCTAAGTTTTCATCAAATTCGGCATACACCCTTGATGCATAAAAAAATACAGCTGCAAAATTTAATGCTGCTGCTGTAGATTTCTGAACAACATATCTTGGCTTTTTCTGAGCTTTTGCTGGCATAACCATTCCATCAAAATTTGCATTTGTCAATTTATGGTATACACCTCCATCTGATGGATCTTGCATTGTAAACATCCAATCTAAATTCCATTTTATATTATCTAAATATATTGGTAAGTGCTTATTGTTTACAGGTATTTTAAGCTCGATTGGTTTTAATATATCAACATAATTTTTATAGGCTAAAAGCAATGTATAAGTTGTAATACCAGAGTTTACAATGTACTTATTATAATCCCCTGCATCGTACCACCCTTTTGGGCTACTAATTGTTGTTTTAGGATCTTGTCCTGGATTAAGTGCAGAGGAATGAATTAGGATTTTATTATCTGGGTGGCCTTCCTCTCTAGCATAAACACCAGCGTATTCCTTCTCTATTGGAGATGAACATCTTTGTAAATAGTAAGCTTCTATACTAGAAACTAAAGATTTTTCACCTAAATCATCTTTTATATTGATGACATCTGAATAACCAATATCTTCAATCCATACAATATACTCACCTGCTTCTTTAAAGCTTGACAGGTCGATCCTTCCATATGTATCTCCAGAAAACTTCCAGGGGGAAATATGGGTAACATCACCTTTTAAAATATCTTTTGATTTATCCGCCGATAAAAGTAAAAATTGTGCAGGCTTATCTGTTTTTACTGTAATAATTTTAGTAGCTGTTCTAAAATAGCCTTCCTGATTAATTAAGATCCTATTTTCCTCTTTGTTACTAGAACATCGTAAAAAAAGTAGGCAAATAATACCTAATACTATTGGAGATAGTTTCATACTTAGTTTGTTCATTTCATGTTTAATTTCCTTAACAATATACAACCTATTTATATAATCTATATTAAGATGAATGTATTAGCTATAGAATTACTGAAAATGAGATAAAATAGGTTTACAGTTTGAACTTTTAAAGATACTTTTTGAACGATTTAGTAAAATCTTGTGAGTATAATTGATCGTTTATATAAACAAAACTAAAACAAAGTAATATACATTTCAGTAGTTCAACTTTATGGGTTACAACTACAATAACTAAATGTTTCGTATCAATATAACATATTTAAAGTATCAATAGAGCATGATTTCAACTAAGATCGTGTTCTTTTTTTACTTGTCATTTTTCGATATTAACATTCAATACAATTAGTTATATCTCGTTCACAATAATATCGAAACGGTGTCCGTTTATTTGCGTTAGTATAATTATAAAAAGAAACAAACCTCGATTTAATTCGAGATTAAGATATAAAGATTAAGAGTAATAGTTAGTTTTTGGGTTATGAAAAAGAGTTAGGGGTTTCTCCTAACTCTTTTTTCGTTTAATAGCTTTTTAAAAATCTTAAATTGAATAGCAAACTATACTTATATCATCCTTATGCGATTCGCTAAAGTATTGTTGAGTCCTTTTATCCAAGAATGTCCTTAATAACTTCTCTGTGGGCAGTCTTTTATTTTTAAAACTTTTGACACCATCAGAGGCTAATATTACTTTTTGATGAAAGGAAAACTCCTTATGAAAGGTATAATTTGTAAACCAATTAGAAAATGTACTTTCTAAGAAATAACATAAAAAGTGGGGTATATTTTGTTGATCAATGATAATCACTTCATCATCAATATTTACCATTCCATCACCAGATACCATAACCCAAGTTTTTTTTGTTTGTGTATTAATTACAGAAATTAATACTGTTGATGCTAACTCTGAATAATCAAGACATAGTTTATTTTTTATTTGGATCAATTGAATAAATAAAGTTCTTGTAATGTATTTCCCTAAAGCATCTAAGCTAATATCATCAATTAATAATTTATCTGTTAAAGATTTCTTTTGTGGTAATTCTAAACAAATTTTCTTCAATAGCTTTTTAATTAATGCAGATGCAAAATAACTATCAACACCTGTTGAACACCCATCCATTACAGCCATCACCGTAAATTTATTGTTTATAGCATACGTATAAAACGCATCTTCATTATGGTTAGAATGAATATCACCTTTTTTATAGACGTGTTGAATCATGCTTTTTATTTTTAGAAGGGAATTAGTAAGTAGTAAACCCTAATTTTTTAGCAATAAAAAAGGGAAACAAGCGTCTCCCTTTTTTCATCATCAAAAATTATAATATCTATCATTAATTACACATTCACTTGGTTCAATACATCATCACTATTTTGAACCTACATTAACTAATATCATAGAAATGAAAATGTCACCACAAAAAATAAATAATTTTATTTTAGGGGTATCATAGTTACTTTGCCCTTATAAAAACATGAAGTTATCAATTAATTTTTTTAGCTTTAATTATATCTACTTATCAACTTTATACAACCTTGTACTATGGATAAAAATGAAGTATCACAATTATTAAATCAGTTAGATTTACCTCAAGCTAAAGAAAAGTTATATCCGTTAGTCTATGATAATTTACATAACATAGCAAATAATCTTTTCAGAAGAGAACGCAGTGGGCATACTTTGCAACCTACCCTATTAGTAAATGAAGCTTATTTAAACCTTGTAGATCAAGATAAAATTAATTGGCAAGGGCGTACACATTTTTTTGCTGTCGGTGCACAAGCTATTCGTCGTATTCTAGTACATCATGCAAGATCAACAAATGCACAAAAAAGGGGTTCTGGTGCACATAAATTAGAATTAGAAGAAGGTATTGCATTTGTGCCTGAAAAAGAAGGAATGGTATTAGATATACATGAAGGATTAGAACAACTTGCTTTAGTACACGAACGACAAGCACAAGTAGTTGAACTCAAATTTTTTGGTGGATTAAAAATGCAAGAAATAGCTGATGAACTTGGAGTATCTATCAAAACTATAGAAGTTGACTGGAAAGTGGCTAAGGCTTGGTTAAAAAAGTTTATGAAAACAGATATATAATTCATGGATAAAAAGCTACATCAGCAAGCCTCTGAAATTTTGGCTAAGGTTTTAGAATTACCAAAAAACAAAGCTCTTGAATATATAAAAGATGCTTGCAGAAATAATGAGTTTTTGTATAATGAAGTTATCGGATTATATAACGAGTTTACAGAAGTAAATATAAACACAAATAACACTGTTAAAAAAAAGGAAGTTAAACAACACTTCATCTTTACAAATAAACAAGCTGATAAAAGTAGTTTTATAAATACATTAAGAGTTCGTCTATTTACAAAAAAACGTTCTAGATTACTTCTTATTTGTACTGTTTTAATTTGCCTACTAGGACTCGGGTATTCTTTAAGGCAAGAAGTTTATTCTACAATAATTGCTTCTGAATTAGAAGAGAAAATTGCTCAAAATGAAACAACTGCTGTAATACTTAATGATTGGGTATCTACTGAAAAAGATAAATTAGAAAGGTTTGCAAAAACAGAGATAATTAGAAATCTTGGAAAAAAATTAGAGCAATTAGAAAAAAAGAATCTCTCTATTAAAGAATACAATAAGGTGGTAATTCCTTTATCCGATCAGATTCTTAGAATACAAGATGTTTACCAAATGGAGGCTATTGGTATTATTAGTAAAAACACTCCTAAGGTATTACTCAATAGTTATCATGCTAAGCAAGGTTTTGCTTCTGATTTTAATTTTGAACAATTAGGAGACGCATTTTATACTCCTCATATAAAAGCTAAAAGTGGAGAAACTATTTTTATTCCACCAATTCATAATTCTGAATCTTTATTTTCTAAAACGATTTTATATAAAGATGCCGATTGTATTTTCCTAACTCCAATTACAGATACTAATGGAAATGTACTGTGCATTTTATACAGTGCCACTTTTGCTAAAGGTAAATTTTCTAAATTGTTTATTCCTAGTCAGCATGGTCATTCATCAGAAACTTATGCTATTGATAATGACTTTCAGATGATTTCAAAGACTAGGTTTAATGATCAACTTAAAAACACTATACTGATACCTAACACTCCAGATGCTACAAGTATATTCTATATCAATATTAAAAATCCTGGGGAAAACATTATGGCAGGTAATACTCCTGCATTACCCACTTCTGAGTGGCCTTTAACTGAAAGTGCAAAAGCAATTAAACGACATTTAGATCAACCTTCATCTTATAAAAATTCTGGAGTAATTGATCATGTATATAAAAATTATCAAGGAGTAGCTGTTATTGGTGCATGGAAATGGTTAGATAACTTGGGCTTCGGAATTATTTCTGAAGAATACGCAGAGGATTCGTTGGATATTATCCCAAAGTTAGATTTACTTTTTATTATTCTATATATCATTATTGCAGGCTTACTTTTTGTACTTTATAATTCCAACATTACTTTACTTCGTTACAATAAAAAAATTAATCAACTTCATCAATTGGGTCAATATAAACTCTTAGATAAAATTGGTGAGGGTGGTTTTGGTGAGGTATATAAAGCAGAGCATGTATTATTAAAAATGCCTGTAGCAATTAAACTTCTAAAGAAAGAAATCTCTAACGATGATAGTATCATGCGTTTTGAAAAAGAAGTAAAGATCACCTCTTCTTTAAAGCATCCCAATACTATAAAAGTATATGATTTTGGTAGGAGCCCTGAAGGCAATTTCTATTATGTAATGGAGTATATTAAAGGTATTACACTCTCTAAAGCTTTAGAAATTCAGCAACCTTTCCCTTTAGAAAGAGTTATTCATGTACTCTTACAGGTTTGTTACAGCTTACAAGAAGCACATAAAAATAACCTTGTACATAGAGATTTAAAACCTTTAAATATTCTACTCTCTCAACAAGGAGGTGCTTATGACCAAGTAAAATTGTTAGACTTTGGATTAGTAAAAAACCTGGAAAACCAAGATGAAGAAGTTACACAAATGCACAAAATTGGAGGAACACCAATGTTTATGGCTCCCGAAAGGTTAAGAGATCCGCTTAACAGTGACACCAAAGTTGATATTTATGCTTTAGGTGCTCTAGGATTATATATGTTAAGTGGAAAATTTTTAGTAGAACTAATTTCTCAGAAAGTAATGTCTGGAGAAGAAACCATACAGGGTAACTTTAGAGATATGCTAATTGATAGAAATGATGTACCAGATGATTTAAAAGAAATTCTACTAAAATGTATCCGTTTTGATCCATCTAAAAGGTTACAAACTGTTGATACTCTAATTGCTGTTTTAGAAGTACAAAATAAACTTCATCCTTGGAATCGAGAAGATGCTAAAGCTTGGTGGAAAACATATGATGTTTATTAAAAAAACGGTCATTTATCTAGTGTGATAAATGACCGTTTTTTTATTTCTTTATTTTAGATAAGTAATTTAGTTCTTCAGCTGTGGTTTCCATCGATCTAAAATATTCTAAAGCTTCTGGATCTTTCGTAAATGTTACTTTGCCTTCTACTTCTTCTACAATATCTATAATATTCTGAATGGAGACAGAAAAGAAATTTTTCTCTAAATCAACCCTATTTACTCTATACTTATTCAACTGACTGTGTAATGTCTCTAATAAAACAGCAGCATTGTCAGACGGTATCATTGCATGTATATCGAACGGGTAAGGTACTGTAGCGTTTCCAAACTCATTAATTAATCTATTTGGGTTTTCGTCTTGTGTCATTCCTATTTTGAACACATCTTCTCCAAAAGCACCAAAATTGGAAAGTATATATACAAAACCAGAAGTTGTATTTTTAGATTGAGAAGTAGCTCTTTCAATATTCTCTTCTACTCTATTTAATTTTAATTGAAGTAACTCTACTTGTTTCTCGTTTGCTTCTTGTACTGCAGTATTTAAAGCTTCCGATAAATTTTCTTTTTCTAATTTCAGACGTTCTAACTCTTGCTTTACTTTTCCTTGCATCACTTTCTCATCATGCATTTGATTTTGTAAACGCGTTTGTTCTTGCACTTGAATTTCTTTTCTAACCAATTCTTCAAAGCGATGCTTTAAATCCTTTTTTGATTTTGCCTTCCCTTCTTCATCTTTAAAACTATGAACCTCACAGAACTCAAAAATTTCTTCTAATTGGTGTTTCACTTCAACATAATTACTAGAAGTTACTTTTGTAGATAAAAAATCAACATAGTCATTTATTAATCGGTTTGCTAAAGCTGTTAAGTTATCTCCTTTAACTACCAATTCACGTTCTAAATCATTTAATTTAGAATTGTATTCATTTTTCTGTATTTCTAACTCATTAAGAAGCTCATCATTTTTCTTTTGAAGCTCATTAAATTTATCATCAGAATTAGATTTAACACTAAGTAATTCATTCTGCTTTTTAATTTTTTTTCCTCTAATCAGAAACATTACCGGAATTAACAAAACAAATACTAAGGCAAAAATAGTTGCAACTGCGTAGAAAAATTGCTCTTGCATTATTTAAAAAGTTAGATTAAAAAAATAAAAATCATAACAACAAATTTATGAAAGTATGAATCAGTATCAACAAAATCATTCCATTTTTTTATCTTATCAAATAGAAGCTTGATAACTAAAGATTTGAATTTGTTACATAATTTGTCGAGATTCATTTCATCTGAAATTACACACAAATAAAAACAACTTATAAATGGTTTGGGTACTACTTTTTATGCTTATTTTTTCTTCTACTAAAGGAGATGAATTCATTATTCCTAATTTTGAAAAATATGTAAAAAAGCATGTTGAGGACAAAGATAAAGTAAAGGCAATTGTTGGTATAGTTAAAGAATCTGCAGAAAATAGAAAAGAAGCGAACAAAAAAGATAATTTAAACAGGAAAGAATTAAATACTCTTTTTATAAACCGTGCTACAACTACTCAAGAATTTGATGCTTTCTTTGATTCTGTAATTGTTCATAAAACCAAAATTAGAAAAACGAATATAGAAGTTCTTTCTAAGTCTCAAGAAATAATATCTAAAGAAGAATGGGACAAATTTATTCCTGATCTTAAAAATGACATTCTAAAATTACAAGAAAAGTCTGACAGCAAATTAATCAATACAGCAAAGTATTTTGGAGAAGTAAAAAAGGAAACACAAAGTGTTATACTCGACAAAGAAAGGGAGAAAAATGCTACATTGGCTTTTGAAAACTTCGAGGTTGTACTTAATAATTCCTATCAGTCTTTGATTGATAAAGTATGTGATCAGAACTCGATTCTCTACCAATACAATATCACTGATGACGAATACGAGAAAGTAAATAACTTTTTGAATAAAGTGACTAGAGATGTATTTGATGCTTACAGTACTTTACACAAAGAGTTAGTAGCAAATACTACTCAAGAAGAATGGGATCATTTTAGTAAAAAGTTATCCATTCCAAAAACAAAATAAATACAAAAGCTCTTTATTGGTTAAAACTAGTAAAGAGCTTTTTTTATAACATCTATTTTAATAAAAACTAGATAGCGGCGTCATAAACCCAATGTCCATTTTCTTTTCTAAATGTAGATTTTTCATGAATAATACCTGGTATATGCTTATCGATAAAGTAAGCTTTAAATTCTACCACTCCTGTGGTATCACCTTCTTTACCATCAATTACATTTAGAATGTCTAACTTAATCCATTGTACAGCTTTTGCCCATCTTTCTGTATCTCTACGTTCTGCCTTACTGGAAGGTCTTGTTTTAGTGTAATGGCTTTTATGAAGGTAATTTCCATCTGCCATTGTAAATGCTGTATATCTGGAACGCATTAACTGTTCAGCAGTCTTTACATTCATAATATCTTTATGTGCTATTTCACAACATTCTTTATATGTTTTTCCAGACCTACAAGGGCATTCTTTCAATTCTTTCATCAACAATATTTTATTTGTTTCTACTCCTGTAAAGTTAAACGTTAATGTCATAAAATAAACGAATACCGCAGACTGTTTTTAACGTTTAATTAATTACAATCTTTAACTGTTCAATCTTAGACATGAAAAAATTATATATAAATTTTGTGTTTCTTCTTCTTTCAATCTCAGTATTCGCATCAGAAGAACATCCAACAAAAATAAATTCATTTAATTTAGAAGATACCATTCTTACTTGGGAAACTAGTTTAGAAGTTGATAATAATAAATTTGTGGTAGAAGCATCAACTGATAAAATTAATTGGTCGACTATTGGAGAAATTAAAGGACAGTTCTATTCATCTATTCATAGAGAGTATAACTTGCCAATTACAGCTCCTAATACAACAACTTATTACCGTATTAAGCAAATAGATCTTGATGGTGATGTTATAGTTTACAATAAGATTACAACTTATTCTGTAGCAAAAGAGGAGCCTTTTGTAGACTACGAGATCATTGATCAAAAAATAAGTATCCATACAAATGATGGTAATGTTTCTATAATGGTTTTAAAAGCTGATGGTACTCCAGAGATTAAATTATCGAATTTAAAAGATCATTCCGAAATCAATTTACTTACAGGTATTCATTTCATAAAACTTAAATCTGAACATGAGCAGCTTTTTGAACAAATAATTATAAAGTGAATTTTATGAGTAAACAAAAAGGCTTGATAGTAATAAATTATTATCAAGCCTTTTTTATGGATTTCACTTCCTTAATTTTGTTGCTTTATTATGATTTAAAATCAATTAATAACTCTATTGAATGTTGGGTATCTTTGTGTAATAAACGTTCTCTGTAAACAAGGTAGTCGTACTCTTTTTCCGGTACCATTATCGCATAATAATCTTGGACACCTGTCGCTTTGTCTTCTGATAAATACCATACTGAATACCAAGTTTGCCCTTCATTCTTAAATTTCATAAACTTATTGTTTATTACAGAAATAGAGCCGCTATTCAATCCAGATACTAAATTTTGTTTTATTCCTTTATAATATCTTGCTTTATTAGCAGGGTCTGTATTTTCTACATGTTGCATTAGCATCTGCATAAATTTAAATTCATTCTTTGCTACTACTACATTTAAATCTGCCGCCTTTTCTCCCTTAGGTATTAAATGATACTCTAATACATTTTCTCCATAAAAATTATCCAAGAGTGTATCCACATTTACTTGAGCACCTGTAAACACCGACATTTTTTTTAATTTTTTTTGTACATCATTATTTGAATCTCCTACTTGAATTAATTCTGGTGTTTCTGATTGCTCTTGAGTAACTTCTGATTGAGGGAGTGTATTACTGCTATTATTATTTTGCTCTTTATTGTTACATGATACAGCTACACAAGCTGCTAGAACTAGTAATATTTTTCTCATTTTTATATTAAAGTTTAATGTTAAACATTTTAATTTATAACGAATGTATTAACATTTTGGCTTAAAATAAAAACATATAATAACAATTACTTAAATGGTGTTTTATGCTATTGTATAAAAATAGAAAACCGATTTTGGCAAAATTGCCAAAATCGGTTTCTTATATGTTTAAGTATTGTATTTATAATATTAGTCTCTAAAAATTTTATACATTTCACTAGCAGAAACAACGCACATTAATGTAATAAATATTGTAAGAACTGAAGGGAGTAAAATTGATTCCATGAGAGTATTTTTTAAAGAGTTTAATTTTTTGCTTTATTATTAAAGCTTACATATACTAATATCAATTCATTAAAAAAGTCACCCTTTTATTTTACTTATTTTCGGTTTTGGCAATTTTGCCAAAACCGAAAAAAGGCCAACATTTCTGTTGACCTTTTAATATATATTTATTTAAATAATTCTTATTTTAAACCAAGTACTTCCTTAATTTCTTCTTTAGAAACTCCTTGTCTAATTAAATCTCCTAAGCTAACGCCTTTCTTGAACTTCAAACGACGTTTTGTGTTTTTATCTTCAAATTGAAACATAATTATTTATTTTGGTTATAATCTATTTAACGCTAGCTTATATCAAAAGTTTAATTATATCACTAAACAAATTCGAATAATTGATAATACTATCTTAAATATTAAAATCTATATGATAATGTTCATCATGCATCTCATTCACTTCTGAAGGTAATTTATTTGCGAAATAGACTCCCCTACTTAATAGTTTCCGTCCTGATGGAGTAGAAAATAACTTCTCTTTAAATTCAATTTTAATAATTACCTGCTTAATACTAATTCCATTTTTATTACAAGCTATATCCAGAGCCAATATATGGTCCGCTAATTTTTCAAAATCATTCGTTACGTTTTTTGGTATAAATAACCTTCCAATAAATTTTGAAACTGAAGGACTTAAAAAATTTAATAAGGAATAGTTCTGTTTATAGTTACCATAATTATCTGTCTCTAAAAAATAATGAAAAAGTCCCCATTGATCTAAATATGTATAGGGTTTCCCCTCTTTCTGTTTTGGGATCATAAAATCTATACTCAAGCCATTTTCATGACTTCTATGTAAATATAAATTTCCTCCTGAATGATCACTACATTCCATATAATAGTATAAACACTCGCTATTAATTGTACTATTCAAAGATTGATAACTTTCTAAAACACTACGATAAACACTATTATGTACATAAGCATTATCCATTAAATAATAACTAATTCCACTAAAACTACCATAGTTTTCTCCTCTATATGGAAGAAGCCAACCTCTCTCTAAAGTACCATTAAAACGTGTTCCATGTGAAACACTTTGCCCCTTATTAGTATGAAAAAGCTCTCTAAAAGAAAGAAAACCAATAGATATTATAATTATAATACAACTTGTAATTGAAAAATATTTTACCAGATTTAGAAATTTCCTCAACAATAATTTCATAATAACAGTATGATTATTCTACTAATTAAAATATGATTTTTATAACGTCTGTTTTTAATAAAGCAGCCTCTAATTTTTTTAAATATAAAATGATACTAAAATAGTACTTTACATATAACACTATAAATAAAAATAGGAAATAAGCATGTAATTGATAATCATAGTTAAAAAATAACCTCTGTGAGAATATCTTGTATAGATAATTGTAGGTGAGGTCTGTCTACAAAATTTGTCCAATCACCACCCCAAACTAATCCTTGTTTTTTGCCAAAATCGCCAATGATACCCCAATTCTTAGAATTCCAATAAGGTTTTCCATTTTTGTATTCACAAACATCTACTGCCCACCCATAATTATGATATGACAACCCAGGAATTGCGTTTGTAACAATACCTCCTTTTGTTGTCCGACCTTGATTAAATAACTTTTCTTGTTCGGTAAAACTTCTAAAACCTCTTACCACACGTAGATCTATTCCTTTTGAATGTGCTTCTGCCAATACTTTCTTCACTTTAGTTGCTAAAATTGGATGTACACCATTCGTAGTTGGGTATGGATTTGTTCTGTTTACGGTTTTTAAAACGATTACTACACCACTTTTTAGAGTAGAAATCGTTCTTTTAGGGTAAATCAGATAACAGGTAAAAGTAAGGATAATAAATAAAGTTGTTAGTAGTAATAGGTATTTAAAAATTACTTTAATCGTTTGCATAAGTTCATCTATCTAAAAAAAATCCACCTTACGTTAATAAGGTGGATTCTAAAATATCTCTTTATTTACTCATTCGTGAGAAGCTTTCTCGCATAATCTGTAATTCCTGATGCTCCTCTACCATATTGTAATGGCTTTCATGAATGCTTTTTATCTTTTTGTCAGCAGTAATACTAAGCACACCTATTGTAAGGTTTTGCTTTTGTACCTGAAGCACCGCCTCATCTTGTAGTTTTTCATGTACAACAACATAAAACTTATGACAAAAGCGTGATAACTCCTCTAAAGAATGAAGGTTTTCTAAGTCTGCAATTGTAGAAAAAATCTGATAACCAACAATGGCTGGAGCATATTCTTTCTCATTCAATTTTACAAGCTGTACAACGTCTATATTCTTACTCTGGCGTACTTGCTGATTCTGCTCAATATATCTAGCAGAAAAATCATTAAAGTGAGTATATCGAAGCCCTGAAAGGTTTAAAGTATCAAATGCTACATCTGGATGACGAAATGCTAAAGCTACTCTACTAATTGTAGCAATTGAATCTTTATTATTTAAAAGCAATTGAATCTGACGTGGAGTAAGTTCTTTCTCTACTACTTTTTTAGACTTAGAACTATTAATTTTCGATTCCTTTTCTTTATTTCGAATATCAGACCACGCTTTATGTATTGAAGTGACACCATCCATCACAGATGAAAGTAGATCATTTGATCCCTTTTCTATCACTTTCTTCATTTTAGTGACATTTTTCGTGGAAACTCCAGCAATTTTAGCTGCTTCTTCAGCTCTATTAATTTTTCCTGAAGAACCTATGTTTAAATCACTTTTAAAAGCATTTATATCTTGTTGTTCCACAGAAACAACTTCCTTTCCAGTTGTTTTTTGTATTGTTGCATTTGTTTTTTCAGCAGCTCCTTTATTGAAAGCTTCAACTTGTTTCTTTTTACGTTCTTTTGCTTCTATGCTTAAAAACTCTGTTAACTGTAACGCAATTCTGATTTTCTCTGCATCCCCAATGTTTCTTCTTCCTAATTGGTTACGCAGCATCCAAATACGTACATCGTTATAAGATTCAAATTTCATCTCTTTAGAAGGGATAAAATCTAAATTCAACTTAATCGCTGCTTCGCATCTATGGTGGCCATCCACAACAGTATGTACAACCCTAGCACCAGATTTATCTCTTAAAGTGTGTGTCCAATACAAAATTGGCTCTCTTACACCTTCTTCTTTAATTGATACTTCAAAATTAGCTGCTTCATCGTCGTTTTGTTTACGAATAAGTTCCCTAAATTCTGGTTCAATATGAAAAGCACCTGGAGATTTATAATCTATTTGCGTTAATTTTTCTTGTGATTTCTTTTCACGAAGGGTTGTTTTACCCTCTTTTATCCTTTTTTCCTCTTTTTGTTTAAACTTATCTAGGTTCAGCATAGGATTTCTGAATTGTAATTTGGGGTATTAAAACAGTTATTAATCAATAATAGGAAGTAATTCATTTACTATTTCCCTTACTTCTTTAGTGATTGAAGTATTGCTAAAATTAGTATCTCTTTGGTACTGAATTGCATCTGGTAAGAACGAATCCATCAATTTTAATCCCATATAACCATCTAATTCGAATGGCATTTTAGATTCTTTTACCGTTCTATTCACTCTATTTCTAATACCAATAATCTTTGTTGGTAAATCTAAAGAGTCTCTTACATCTGCTATGTTAGAAATACTCGATATAGTAGGTCCTAGAGCCGTCTCGTTCAATGTTATCGGTACAACAACATCAGAGTTAGCGATAATGCTTGTAAGCAAGTCTGTAACGGCTACATACCCCGCAGTATCTACTAATATGTAATCATACTTATACTGACTTTCTTCTATTAGCTTTCTATATTTTTCAGAAACTGCAATAGAATTGGAATCAAACCCAATTACTTCAATGTTTTCATGCAATCCGTTTTCAGAATACATTACCAATGTTTGCTGAGGATCAGTATCTATACATAAAACCTTTATTTCAGGGTATTCTGTAACAATACCTACAGCTATTTGACGTAATAATGAGGATTTTGTATTACCTCCTTTAGAATTAATTAAAGAAATTACCTTAGAAGGTGCACCTTTAACGATATAATCTAGGGGAACTTTGAATACGTCAGCTATTTTGGATAAACCAGAGTAAGGAATTTCTACTTTTCCCTTCTCCCATTTAATTAAACCTTGCACAGAAATATCAATTAGCTGAGCTAACTCCTTCTGTTGCATATTATTTTTCTTACGAAGTTTTACTATGTTATCTCCGATCATCACTTCGGTTAATTATATTATTGTATAGTTACAAACCTACAATTTTTCTATTAAAGGCGCAATAATCTTAGTTTGATTATACTAAAGATTAATTAAAAAATTAAAATATGTATCATAATTCCTTTAAAAATACGGTATAACTATACATTTTTTTAATTTACCGCGCATTCTAAAAAGTATTTATGTAATTAAATAAGCTTATCTGTATAGATATACCGTATATAAATGTTCTATAATTACTATATATGTATAGAATTACCGCGCAATTTTAGTTCAATTTATTAAAGTATGTATAGATATACCATATATATTTTTCTAAATAGTAAAATCTTAAGGTACATCTATACATACTTCAACTTTAAAATAAAAAATAGTAAAAAATTAAATATAAAATTGTCTTAATTATAAGGGTTGCTTATATATAGTTATTTATATTGTTTTTATTATAGGGTGGCGTAACATACTGATAATCATATACTAAAGCACTAACTAGATGTATAGATTACCCGAAGATAGATGTATAGATGTTCCATATTAAGATGTATAGGTATACCGATAAGCTATGTATGAGAATTCTGAGTGTATAAATAGAATACTCTTTTATGTATCTAAAATGGCCTATATGTATAGTTTTACCGTCTATTTATGTATAGATATACCATAGTATGTATTCTAATAATTATATATGAATGGAAATGACATACATTTAATAGAATTTACTGTATACAGTGTATACAATGGGTCGCTAATCTCTTTTTCATTTAGAATTATAGAATATTTGGTCAAATTGATTGATAGTTACTACTGCATAGCTGGTATTTTTATGTATTAATTGACTGAATTAAGTATTGAAAGGGATAAATATGTATCATAATTCCAATATTCATCATTAAGTAACCCATTTAACAGCCTTTATATGTACTACAAGCTCTACTTATGTATAGATGTACCGTACTTTATAGAGTAAATAGTTACAGGTATGGTATATCTATACATAAATAGGGTATTTAATTCTTCTCAAACTGTAAAACTGTATCATGTTCTATTAATATGTATAGATAACCCGTATAATTTAAAGATTATTACTTCTTATTTTATATTTAAGGCATATTAGAAAGACTTTGATGTTTATAAAGCCCATTAATTAGTTTGAACTAATGTATTCTATCACTTAAATCTGTATCATTTTTATTAATTATGTATAGATGTACCGTGAAATGAGCTTATTTATAGAATAGATGTATAGATATACCATAACTTTTGGTAACTGATGAAAATAGTTCTTTTTAATGTATATAGGTTCTTAAATATGTATAGATATACCGTACTAAAATGAAATTATGTACAATTTACCCGCCAATTATTTGTATTTATGTATAGATATACCGATATAGTGACTGCTTAATACGGTAAAGCTATACATATATATTAATTTCCGAACGTAATATTGGTTTTTGTCGATGGACATTTTAAATAAAATTCGAACAAGTAGTAATAAAGTAAAGAGAAGTAACCGATTTATTAAGGCGAAGCAAAAGAAACCCCTTCCCTTAGTATCTCAGAAGCTACTCCTATTTGCCTTTACATTAAATGATTTAACAGTAGAGGATGAAATCGAATTTAAAGTCTCCGAATTTTTAGGTCGACATCCAGGAGGAAAAGATTTAAAACAACTGGATTTTGGTTGTGATGCTTTATCGAGTGCAAAAATAACACTTGGAGAGGGAGATCATGATTCTAAAACATTTGATAGAGAGTATATTCCACTTTTCAGTAAAATTAAGTTAGACAAAACGTCTATAAAGTTTCAGTTTAATGGAAACTTTAAGAACATCTTATCACCCAGTTCTAATTATACACAATACCTGTATTCTAGTGTACGCCACATGCGTTCTCCTCATGCAGTAAGAATGTATGATTTACTCTCTCAGGGAGTTGGCAAATACAATTCTAGAAAGATATCTGTAGAGGAACTTAAATCTATATTAGGTCTTTCAGAATCAAAATCTTATAAAAGTTTTGCAGCTTTTAATAGATCAATTTTACAGAAGTGTTTAAAAGATATTAATGAGAATACAGATTTAGAAGTTAATCTCGAATTAATAAAAACTGGTAGAAGATGTACACATTTAGAGTTCTTCTTTAAGAAAAAAGAAAAAGAACAACCTAAAACAATAGAAATTGGACAAACAGCCAATCAACCTGCAAATAATACAGCTCAGGAGCCTCAACAAAATAGCTTACAACAGAAAATGAAGATGCTCCAATCTTTAGGTTTTTCTAGAGAGGAGATTTTAAGAGAATTATTAAAAACTGATGTAGAAGTTGGAGGTAACGAACAAGAAGATACAATAGATGTTGATCCTGTAACAGTAACTGAACAACCAACACAACAGACTGTAACCACTCCTAGGACAGCTTCACAAGGTTCTTTAGACTTCGATTTTCAAGAAAAAGTAAATAAACTCCATTTAAGATTAAATGAGATTGGTTTAACTGCAGATATTGTTTCAATTGCTATTAAGAAGTACCAGTCTGATCCTAATTGGAAAATATGGCCAGAATTGAATAACGTGAAGATGGCAATGAGAGATGGGGCTAGTTACCCAAATAAGCATACACTTAAGAAATGGATTATTGATCAGAAATAATTTATACATCTTATTAATCAAAAATGGGTAGTCTATACATAAATAGGCTACCCATTTTTGTTTTATCTAATTATGTATAGGTTTCCCGTAAATAGAATGTTATGCTGTAGAAATATGCTAAATATGTATTGAACAGCTGTAGAATGTATCTTTTTAAATACAATTTATTTGAAATGTGATACATTTTACGGTACACCTATACATATTTAAGTAAACTGATACATTATACTGGATTTTAATACATAGTATCGAAATCTCATACATTTTTATTGAATTTGATACATAAAAAAACCTTCTAATCATTTTTTAGATTAGAAGGCTTAGAAATTTATAATTTTATTACGCTACCTGCGGAAATACAATATTTTTTAAAGTATGTACGTCGTAACGTTTCCAAGATTTAATTTTACTACCATCTTTCAGAAACTCCATCTTCAAACAAAAGTCATCTACAAGCTCATCGTAATAGGCTTCAATGATTTTGCATTGTAGTTTTTCTTCAATAATGTTCACTCTATCTAATATAGAGTCAATTTCTTTCATTGCTAGCTGCATACCTTTTTGTAAAAGTTTGAGTACATCAGCAAAGATAGGTGATTCTTTAATATGTATAACGAAAAATTTCATTTATCCTCAATAATGAAAAAGCTCATCACATAATGATGAGCTTTTACTTAATCTTATATTACCCTTTAATAATGCGGACGATTATTAATTAATCAATCCATGAATACAGAACTATCCATTCATTCATATTGTTTAAAAATTTATAAATTATTTTTTAATAACGGTATATCTATACATAGTTAGGTTTATATGTACTTAAAAGTTGATTTGCCTGACGGACATTAAGACGAAGTAATTTCATTAGTACTTTATGATCTGTAATTTCTCCAGTTTGAATTTTTAAAATTATCTCTTCTTCAAAATTAGTTGTAGTAGTAACTGGAACTTCTGATGAATAATGGATAGCTGTATTTTTATGCGGAACAGTGCTAATTGTATTTGTAACTACTTTATTATTAGCAGTTTTTGACGTATTTGTTAGCGTACTTGCTATAAAGGCTACACAGAATAATAAAATAGAAAAACACCTAAAGTCATTAGCAAGTTTTTTTGCTTCATTACTTTTTATATTGATAATTGTGAGTATCCTTTCCTTTTCTTGTTGTAATGTTTCTAATTGTTGAGATGCCGTTCTATATTGTTCTACATTCCTCCAATTTCTTTTATTGGCATTTTGATGTATAATTTCCATTGTTTCATCTATCTGTGAATCAATTTTTTCTGTGGTTGGAATATCTGCAACATTTAAAGTATGTATAGATTGCCCGTTCCATTCTGCATAAAAAACAAAACCCATTAAAATAATTGCTATGAGAATAGATTGAGAAACTGATTTAGTTTCTTTATAATGCTTTATTGTTTGAAAGGTATAATGATGCCCAAGTGAAACTATAAATACTGCTATAAAAGCAGCAACATATACATTGCTCACTTCTGAAAGAAAAAGAAACGATACATAAGAGCTATACATTAATGAAACTAGAATTAATGAATAGTCTGCAATTTTAGAAATTGACATATTAAAGGTGTGTAGATTTTAGTGATATGAACAGTGGTCAGATTGACCACCGATATTATTGTATTCTCTTAATACCTATTGAAACCAATGTGTTATATAAACTTATGCACAATTGTATCAAAGAGTAATTGATAAAAGAAAAAATATTTTGATAAATAATTAGATATTGTAATACATAAAGTAATGTGACTTATAATGGCTAACTACTTTAATGTTAAATTTAATAAGGAGGGAAGAACGGTGGTCAAACTGACCACCGATATAATAATGATAAAAACGTTATTTTTTTAATTGATTCACTACATTTTCTAGATAAGAAATGAGTTCTTGTTTTTCATCAGTGCCTAAATTTTTATTCCAAGATTTCACCTGTGAATCTATCTTAGAAATATATGAACCTAAATAATTTATATCTCTTTCTCTAGGTTGGATAACTTCTTGATTAGTGGATGCCTCTCCTTTTAGAAAAGCTACTAAATCTAAGATTTCATCCAATTGTTTAGCTGCTTCTAGCATTCTTGCTCTGGTGTATGTAGACTCTCCTGTTAAATACATAACTCTTTCAATAGTAGGTAATGCATCAACAACACTAGCAATAGATGCATCTCTACGAATTGTTTTCTCACCTATTCCATGTAAATCAGCTAATTTTTGAGCTAATTTTCCACCACTACCAGCTCTACCCAAGTTTTCTGTAGATTTATGCATATTGTAATGCAAACCACGGTAATAAGAAGTTTCGTTACTATTTAAATTACGTCTACCGAGCTGGAGTTGAATCATATATTCTTTTACTTCTTCTATAGAAGCATAATATTTGTATTCAACTTTAAATTCGATATCATGTTTTTTGCAAATCTCAAACCGATGATGACCGTCTATAATATACAGTTCATCATCATTTTTTTTCCAAATTTTTAAAGGGTCATGACACCCTTCTTCTTGTACAGAACGTTCTAACTGAGCAAATTCTTCAGGTTTTAGCTTTCTTATATAATGCTCTAATTCCGGAAGAATTGAAATAGTATCTCTTACTTCAGCTTTTAAACTTTTGCCAATCGTTGATTGAGTATTTGATGGCATCTGAAAATTAAAACTCTTACTTTTTGCCATAATTAATCTAGTATTTCGATTGCCAAGTTTAAGTAATCATCTGCCCCTTTAGAATCAGGAGCGTATTCGAAAATATCTTTTTGTGCACCCGTAGATTCTGCAATTGCGATAGAATCATGAATAAATGTATCAAAAACATTGTAGTTGGTTACCTGATCACGGAGTCCCTTCATAAAATCTCTGTGTAGAACAGTTTTAGGTTTGATAGATGTAAACAGAAAACCAAGAATCTGAATATTTGGATTTAAGTCGCGAACATCATTTATTAAATTAAACATATTCGAGATACCATTCATACTAAAAGGTTCAGCATCTAAAGGAATAATAATATCTGTAGAAGCAACCAAAGAACCCGCTGTTAGAATACTTAAAGATGGAGGACAATCAATAAGAACAAAATCATAGTTCTCAGCAATTGGTCCAATTACATTTTTAATGCGTTTGTATCCTCCAATTGTTTGTTTTTGTAATTCTAAAGTAGCTGCATCTAAATTAATAGTAGAAGGTAATAAGTGTAGATTCTCACTATGTTTATGAAGAATTTTTTCCCAATCGTCCGTTTTTCCTAATACAAGATCAACAAATTCTGGTTGAGGGTTAGTACACCCAAGATATTGAGAGAGGTTACCTTGAGGATCAAGATCTACTAACAATACTTTTTTACCTTTAAGTTCTAGTGCTTTTCCAAGATTACAAGCTGTGGTTGTTTTTCCAACTCCACCTTTGTTGTTTATAATACTGATAATTTTAGCATCGGATTCATCTTCCAAACCAAATTTACTTAATACCTCTGCGAGTCTTTCTATGTATTCTTGTTTAAAAGAATAGTTGCCATTAAGTGCTTTATGGAGAGAGTTACTAGGTAAGCCTGCCTGTCTTTCTAAGGCAGAGATCTTAAGCATATCATTTTTCTTGATAAACTTCAGTATTTTTTCTTGGTTCATTTTCTAAAAAGTATAATTTTTAACTTTACGCTCTGCAATTAAGTAAAAAAATCATCTTTTATAAAATATTTAACCTTAAAAAGTAACTATTTCTACTATTTAAGTTGAAAAATATACTTGTAGTTAAAATTCTAAGTAGATATTCATACTTTTTGATGGAATTGAGATAAATTTCATTTTAAATCAAGAAACTATTTAACACAAAATACCCTTCTTAAATTTTCAAGAAGGGTATCTTCAATTAAAATACTATGTTATTCAAATAATAGATTATTTAGTTTTTAGGTAAATTATGATGATCTCATTTTTATTTTTTATTCAATATCCATTCAATTATTTCATGTCCTTACTAGATAATACGCTATCCTTAGCGGAGGGTTATTTTGCCTTTGTACATGATTTTTCAGAATTCAATTAGATAGTAGAATTTGCAAATAACTGACTTATAAACTTACATTATTATTCTAAGTAGAATTGATATCATTTATTAAGTGAGAGAGATTTGGTTAATAAATAGATGTACTTATTATAATAAAAGTACATCAACAGAAAAATTGAAGAGATAAACAAAAACTAAAAAATTGAGAAGTAAATAATAATTATAACGTAGCGTATAGTATCGTGTACACGATATAATTTTTAAAGTGAATATTTAGTTTTATTTATAAATATTGTATGTTTTACCCTTATTGTAATAACGTTTTCTATATAATTAAGGCGTATATTTGTGCCAATGATAAACACAAAACCAGTTTTTATTAATATCTACTGTTAAATAAATAATTTTTAATAACGATATCTGACATCTATTAAATATCTACTAACATGGCAACAAAAAGGAACTACAATTATATCCTCGAAGAGGAGAAATTGTCTTTAGACTCATACCGTATTTTTGGAAAATACATTATTTATGCGGATGGGTATATCAATCAAGAATTGAAAAAACAAATCAATTACGCAGCAGTTACAGGTAAACCTTTCATAATTCATGAAAGAAAAAGTTACTATTTAGGGAAGATTGTTCTTACCTTATTTAGAGGTAATAGCTCTAAGAAAAACTTTCTTTATTTAGATGGTAATCCTCAGAATAATAACATAAATAATTTGATGTGGGGTTTGGCTCCGGTAAATGCTCAGTTTAAAGAACGAGTAAGCGAATTACCAGATAGGTTAATGAGTGATAAAACCGTTTGTTACAAATTACCCTCTTTTCCGGGTACTTATATTGATAGAAAAGGAAGGTTTTATACCGTAGAAAAAGGTTACCGTTTAAAACTTTTGAAATCAAGACTTTTAGATGGAATCCCGAGTGCGTCTTATATAAGTATAGATAAAAAAGGAGCGACTATGTATACGCATATTTGTATGTTAGAAGCTTTTAAAGGAATTAAGTACGGTACAGCTAGAATAACATGGAAAGACGGTGATAAAACAAATGCTGCACTTTCTAACTTAGAAGTAGTAAAAACTAAATCAACTAAGAACCAAAATGAAATAAAAGAAGAGGATATAAGTATTGTTTAAAACGTTTTAAATCATCTTCTCTTAAAGTCACTTTAATTCTGTTAAGGTGACTTTTTATTTATATCACTTTGATAATTAATAATATATAAATTGAAATACGGTTTTGGTAAATTTGCTAAAATCGGAAAACTGTTTGTTTATTTTCTCTTAAAATGAATAGAAAATATTAAAATACTACAGTAAAAACGTTATTAATTTTTCGTGGATATTATTATCTTAGCAAGGTCAAATAAATTAACAAAGAATTGAATTATAATATGAAATTGGTATTAGAAAAGAAGGACCGAATTCGAATGTTCGAAGAAGGAAATAAACTACCTTATGACTTATTGCTATTAGCAGATGAAACAATAGATGCTATTGACCAATATATACACGATTCTGAAATTTATATTTATGAAAGAGGAGATGAAACTCTGGGGGTATATGCATATCAAATGTTTGATGAAGAATCTATTGAGATAAAGAATATTGCGGTTTCAAAAAATAATCAAGATGAAGGTATTGGTCAGAAAATGCTTCTTGATGCAGTGGAAAAAGCAAAGAAAAGAGGCTTTAAATATCTTTTGATAGGAACATCAAATGCTGCATTTAGGCAATTATATATCTATCAAAAAATAGGGTTTGAATTTTATGAAATTAAAAAGAACTATTTTACAGAGAAGTACAAAGAACCAATAATTGAAAATGGTATAAAATTAAATCATCAACTTGTTTTGAGAAAGAAATTATTCTAAACAAGAAATGTATAAATAAAGCATCTTATTAGAAATAGTAAGGTGCTTTTTTTGAAGAGTATTAACACGTATTCTTGATTGAGGTTTTGAATCAGATATTAATAACGTAACCTTTGCACTCTAATACTTAATCAAATTAATAATGAATAGTAAAGAGAGAAAAAGGTTTATTTTATTGCTAGGGTTATTAGCTATGATAGGACCTTTTAATATAGATACATGCTTACCCGCACTTACACAAATTAGTAATGAACTAGGCGTAACATTTCAGCGTGTAGAAATTAGCATGAGTATCTTCTTTTTAGGCTTTGGAATTGGCCAGTTATTTGGAGGTTACTTTTCTGATATAAAAGGAAGGAAATGGATTGTTTCTTTAGGTTTAATTATTTCGATAGTTGGTAGTATTGTTTTAATTTTTACACCATCAATAGAAGTTTTTTATATTTTCAGAGCATTTCAAGGTCTTGGAGCAGGATGTGTTGGAGTATCTGTTGCAGCAATTGTTAGAGATAATTTTGAAGGAAATGAAGCAGCAAGTGTAATGTCATTGGTAATGATGATTGCAATGGGCGCTCCTTTAATTGCACCATCAATAGGAGCAACATTTTTACACTTTAGTACATGGAATAGTATATTCATTTTTATAGCATTGTATGGAATAATCACTTTAATTTTCTTACAACTGCGGTTAGAAAATGTGATACCACCAAAAGAAAGTAGACACTCATTTTTTAAAGGAATAAAAAGAGTTTACAGCAATAAACCTGCTTTAGGTTATATGGCTGCAATGGCTATACCATCAGGAGCATTGTATACGTATTTAACAACAGCACCATTTATATATCAAGAGTTTTTTAATATTCCAGAGAAACAGTTTGCAATATTATTTGGAGTAAATGGCTTATCATTAATTATAATGAATAAGTTAAATTCAAAGTTAGTTTTAAAGCACTCTCCTAAAAGAATGTTGAATATTGGATTGACTATTCATATTAGTACATTAGTAATTCTATTAATTAGTCTGCTATTATTTAAACCTAACTTCTATTTTATTTTACCAATGATTACACTTCATGTGTCAACTCTTGGATTTATTTCTGGTAATGCAACAACAATTGCTTTAGAAAAATTTGATAAAAGTTTGGCAGGTTTGGCCAATTCACAAATGAGAGTAGTAGGTATTATTGTTGGTTCTTTAGCAGGAGCAACGGCAAGTACATTAAATAACGGTACTTTATTTCCTCCAATTATAGTAATGATGTTTTGTTCTCTTTTAGGAATATCTTTATATATATTTTTGGAGAGAAAACATAAAGTAGCAGTATAAGAATAACTATTTATTGTCTAGTCCGTCCATAGCGTTACAGATTTAGACTATTATATATTGATAGCATCGAGTGTAGACTCGGTGCTATTTTTACTTTTATAAGTTCTCATTTTTATTTCACTTTGCTGATGCATCTCAACAGGTGTCTTCATATAATTACTCCAATGAGGCCTTTCATTATTGTAAATATATACAGATTCTCTAATAAATTTATTCATTAAATCGAGATCATTAATTTTTATTCCTAAAATAAATTCTTGCTTAAGAATTCCGTTTATTCTTTCTGCTACCGCATTTTGATAAGGATCGTAAGATTCCGTCATCGAGCACAATACTTTATTTTCCTGAAGATGTCGTTGATACTCGTGACTACAATATTGTAATCCTCTATCTGAATGGTGTATCATTGGTAAATCAACATAGTTTCTATTTTTCAGTGCTTCTTTTAATGCTGCAATAGCTCCATTTGCATTCAAACTATCTGATACATTTAACCCCATTATTTTCTTAGAATAGGCATCTGTTACTAAGGAGAGATACATTGGGTTACTTCGCTCACCTATGTAAGTTATATCAGAAACTAATACTTGTTCAGGTCTATTTATTTCCAAATGCTCAATAAGATTTTTATGCTTTTTAAATCTGTGATGAGAATTTGTAGTGACATGATATTGTTTTTTAGGCTTGATATCGAGTCGATTAGCCCTCATGATATCAAAAAGCTTATCTCTACCTACATTTAGTAATTGCAATTCAGGAAGAAGTAATTGATATAATTTCCTTGTCCCTATTTTAGTTTGCTTCAAACGAATTCTTTTCACTAAGTCTACTACTTTAGATGCAATACTATTATTATTTTTTACTTTCCTTTTCGAACGATAATAAATTTGTCGATTTAACCCAAGCAATTCACAAGTCGGTTTGACTCCTATTTTTTCTTCTTTTTTGAATTGGTCAACTGCTTGGGTAAAGACTTTTTTCTAATAGGAATATTAAACTCATCCTCAGCAATATCGATCATCATATCAAAGAAAATTGCTTTTTTATCTGTTACGTAGAGTTGTTTTTCTAAAGAAGCTTTTTGCTTCTCTAATAATAGAACCTTTTGTTCTAGCTCCAATAATTTTTGTTCTGGTGTCTTTCCCATTTTTAATTTAGATTTATTATCCCAATCTAAATTACCATACTTTCTTATCCAAGTACGGATGGTACCATGACCTTGTATTCCATATTTAAGTCTAGCTGCCGTTATACCTATTTCCCCTCGTTCCACTTCATCTACAATTTGTAATTTAAAAGAGTAGCTGTAATCTTTTTGTGTACGTTTAGTGTACTGATATTCTTGATCTTCATTCATAATGTTACGTTTTGTGTAACACTAATTCAGGACGAGACATATTTACTAAAAAAGGAGTAACTGATTAAATCAATTACTCCTTTTTTAGTACGTTTAAATTACGCCTTAGTAGCTTAAAGCTTCTAATGTAAAATCAAAACCGGTTGTATTTCCTGAACCACCCATACGGATAATATAGTTTGTATTAATTCTACCAGCATCTAAAACATCTGTTCTAACTACATCTGTAGGATGAGCAGTAGCATATTCTTTCCAAGAAGAGTAAGACGCAGCAGGGCTTCCTGCTATCACATCATAATCTACAGTTCCGTTACTATTAATACTTACAGTTTTATTGACACTATCTGTAGCTACATAAACATTCATGAAAGAAACCACATTAGGTTGGTTTATAATTACAGAAAAAGAAGGATTTACTTCAGTAACAAATTTTGCATCTTCAGCAGTTAAAAGTGTTGCACCATATGCCCAAACTTGGTATGTATTGTCTTTTCTTTCTACAGCTGTACCAGAAACAGCACCAGTGATATTGTCTACAGTTAAAGCTGTTGCTCCAGTGATAGAAGAAGTTGCTAAAACAGGAGTAGCACTATCAATTTCTTGACCAAGAACTATAGCATTAATTGTGAAATTGAAGGCTTCTTTCACATCATTCTTCATCCTAATAATATAGTTTGTGTTTATTTTTAAACCATCGATACGGTTAGTTTGTAGGTAAACCATACCGTTAGTTGCAAAGTAGTTTTGAACTTCTTCCCATGTTTCAAATTCTGCAGCATATTCATTACTAATATAAACTTGAAATTTTTTAGCAGTACTAGCTTCCCATGCATTACTTACATCAACTCTTGCGTAAGAACCTACCCCGTCTACATTATCAGAAAAATACATATTCATATAATGGTGTGGAGCTGTAGTTGTTACAGCATAAGATGGTTCAGTTAAAGCATTAATTGCAATAGCATTAGAAGTATTCATTCCTGTTAGAGTATAAGCAGATACAAGGTTTTGTGCTGCTATAGAAGTACCAGAAACAGACCCGTCTGTATTAACGAATAGATTTGTAGCACCTGTAATATTATCTAAATTGATAACTGTATTTACAGTTTCTAAAGCTCCATCAGAAGGTGTATCAAAAGATTCGTTTATAAAACTAAGTTGAGTATCTAAATTCACACTGTAACTAATAGCTTTACCTGCAATTGCAGTATTCTCATCAATTAAAACATTACGTGGTGTTTGAATATTTAGACTGTAATCAGTACCTCCCATTATATAATAAAATTGGTTTGTATTAATTACTAGCTCTTCATTTTGAGTAGCAAGATTAATTGAACTAATGTCAGCTGAATTTTTTACAATAATTGCACCTTGTAATAAGTTCATTTCTATTGCTACACTACCTTCTGATTCAGGTACATCAACAACTTCACTTCCATAATATGCCCCTTCAGAAATTTCTATAGGATTATTGTTAAACTCTTCATTATAAACCTGAATAGTAAGCTCACCAGTTACATCATGTATTGTTACAGATTCATTGATATTTATTTCACTAACAAATTCTTCTTCACCATTTACAACAACTGTATAGCCATCTGTAATGTAATTGTGTTCAGCATTCGAACGCATATCCGAGTGTATTGAAGATAAACCTGTAAAAGAAACTACTACATCATGAGGAGTGGTTTCAGGGGTAATTTCTGTGTCGTTAGCACATGAATTTAAGTAAATGATTGCAGCCATAGCTACACCACACCTTAGGGTAAACTTTGTAATTTTGTTCATTATATTTTTTTTAATAAAATTATAATGCGAACATAATCAGTTAATTGTATTTGTAAAGAATAGGAAATGATTGAAATCTATCAAAAAAAGATTTTGAAACTTTCGTTATCTAAACAAACGTTTCTATCGTAATAATGTTCTGTCTAGGTAGTAGAATAGCTTAAGAATGTTTCTATGTATTAGGTTTAAATTTGTTAGAAACCGATTTTAGAAATTTGTTTAAATACGAACTTTTTAGAAAGATGTATAAAATTAATATACCATGGTAAATTATTCCATTTTAATGCAGGCAATAAGATTCTATCTTTAGTAAAACCTTCAAAGTAAGGACGTAGTTGATTTTTATAATGAATATCTATTTCCGACAAGTTTACATAAGTACCAAAATGTAATGCAGTAGCTTTATTTAAATTTGATTTAATGAATTCACTTAAAATATAATTTCTTGAATTTTTTGATCTAGAACCTTCTGTAGCCGTATTTAATAGATATTGAAAATGGTTTTTATGTTTAATAAATATAGAAACAGACTCGTAATTATTATCAGTTGCAGTTGCAAAAATAGAAATAACATTATGTTTATAGAGTACTTGATATAATTGCTTTAATTGTTCTTTTATAAAATGGATATCAATATTACCGATTCTCTTGGCTGTGTTTTTTTCAAAAATATCTAAGAAAGTGTCGATCTCTTTAAGTTCAATTAGTTCATTATTTCTATTAATTCCTCTTCTAATATTTCTCTTTTTATTTTTAGAAAATAGAGAATAAAGATCTTCCCAAGATTTTGTTAAAGAAACATTAATATCTTCAACATAGATAGTAGTATCTACCTTATTTTTAGAATTGAAAGTATAGTCGATGCAATAAGGAATCTCATTTTTGATAATTTGAAGAGCTGTAGAAGTATAATCATCTGCATTTTGTAATGAGGAGAAGTAGCCAAGTTCATGTGTGAAAAGTGGCATCTTGATAAAATGGAAACCTTGTTTTTTCTTAACAGGGAGAGGCATCACCCATACATATTTTTCATTTTTTTGAATAATTACTGCCCACCAATCAGGGGATGTAATATCAAGGTACCAAGAAAAAGCAAATACAATAGACTGTACAGACTCTTCAACACATGTGTTCCAAAGCGAGGTATCTATCTGATTTCTTTTTAAAAGTTGAAGTTTTTCTTTCATTCAATCATTCCTCTATTTCTACGTAAATATAACTTCTTGAATAAAAAAATAGCATCTCAATTAATTGAAATGCTATTCTATAGACATCATTAAGATGTTTATCTTTATTCAGCTTTTTTCTTTCTAGTTCTTTTAGGAAGCTTTGCAATTTCTTCTTCAACAAATTTATTCATTGTAGAATAGTCAATAATTGCAACAACAGTTCCACCCTCAGGTAAACTTTCTCCTACATCATAACTATAAAGAGATAATCTAGAATATACCTTACCATTAGACGACGCTAGGTATTGACGATTTGTATGTAACTCTTTATCTGTGTCAAAGAGTAGTGTGTAACTTTTCGAATCTAGAGTGATTTCCATATTGTTAAATATTAGAGATATGGGGATGAAAGATATTTTATAAATTATAAACTCCTCATTTAGCCATCTTCTTAACTAAAAGCGGAAGTGTAATTTACGATTATTTTGGTTGTATATATATCATTCTTGACTAATATTTCACTTTTAACTTATTATAGAACAATATATCGTTAAAATTGTATCAAATAGAATGCTTTTTCTCCATTTTAATTCTTTAATTGAGGTACAAATAAACTAATAATTATATGTATTTATTTTTTGATACGGAAACAACAGGCTTACCTAAAAATTGGAAAGCACCTATGACGGAAGTTGATAATTGGCCAAGAGTAATTCAGCTAGGGTATCAACTTTATAATACTAATCAAGAATTAGTAAAAGAATATGCCCAGTTGATTCTACCTGATGGATGGGTTGTACCAAAAGAAAAATTTTGGATTGATCATGGTTATTCTACCGAACAAAATGAGAAAGAAGGAATACCCATGCCCAATGCTATACAAGAGTTTATTCAGGATATTGAAAAAAGCCAACATATTATTGCTCATAATTTAAGTTATGATCATAATGTTTTAGGAGCAGAAATGATTCGTTATAATCAGTTTACTCGACATAAAACAAATAAATATTGTACTAAAGATTTAACTGTTGATTTCTGTAAAATACCAGGTAATTATGGAAAATATAAATGGCCTAAATTAGAAGAACTACATCAGATTTTATTTAAAGAAAACTTTGATGGAGCCCATGATGCATTGAACGATGTACGAGCTACAGCAAGATGTTTTTTTGAATTATTAAACAGGAAAGAAATTACCTTATTAAAGTAACTGTTTTTATAGTTTTTGTTTTTAAAAAAGAGTAATTCTTCCAACATAATAGACATCCATTTTTTTTAAGTGACTTTTAGAAAAATGGATGTTTTTTTTATCTAAATTTCACTTTTATACCTTTTGAAATAGACTATTTACCCTTTTGAGTCAAATATGTGCTTATATAAGTTCATTTAATGTTCAAAACACACTTTTAGCTTTCGTACTTTGCCTAAGTGATTACTAATAACAAAATACATTATTCAGTTTAACTATTACTACAGAATTCAATGAAGAATATTACTATCGTATATTTTATATTTCTCTTATTTTTTGGTCTCCAAACTTCTACTATTGGTCAAGGAAATAATAGTAATGTAATACAGAAAAATGGCTGCGACTTTCAAAATAATGATTGGTTGGAAATTCCTTTATCTGGAAAGAAAGGAGAAATTACATTGAAGATAAATTATGCAAAATGTTTTCTAGATTTAAGTGATTATAAAAATTTAGCTATTGAAATAGATAACGTATCAAAAGCAGATATAGATTATTTTATTACGGTTAGAGGAACAGTAACTTATAAAAAACAACAATCAAGGTATTTATTAAGTGCTGGAGAGCACAAAATAGGAAAGGTAATTCTTATGCGTCCTAACCTTGATAAGCAAGATACATGGGTAACTACTTTGGGAAATTTAAAAATGTACCCTTATGATATGCATCCAAGATGGGATGCTTTTGATCTTAAAAAAACAACATTTATTTCTGTAAAAATAGCTTGGGAGAAATCATCTACAAGAACGGAGACAATTAAGATGAAAGTTCCTTATGGAATAGATACTTATGAATTTGGTAAACATCCTCAATATGATCTACCTCTTCCTGTCGTAGATAATATGGGGCAATTTATTTCTGATACTTGGGAGAGTAAAGTACTTAACACTGAGGAATTGACAAAACATGGAAAACATGACCTACATAAATTTATTGGTAAAGGGTATGATAATGCTGAATTTAATAAATATGGAGGGTGGTTAAATGGACCACAGTTTGGTGCAACGGGACACTTTTATGTTGAAAAATATAATGATAAATGGTTTTTTATAGACCCTGAAGGTTTCCTTTTTTGGTCTATAGGTGTTACAGGCGTGAATGGAGGTTCTGCAACACCTACAAAAGATAGAGAAGAACTTTTTCCTACTTTATCAGAAAATGAATTATCTAGTGATATTGGTAGTTTATTAAAAGAGGCTGAAACATGGAAAGGAATTGATTTTCATACTAGAAACCTCATTAGAAAATATGGTTTAGATTGGAAGGAAACTCACCAAAAAGTCTCTTTAGGTAGAATGCACACTTGGGGAATGAATACATACGGAGCATGGTCGCAAGTTACAAAAGGACAGAAAATGCCTTATACCTTAATAGTACATCCTAATGTTGTCAATTTTGGGAAAGCAGATAAAGTTCCTGATCCATTTTCAGAAGAATTTAGAGAAGACCTTAGCCGTAGGTTAAAAATGATGGCCAATAAATATAAAGGAGATGAATGGAATTTAGGTGTTTTTGTTCAGAACGAAATTCACTGGGGTAAGACACATCATACAGTTCCTTTAGCTGTTTTAAATTCACCAAATTCTGTTGCTGCTAAAAAGGAGATGCTGAAGGTCTTGAAAAAGAAGTACTCTTCAATCAATAATTTAAATAAAGCATGGGGGAGTTCTTTCAGCTCTTTTGAAACTATAAAAGCAAGAAGTATTAACAAGTATAATGATACCTTTAAAACAGATATTCAAGATTTTTTACGTCATCATGCAGAAACTTTCTACAGATTATCAAAAGAGTTGGTTGAGGAATATATGCCAGGACACTTGTATCTGGGAAGTAGAATTCATGGTCAGATTATGGAAAATAATAGTATTGTACAAGAGGCAGCTGCAAAATATTGTGATGTAGTTAGTTTTAATATTTATAGGTATTCCGTTTCTGACTTTAAGCCCTTATTTATTGCTGATAAACCTGTCATTATCGGAGAGTTTCATTTTGGAGTTGCTAGTAAAGGTGTTTGGGGAGATGGTTTGCAAAATGCAACTTCTGATGAACATCAAGCAGATCTTTACAAGGCTTATATGAAAGGAGCAATGGAGCATGAGAAAATAATTGGAGCACATTGGTTTCAGTGGGTAGATCAATTAACAACAGGTAGAAAAGATGGAGAAAATTATAGAATTGGATTAGTAGATATCACAGATCAACCTTTTGATAAACTGACCAATGCAGTAAAATATACATCAGAGACTTTGTATAAAACTAGAGTTGGCGTAAAACAATAACACATTGTTGAACCAAGACTTTGACTCTTATTTTGATCATATAAAGCACCCAAAAATGATATGAAGTCAAAATAGTGTTTGTAGTGGTTTAAATATGTAAAATAAACACTAATAATAAGTGTCATATTTGATTATAAATTTTTTAATATAAATAGACTATGGATTTTTTAGCAATAACATTAATTGTATTCGCAAGCTTTTTCCAAGGGACTTTTGGTTTGGGAATGAAACATATAGCGCCTTTAAAATGGGAAAACTGGTGGTTAGTACATTCGTTTGTAGCAATGATTGCTTTCCCTATTGTATGGTCGTTAATTGTTGTTCCAGAAACATTTGAAATTATTGCAGGAACAGATCCTTCGGTATTAACAATGGCTATGCTTTATGGATTTCTTTGGGGTATTGGTGGAATCTTATTTGGTATTAGTGTTGAGTATACTGGTATATCAATTACATATGGTATTGTAATGGGACTTGCAGCCTCAATGGGATCATTAATTCCATTATTTCAGATGGAACAATTACCAGATAATATAAGTATTGTTTTAGCAGGTGTAGCACTTCTATTAGTAGGAGTAGGTATTACAGCAGTTGCTGGAGTGAAAAGAGATAGTGTTCAGAATGCAACTCAAGAGGACAGTGAAGAAGAAGAGGATGGTGATGTTTTAGTGGCTGTTGCTCCTAAGGTAGAAACACCTAAAAAATCTATAAAAACAGGTGTAATGATTGCTACAGCATGTGGTGTTCTATCTGCTTTTTTAAATGTAGGATTCTCTAATGCAGCACCTGTTGCAGCATCTGCGGTTGCTAATTTTGGAGCAGACCCAAAAGATGCAAGTTTAGTAGCTTGGGTAGTCGTATTGCTAGGCGCATTTGCAATGAATGGTGGTTACGCTGTATTTAAATTAGTTCAAAATAATTCTTGGTCATCGTTTCAGGTGGCCAATAGCGGCAACGCATATAAATGGTCAATTTTAGCAGGTTTATTCTGGTTTGCAGCACTTGGTGTTTACGGACAAGGAGCAGCATTAATGGGAAATTTAGGTCCTGTAATTGGATGGCCAATTTTATTAGGATTAGCACTTATTATTAGTAACGTGTGGGGATACAGATCTGGAGAATGGAAAGGTGCAAAAGGACCTTTTAATATTCTACTAGGTGGATTAGCAGTTTTAATTGTAGCTGTTTGTATTCTAGGTTACGCAAATTATTAACAAAAACGACTTCTTACCCGACCAACAAGCGATTTACAAACAAAAATTATGTCATGAAAATTAAAGAAATTAAACCTTATGTTATTTCGCAGCAACTCGAAGAACCTTTCTACTTTTCTCAGTGGGAGTATGCTTCTAGAAAAATTTGCTTAGTGAAAATAACTTTAGAAGATGGTACGTATGGATGGGGCGAAGGCTACGGTCCGGCTGATGTTTTAAAAGCTGGAATTGAGTTTTTTAAACCATTTATTATCGGAAAAAATGCATTAGAGCACGAAGAAATTTGGCAGACAATGTATATGCGTTCTCTTGATTATGGGCGTAGCGGTATTTTCCAAGCAGCAGTAAGTGCAATAGATGTTGCCTTATGGGATATTAAAGGGAAACTTTTTAAGCAACCTGTATCCGTTTTACTAGGCGGAGTGAAAAACCCTGTTATTCATCCTTATGCTACAGGATTTTATTTTACGCAGTCGCCAACATTGGAGGCAGATTTAGTAAAAGAAGCAAAACTATACAAAAAATTAGGTTTTAAAGCTGCCAAAATGAAGGTAGGTTTAGGGATCGAAAAAGATGTTTTTTATGTTGATTTATTAAGTAAGGCTTTAGGACCTGATATTAAATTAATGATCGATTCTAACCATGCTTATAATTACAGAGAAGCTTTAGAACTTTGTAATAGATTGAAAGAATACAATATAGGTTGGTTTGAAGAACCTGTTTCTCCAGAAGATTATAATGGCTATAAAAGGCTTAGAGATAATACTGATATTCCAATTGCTGGAGGTGAGTGCGAATATTTAAAACACGGTTTCAAACGTCTTTTTGATGCTGACGCTGTGGATATTGCACAACCAGATATTTGTGCTTCGGGTGGTTTAACAGAAGCAAAACGCATTGCTACTCTTGCATCTACTTATCATAAAGATATTGTGCCACACTCTTGGGGTACATGGATTGCAATTAGTGCGGCAGTACATTTTGTGGCAAATTTAGATAAAAACCCAGGCAGAATGTTTGGAGAAGCACCAATGATAGAGTTGGATAGAACCGAAAACCCACTTAGAGATAATGTAACTTTCTCTGATGTGAAAGTGGAAAATGGAAAAATATTAATACCTACAACACCTGGTTTAGGTGTAGATGTGAATCAAGATTACTTAGAAAAATATGCAAGCGATAATCGAAGAAAAGAAAGCGTTGAAGTTTGGTAAGAAAAAACTTTATATCAACGGAGAGTTAGTTGAAGGTTCTGCTAATGAAACTTCTTTTGTGACATGTCCTCATGATAATGAGCCTATTGCAGAAGTAGCCTTAGCAACTTTAGAAGATACAAAAAGAGCTTTAGATGCAGCTCAAGAAGGTTTTAAAGTTTGGTCTAAACTTCCTTTAGAAGAACGTTTAGAGTGGATCAATAAACTAAGAAATAAATTATTAGAAAACAGCGATTTACTTCGTGAAGCTGTAAGCAATGAAATGGGAAAAACATGGGATGCAACCGGAGAGGACATCACTAGTATTACCGATTCATTAAAGTTCTATTCTGATGAAATGCGCGTGAAGTCGAATTTCGAAATAGAGGATAGAGCAGGAACACATACGCACAGAATGGTATATCAACCATTAGGTGTTGTGACAGCATTTTTAGCGTGGAACTTCCCGTTATTAAATTTAGGATTTAAATTAGGGCCTGCGTTGGCAGCAGGATGTTCTATTGTAATTAAAGCATCAGAATCATCTTCTGTCTCTTCTTTAATTATTGCAGAATTAGCACACGAAATTGGTTTCCCAAAAGGAGTGATTACCGTACTTTTTGGTAACCGTCAAAATGTGGGTATTCCTTTGTGCGAAAGTACAATTCCTCGTCTAGTAACCATGATTGGTTCTACATTTACAGCTCAAAAGTTAATTGAGCAATCTGTAAAAACTTCAATCAAACGTTATTCTATGGAATGTGGTGGTAATGCGCCATTTATTCTATTTGAAGACGGTAATATGGAGGATGCTCTAGGAATTACAACGGCAATTAAGTTTGGAGGTAATGCCGGTCAAGTTTGTGTTGCTCCAAACCGATTGTTTATTCAAGAAGGAGTTTATACAGAATTTGTAGATAGACTAGTAGCAAATGCTAAAGCTACAAAGCTTGGTTTCGGTAAAGAGAACAAGCCAGATATGGGACCTTTAGCAAACAATGCACAGGTAAAATCTGTTGAGAAATTTGTAGCTCAATGTGTAGAACAAGGTGGTAAAATACTTGCTGGTGGTAAAACACTAGAAGGACCTGGTTGCTATTTTGAGCCAACAGTTATTGTAATGGATAACCCTAAAGCACCAATTTTACAACACGAAGTTTTTGGACCTGTGTGTGTGATCTTGAAGTTTAATACCAAAGAAGAAGTAATTGCTTATGCAAACGATTCTGATGCTGGTTTGGCTTCTTATGTATTTACTGCAAATAATGATTTAGCAGATGAAGTTGCTATGGAATTAGAATTTGGAGAGGTACAACAAAATGGAGTAAGATACGATATCAATTTGCCACACTTAGGTGTTAAAAATAGTGGTATAAGTATGGACTGCTCTAAATATGCTTTAGACGACTACTTGATACTTAAAAGAGTATCAAAAAAAATATAATTAAAGATGAGCTTACCAGAAAAGTTTATCAGTTGTGATTGGGGTACTTCTAATTTCCGTCTTCGATTAATTAAAACAGACACTTTAGAAGTACTAGATGAGCACAAAACTGATAAGGGAGTGAAAAAGCTTTATAGTGAATTTCAATCTCAAAAACGATTAAATCAAGATAGGTTTTTTTCTGATTATCTAACAGAACAATTAAAAGAAGTAACATCTCTTGATGGCGAAAATGTTGTTGTAGCTTCGGGTATGGCATCTTCATCAATTGGTATGAGAGAGTTAGGATATTCTGCAATGCCATTTGATGCCTACGGAAAAAACCTCTTTAGCAGATCAATATCACTTAGTAAAAAATTGCAGATATTATTAGTATCAGGAGCAAAAACTAAAGAAGATGTAATGCGTGGGGAAGAGATTCAAGCAGTTGGCTTATCAGAATTTCTGCCAATAGAAAAAGCGGGAGTTTTACTTCTTCCAGGAACGCATAGCAAGCACCTACATTACGAAAAAGCCTCATATGATGACTTTAAAACATTTATGACAGGCGAATTATTTGAGATCATTTCTTCTCAAAGTATTTTAAAATCTTCGTTGGAAAAAACAGACTACTCTAAAAAGTTTGAGAAAGCTTTTATTGAGGGTGTAAAAAAAGGAGCTTCTGGTTTTACGGCCTCTTTGTTCTCTATTAGAGCAAAAGATTTGATGAAGAACGCAACGAAACAAGAAAATTACTTTTTCTTAAGTGGGTTATTGATTGGCGATGAATTGGCCTACCTTAGTAATGATGATTCTACTATTAGTGTAGCAGCAAACGGCACACTTGGTGACTTATATAAATTAGCTTTAGAAGAAATTTTAGACGATAATAGTCGTTTAAACTTCATAGAAGAAGAAGTACTCGAAAAAGCACTGCTGATAGGTCAGCGTAAAATTTTAGAATCATATGAAAAATAATTCATTTTCTTGGGATGCATTCAATGATGCACCAGTAGTTGGTATTATGCGTGGAGTTACAATAGAAACAATCCACCGTATTATTCCAATATATATTAAAGCAGGTTTTTCTACAGTAGAAATTACAATGAATACTGAAGGAGCAACTGATTTAATAACAGAAATGCGAAATGTTTATCCAGACATTAATGTGGGAGCAGGAACTGTTTGTTCTTTAGAAGACCTCAAGAATGCAGCAGATGCAGGAGCTCAGTTTATTGTTACACCTGTTATTAACGAGGAAATTTTTGCTCCTTGCAAAGCATTAGGTTTACCAATATTTCCAGGTGCGTTAACCCCTACAGAAATTTACAAAGCTTGGACTTTAGGGGCAGCAGCAGTTAAAGTTTTTCCTTGTTCACAATTTGGAGTTGGATATATAAAAGATGTAATGGCACCATTAAATACGATCAAACTTTTACCTACAGGTGGAGTAGATAAGAAAAATATTGGTGAGTTTTTTAAAGTTGGAGCTGTTGGTGTTGGAATGGGTGGATCTTTATTTGATAAAGCCCTTATACAACCCGGAAAAGAACTAGAATTAGAAGCACATTTTGCTCAAATTAAGGCAGAAATTAAAGGTATTCAGGAGCCTACTTTAATATAAGAAAATTCTGATTTAAGCGATACTCAAAAGGCTAGTAGACATATGTTTACTGGCTTTTTCTCTTTTATGGCTCTTCTTAAAAATATAATGTATTTACCAACTACGTAGTAAATATTTATTATGTTTTAATAACTGATATACTTCTAACCTTTATAATATTAATAAATTAGCAAAATATAGTCACGTATTAAACCTTTAATATTAAGTTATACTGTGTTTTTGGTGATCTAATAAAATTCATAAAAACTAAAAAAGTAATTTGAATTGATATTAGTACTATATTTTTAATGTATTCATAATCTCTGCTACTATATTTGTAGAGAAAATAATAAACGATTAAATGAAAGATTTATATTATGGAATTGCATATACTGTAATTCTAATTGCATTGCCGATCTTGGCTTATAATTTTAATGGTAATAGCATTTTAGACAGTATCTTTTCTGTTTTGTTCTTAGGTTGGTTAGCATTTATGTTTATCCGCTTAGCAACTTGGTTAAAGAATTTAAGCTAAGCTGTATAACTCTAGAAAAAGAATTAAACCTATATTTTAATAAAAACACTCATGCAAGAACTTCCTTTTAAAGCGATACCTCCGATACCCGAAAAAATTAATGGAACTAATATCATTTCAAGAATGATTGATGGGCTTGGTTTTAGGTATTACTGGGCTACAAACGGTCTAACTTCATCAAATTTAAAATTCTGTCCTGTAGAAGGAAGTAGAGATATGATTGGCTTAATTAGTCATATTTATGACCTTTCTTACGGAACAAATAAAGTTTTGGGTGGAAATTTCAAGAAAAAAGAATTATCAGAATTTAAAGATTTAAGAGAAGAAACTTTAGCATTGTATTGGGATACAAGCAAGCGTCTTAAAGAGATGGATCCTGACGATTTAGAGAACTATAATTATATGGGTTCAGCACAGAATTATCCCTTTTGGTACCTTTTAAATGGACAAATAGCGGATGCATTAACACATGTAGGTCAGGTAGTTAGTTGGAGACGTATTGATGGAAATCCTCAAGAAACAGGAGTAAACGTATTCTTAGGTAAGAAAATGTAATTATTTTGATAGGCTTGTGTGTTTGTGTAACATTAAGTTAAATTATAACATTTTTAAATACAATTTTTTTTATTTATGTTTGTTATATAAGTAAGCTATTATAATTTACTTATAACTTTAATATACTAGCTTGAAAAAATTGACATTTTTTAATTTTCAACGCTCATCTCATTCTCTGTGTAGTTGAATTTTAGAATAACAAACTAATCCTATGAAAAGAAAATTTCAATTCTTCTCCTCCGTACTACTCGGAGTTTTGACTGTAGTTTTTACCCTTCTGTTTTTACTTTTGATAGTAAATATCGATAGTATGTACAGTGAAGTTCAAAGTAGATTTTTATCAATCTTATTTTTGATAATTACTATTGTTTGTATACTGTTTTCTGGACATCTTTCTAAAGAGATGTATAACAGGTTCAAACGTTGGAAATTACATTAAGCAAACACAAATTAATACAAAAAAGGTGATTATGGAGCTCTAAAAGCATTCATAATCACCTTTTTAAGTATATAACTAAATTTACAATTTTGCATAGCCAACATTCTCTTCGTTAGATTTTTCTTTTTTACCTTTAAAAGATTTTCTATATGCTTTATATTCTTTTTTAAATGCTCTCCACTCTTTACCATTCATTACATAAGCTTTATCTACAGATTTATCTCTAGTAATTGCCTGAATAGTAGGAAGAGGTGCTACAATTAGAAAGTATGGATTAAGCAATACTAAAGTCCAACCAGATACGGCAAACATAGTAGACATTCTAGCATTTCTATATTTTTTAGTATGTTCATAATAAAGAGCATTTTCAGGAACATCACTAACTTGAATACTATCACCATATACTTTTGCCACACGTTGTGCAGAGTATAAAGTTTGCACTTTTACGCTATCAAAGTGAGTTACTTTTTCTTTTTTCAATTTTGCTACAGAAACAACAACTGAATCGCCATTTGTATAGAAAGTTACATTATCTAATTGATTAGGAGTTTTTATAGAAGAGGCAACCGCCTGAACTACTAAAACTAACTGAGCATTTACACTTAATATAGAAAAGGTAAATAGTGATAGAACGAGTATTATTTTTTTCATAGAGTTTTAAAGTATTTTCAATTACTAATATCATTTTGAAAAAAATATCACCAATTAAAATCAAATAATTTTACAAAGTTGTTTTTAAACCGAAAACAAAATTTCTCTATCCGCAAATATATACTACAATTAAATCAGCAATAGTTATGAAATGTTTTATCTACTATCTTAAAAATTAATTTACCTTAATTTCATTGCGTATTAATTTCTGTTTAAATGTATTTTTTGATAATCTCTAGGGCTTACATTTTTTATTTTTTTAAACTGTCTATTAAAATTGGTTTGTGAGTTGAAACCACAACTATAAGTAATTTGACTAATAGATAATTCATTAGTAATTAGAAGTTTACATGCGTGCCCAACTCTTACCTCATTAAGAAATTGTGAGAACGGTTTGTGTGTTCTTTTCTTAAAAAACCTACAAAAAGGAGAAATGCCTAAATAAGACAGTTCTGCCACTTCAGACAATTGTATATCCCTATGGAAGTTCTCTAATACAAACTGATACACCTTATCTAATCGCTTAGAATCTTTGTCATTGATATCTTCACTAAACCCACTACTAACAAAAATACTTATATCATCTTCTATAGATAATTTATGTAGAATTTGAAGTACCGTTTGCATACTTTCAAAACCTTGAGAAGTTTGTAAATCAACAAGATGTTTAAATATCTCTTTCTTTACTTTTTCATTCCTAAATTCAATACCGTTTTTTGCTTTGCTTAATAGTTTACGTAATGAAACCGACTCATGCATTTGTAAAAAAGTATCTCCAAGAAAATTAGGGTCAAACTGTAGAATCAGAGAATCGGTAGTTAAACCTAGATTATTGTAGTATTCTGGAGAGTTTTTCCAAAGATGAGGTAAATTTGAGCCTACTAGAACCAATTCCCCTTCATTAAACTCTGCTACATGGTCACCAATAAAACGCAATCCGTTTCCTTTATTGATGTATATAAGCTCTAATTCTTTATGAAAATGCCATTGTTCGTCTAAACATGGCTTCTGGTTTCTGTAAATAGTAAAACTCTTGTTTGTAGGTGCTAATTTTTTTTCAAGTAATCTCATTTCATCAATTTTTGTGTCGTTGTAATGTAAATATTGTACTTATTTTGTTACTTGTCAACAGAATTGTTACAAACTATGTCAAATAAGTACTACTTTCAGTAGAAATGTGTCTTATATACACTAATAAAAAGTGAGATATTTGAATTGTTAATTAATTTTAAAGTTTAAGATGTATTGTTTAATATGTTTTAAAATTTCGAATTAAGACTTACGGCTCTAAGAAAAGGATTGATGTGATCCTTAATTGAAATGAATTAAACAGGCACTCGACTACTATTATAATTTAACTATTCATCTGACGACGGATATATAAAATGTATTGGTAGAAGGGAATTAATGAAATTCTCAAAATGAAGAAAAAACTATTATTTTTTGTAGCCCTACTTTTTTGTTCGCTACAATTACTAGCTCAAGAGGCATTCCAACTTAATGGTCTTATCAAAGATGATACGGGGCAACCTTTACCTGGAGTAAGTGTAGTCATTAAAGGCACTAGTACTGGCTCAATTACTAACATTGATGGTCAATTTAAGATTGAAACTAAAAAAGGAGATATTCTCCACATTAGTTTTATCGGAATGCTACCTCAAGACATTACGGTGGGTTCACAGACAAGCATTTTAGTAAAATTGAAAGAAAATGTAGAGCAACTAGATGAAGTTGTTGTTACCGGATACGGAGAAATGAGAAAGCGTGACTTAACAGGGGCACTTACTCAAATTGAAGAATCTACTGATGTAAAAACACAATATAACACTGTAGATGGGCTACTTCAAGGACGTTCGTCTGGTATTCAAGTTATTGGTAACGATGGTAGTGCAGGTGGTGCTACCTCAGTTAAAATACGTGGTACTAACTCATTAAGAGGTAATAACGAACCTTTGTATGTTGTAGATGGTGTAATTATTTCTACTGCTGGCGAAGGGATGAGTAGTCCTTTTGAAGGCGGAGGTGGATATGCTATGGGAGCTCAGAATGGTCTTGCTGGTATTAACCCAAGAGATATTGAGTCTATGGAAGTTTTAAAAGATGCTTCTGCTACTGCAATCTACGGTTCTCGTGGTGCAAATGGTGTAGTTTTGATTACTACTAAAAAAGGTGAGAAAGGAAATGAGAAAGTTACGATATATGCAAATACATCAATCTCTAATTTTCAAAATGAAATTCCTGTTTTAAATGGGCATGAATATGCTTCATTTATTAATGAAGTGAAATTTAACCAAGGTTTGCGCCCTGTATATAACATTGACCCTAACACTAAAGAAGTAACTGATTTTAATACAGGTGATAAGTTTGAATCAATAAATTGGCAAGAACAGGTTTATAAGCAAGCTGTAAGTTATAATGCAGGAGCAACTCTTAGTGGGGGGTCAAAAAAATCGAACTATTATATTGCTGCAAACTATAGAGATAATCAAGGTTTACAATCAGTAGCTAAATCTACTGGAGGCGATTTCAGAATTAATTATAATAGAAATGTAAGTGATAAGTTTAACTTCAACATTAAATCAAACTTATTCTATAATAATGGTTCTCAATCTCAATCAGGATTAGCTGCAGGTGGTAACGCTTCAATTGTTACTCAAGCAATTTTTTCAAAGCCTTTAATTGGTGGTCAATTTAGTGATGAAACGACAGACAATGCTGATACTAACAATACACCATTAACACGTATGTTAGGAAATGATGATTTGACGGAAGAATTGAGATCTCAATTATCGTTAAACATGAAGTACAAGTTCAATAAGTATTTAAGCTATACTTTTAGAGCTGGTGCTGATATTAGAATGAAAAACAGAGAAGTTTGGTACGGAACAGGTACTACAAGAGGTGATCGTTCTAATGGAACATACAATCAATCTGAGCAAAGTAGAAGATCTTTTACTATGGATAATCTTTTGATGTATAACAGAACATTTAAAAAGAAACATAGAATAAATACTACTGTTGGTGTTACTTATGATGGTGTGTACCAATCAGATCAAGTATATGGTGTTGCAGATTTCGCAAATCAATCGTATAGAACTGAATTCCCACAATTGGGTAAAACAGTTATAATGCCTTACTCTAAAAATCTTACTGAATATACTGTATTGTCTGGTTTGGCTAGAGCAAATTATTCTTTCAAGAACAGATATATTATTACAGCTTCAATAAGAGCTGATGGTTCGTCTAAATTTAGAGAAGATAATCAATGGGGTTATTTCCCATCATTGTCAACAGCATGGTATGTTTCTGATGAGCCTTGGATGAAAGGTTTAAAAACAGTATCAAACTTAAAATTACGTGCAGGATGGGGTGAAACAGGTAATCAATCTGTACAGCCATATAGATCTTGGCAAAACTATACTACTGGAAGATATGTAGATGCTGGTGGTAATACAGTGATGACTGCTAATCCAATGAACTTTGAAAACCCTAACTTAACATGGGAGTCGACAGCACAAACTAACGTTGGTATTGATTTAGGTTTCTTCGATGATAAAGTAACATTGGTTTCGGATTTCTATTACAAGCAAACGGATGATTTATTACAGCAAGTTCAAATTCCTAACTCAACTGGTTTTGGTTCTTACCTAACAAATAGAGGTTCTTTGGAAAGTAAGGGTATGGAATATGCGTTAAATGTTGTTGCTTACGACAAGAACGATTTAAAAATTCTGGTTGGTGGTAACATCTCATTTAACAGAACAATTATTACAGATTTAGGTGTTCCAAACTCTACGTTCTATCAAGATGGAAAAGAGGTAACAAAAGAGATGATCCAAGGTGGTAATATCTCAACAGGATTTACTTTAAAATCACCGGCTAACTTATTTATTGTAGGTGAGCAATTAGGCTTGTTCTATGGTTATAAATCTGATGGTATCTATTCTTCAGCACAAGAGGCACAAGACAGTCCGTTATTAAACGGAAAACCTTCAGTAGCTGGAGATATCAAATATATTGACCTTAACGGTGACGGTGTAATTAATGCAGACGATAGAACTACAATGGGTAATCCAAACCCTAAGTTTAATTATGGTATGAACATTAATGCTTCTTACAAAGGAATATCATTATCTGTATTATTTACAGGTGTGTATGGTAATCAAATCATGAACTCAGGTTTAGCATTCTATGGTTATCCAGATCCAATGTGGGGTAATAACAGTGTTCGTCACGATACATATACAAACAATTGGTCAGAGAGTAATCCAAACGGAACTAACCCTAGAGTGGGATATGGATATACTGAGGGGTACAATAACATAATCTCAGATAGGTTATTAGAAGATGGTAGTTATTTAAGATTATCTACGGTAACGTTAGCTTATGATGTACCAACAAACAAACTAGGTATGAATAAGATTAAAGGTCTTAATGTATATGTTACAGGAAGAAATTTATTTACTATCACCAACTATACTGGATACGATCCAGAAATAACTTCTTACCTATACGATGGTACAATCTTAGGAGTAGACTGGCAAACAATGCCTAACCCAAGAACATTCATCTTTGGTTTTAACTTATCGTTCTAATTGATAAACACAACTGACATGAAAAAGAATAATATCTTAAAATATATACTATTACCTCTCTTAATTTTATCATCGTGTACAATTAAGGAAGAACCACCTTTTGCAGATAAAGAGTTAATCTATGCAGGAGATCAAGGAAAAAAAGCAGTATTAGATGGTTTGTATGCTATGCTTATTGAGTTTCCTGGTTATAAGCAAGGGTTTCATGAAACAAGACAAATACATTCAGGTATTTTAAATTCTAGACAAGCATCTTTACAAGCTACAGTTGGATCTTTAAATATCGACCCAACATGGAATCAGAATGATTTTTCTTGGGGTAATTACTATACTCTGGTTTATAGAGCAAATCAATTATTAGTAGATATAGAAGTAAAGGAAACATCTACTGCTTATGATATAGATGTAGTGGGGAATGCATTATTCTTACGTGCTTTTTCTTATTTCCATTTAGTAAGAAGCTGGGGTGAAGTTCCTTTAATTACAGCTCCAACTAGTTTAGAGACCTTATATATTGGTAAATCAACTAAAGGAGAAATTTACACGCAGATTATTGCTGATTTAACGTTAGCTGCAGAGTATTTATCTGAAGGTGGTTTAGCTCCAGGGTATCCTAAAAAATATGCTGCCGAAATGCTTTTAGGTAAAGTGTATATGTGGTTAGCTTCTGCAGAAGATAGCGGAGAAGAAGATGTATTAATCTCTGGTGTTCAATACGAAACAGATACAACTTCTGGTACTGAACTTACGTACTGGCAAAGTGCTTTAGCTCATACATCTAAAGTAGAAGGTCAATATATGCTAACTTCTGATTATAGAACATTATTTGCAGGAGCAGATGGTAACCATACAGAAGAAAGTATTTTTGAAGTGAACTTTAACAGCGAAGTTGCTCAGGTTTCTTACACAGCATTATTTACACCAAATAACTGGACAAAAGGTTTAAATAATTATGGTAGAATAGTTGTTAACCCAGAGATTTACGCTAGACATCAAAATACGCATGAAAATGATCCAAGGTTTAAGGGTAACTTCTTGGGAGATTATAATGGGTTTTCTAGAAATCAAAGTACAGGCGAAATTATTGTTGCTCCTTGGGGTACTAATTTTAAAATAAATGATGCGGGTAGATTAAATCTTAAAGCAAACCAAATGGGATTAGGCTATGCAGTATTAACAAAGCATATGCTAAAAGATAGAGAGCAGACTACTTTAGATTCACCTAAAGGATTTATCATTTTCAGATATGCAGATTTATTATTAATGCTTGCTGAAATTGAAAATGAGTTAGGAAATACTTCTAAAGCAGAAACTTACCTAGCAAAAGTATTAGAAAGAGCAAGAACATCTACATACCTAAATACAAATGGTGATGTTCAGTCTGGAAATGGTATTGATCCAATATTACAACCAGGTCAATCTCAAGATGAGATGAGAGAGACAATTTTCCAAGAAAGAATATTTGAATTAGTTGGCGAAGGAGAAGATTGGTATGAAGTAAGAAGAAGAGGCTTTGCTTATTTTACTTCTCATGTGATAGAACCTCATAATAACTTTATCTACTTTAATGAAGCTATTGATGTTAAGTTAAATACTACAAATAAAGGAATGCTATTTCCAATTCCTTTATCAGAGATTGCAAATAATCAAGCTTTATCAGAGCAAAACCCTGGTTACTAATAAAAACTACATTCACTCAGGTAAACTACTATTTACCTGAGTGATCATAAAAACATTAAGTATTTCAGATCATGAAAAATATTTATATATATAGTTTCTTAGCTTTCATTTTAGCTTTTACAAGCTGTACTAAAGAGCAAGAGATAATAGAAGGAGTTGAATCGGATATTTCAAATCCGCCTCAAAATGTAACATACAATAGCTTAACAACAAGCTATGCAGATACTATAATAACAGAGAAACCATCGCTATCAGGAGGTACAACAAATGTAGCTTACGGTATTGAATACCCAGTAAGAGTGTTTATTGGTGGCGAGGAAGTGGACTATGCTACAACTTCAATTGTAGATAGTGCAATGGTACAATTCTTATTTACTACCGATGCGAAAACTGGTGAAGTAATTATTAGAGATACACCAAACTTTAGTGTTACAGATTTACCATATGGTGATTACGTAGTTTCTGTATATACAGATTATAGAGGGGGCACAGTTGTTCATGATTCTGCATCAACAATCCATCTTGTAAACTTAGGTTTAGAGTTAGAGCAACCGTCGTATACAAATACTGTAAATACATCTTTTACAGGTGTTTATGAAACTGTAAAAGCAATTGTTACAGATCTAGAAACTTCGGATTTAGAAATCTTATCTTATGCCTTAATTAATGATCCAGTAGAAGGTTTTTCTATAGATTCTTTAACAGGAGAGCTTTCTAAAGAATCTGTATTAATTGCACCTGGTACTTATCAATTTGGTGTAAAAGTGAATACAACATATGGAGATAAATATTTTGATAGTACTTTAATTGCAACCGTTAATCCTTTGGATATTGCAATGTCTTACACATCAAAAAGCTTGGGTTTCTTAGAAACTGGTTCTTTAGGTTTACCTACTTTATCGGGTTCTGAATTAGATGCAGCTGATCAATCTTCGTTTAGATATTCATTTACAGAAGAGTATGTAGGTTTTACAATTGACTCATTAACGGGAGAAATTTCTAGACCAAACTTACTTGCAGCAGAAACTTCTTATTCTTTAGAAGTAGCTTTAGTTACAAATATTGGGGTAGTACCAAATACTACTTTAGAGATTACAATTGCAGAAAAGCCTGCTATGACTTTTACAAAAGATGGTGTATCGACTACTTCGGTTGAAGTATCTCCTTGGACTGCTTTTACAGGTTTACAGGTTAATTTAGAGCAATTAGGCAATGAAGCTCAGACTTACTCTATCATTTCAGATTTAGAAGGTCTAACAATTAATACAACAACTGGTGCTATTGCATTGGCTGCAGATCAAAATTATACTGACGGTGAGTATGCTGTTACTGTAGTAGCCAACTCTCCAGGTAATGATCCTCTTCCTTATGCAGATGCTTACACTATTAAAGTAGTAACAAAAGAATTTGAAACAGAAACAATTACAGGTGGTTACCAAGAAATTGTTGATATTGATCCTCCTTTTAATGGAATGGTAGGAAGAGTATTTGACGATATGATAATACCAACTTGGGCAGCACCAACAGTTATTGGAGCTCATGCAGATCATCCAACTTCTACCCCTTGGATTAAATCAGTACAAGGAGCAGGAGCTACATTTTCAACAGGAATTTATGGAGTTGTATTAGAAGTGCCTTTAGCTGGAGTACATGGTGAGATTAAAACATTGGAAGTGAAGTACAAAGATGGCTTACACAATACTCATGGATGGGGTGCTGGTTCTAAATTTAATAGATCATTTAGAGTATCGGATGCTTATACTTCGTCAAGTTTTGTGGCTAGTGAGTGGACTACTTTAGAAGAAGAAAATAACGGTACTTGGACGACTGGTTATGGCGCTACTAATATGTCATCTAATGAATATGTACTACCAACAGAAGACCTAGATGAAATATCTTACTCTAGAGAAATTACTGAAGGAGAAACAGGTTCATTATTCTTTGGTATTTTTGTTGAAGTTATTGAAACAACATGGGGAAATACATTTGCAATAGTAGATTTAAAATATACTACTGTTGAAGTTTATGATGCTATTTTTGAATAGGATTTAGACATAAAAGTATTTTTTATAGAAACAGATCATCGCATTTATTGTGGTGATCTGTTTTTTTTTAATGTCAATAAAAGACTTAATAAGGTCTATCAAATACTGATAATAACTACCATTATTAACTAGTTTGCACATATACGGTTAACTGTATTCTGTACAGTTATTTTTTAAAAAACTACATGATACTACTTCACTAACAATATGGGAAAAATAATTACAGTGGCTCTACTCTGCTTATTAACTACTATATCAGGGTTTGCATCAGACTACTATGTAGATGCAATTAATGGGAATGATTCTAATAATGGAATATCAGAAAATACAGCTTGGAAAACTTTAGATAAAGTAAATGCTTTAACACTAAAAGCTGGTGATGCACTTTATTTTAAAGCTGGTGTTGAAATCTACGGGACATTAAAGCCTAAAGGATCTGGTAATTCAGAAAACCCAATTATTATTGGTAAGTATGGTGGAGAGGCTTATGCAAAAATAAATGGAGAAGGGTATACTTCCGTGATCACGTTATCTAATGTACAAGGATATATTTTAAAAGATTTAGAACTTGTAAATGATCAGGGTGCTGCTTTAGAAGACAATGCTTTAACAGAAAGAGTAGGGGTAACACTAAGTAATAGTACTGATGGAATCAAATATTTTTTTAAGTTTTCTAATTTAAAAATGCATGATATCTATCCTAACAACCCAACAGGTGATGAAGCAAACGACCCTGCTTATAAAGGTTACGGTTTTAAGATAACAACCTATGGAAATAAAGAAACTTATATCGACGGGGTAACTATAGAGAATTGCGAAATCTATGATATTGGTTACAGAGGTATAATTGGAGGTAGATGGAGTACCGTTGCTCCGGAGTATGCTATGAATAAAAATATTGTAATTAGAAATAACCATATTCATAATATTGGAGGGGCAGGGATTGTACCTATGCACATGGAAAACCTACTTGTTGAAGATAATATTGTTGATCATCCCGGAGATACTTCAGACCCGAGAATGATTGGTAGAGGAAGTGGAATTTGGCCCCTAAGATGCAAAAATGTGCTCATCCAACGTAATCAGTTTTTATCAGCAAGAGGTAAACAAGATTCTTGTGGAGCACATATTGATATTGGAAATGAAGATATCACTATTCAATATAATTACAGTTATGACAATGAAGGTGGCTTTGTAGAAGTTCTTGGAGGAAATAAGAATTCAATTTATCGTTATAATATTTCTGTAAACGATGGATGGAGAACAGGTAATCATTTAGGTGCTATCTTTTGGGTTGGGGGCTATATGGGGAATAATTTAGATCCAGAAGGCTCTGTAAATACCCAAGTTTATAATAATACAATTTATGTAGGAGAAGGAATTACAACGTATATTTTATTACAATATGGCACAGAAAATATGTTTAAAAATAACATTGTACATATTCATAAAAATGCCAACTTAATTTATAGAAATTACAGTTACGAAAATACCTTTGAAAAGGTAGATGTAGATTTTGATCATAATATCTTTTATAAAGAAGATGCAAATGGTAACCCAACTACTACACCTATAGATAAAGATGCTAAAAGTGTAATTGCTATGCCTTACGGCGATAATGATGCCTTTATAGACCCACTTATAAAAATGCCAGGTAGTACTGCAGCAGACGATTATAAGTTAGACTATTTTTCTCCTGCAAAATCGGCTGGAGAAGTTATTGAAAATGCCGGTGCTTATGATTATTGGCAATCACTTTTACCTAAAGATATTAATCCAACAATTGGTGGTCAAGAATTGGTTGAGGTAGAAAGAACAGAAAGTGCGGCTTATTATTTAGATGTAGAAAATGGAAATGATAATAATGATGGTTTATCAATTTCAACTCCTTTTAAATCAATTGATAGGATAAATGAACTCACTCTATTGGCAGGAGATTCTATTTTATTTAAAGGGGGAACTACTTTTGATGGTCAACTAACTATTTCTGCTAAAGGTACCGTAGAGAAACCAATCATTATTGATATATATGGAACAGAAAAGGCAGTTTTAAATGCAAGTATGAATACATCCGCTTTAAAAATAAGTAAAGCAAGTTATGTAACTATAAGGAACATTTCATTTCAGAATGGAGTAGCTTCTTCTACTATCCAATACGGTATTGAAGTATTGAATTCAGATAATATTAAATTTTCTGAGTGTAGGTTATCAGGAATAGAAACAGTAGAGAGTGCTATTATCATGGATGGAACGTCCGATGTAATAATAGAAAAATCTGAAATTGTAGGTACTACAGAAGGCTACGCTTTTTTACTTAAAAATGAGAATAGAAATATAACTTTACAGTACAATTACCTTTTAGAAAATAAAGGTGGAGTAGTAAAAGCATCAGGTATATTATCAGCACTAAATTTTCGGTATAACCTGTCTATTAATAATGAAGGGTATTTTGTATGGATGGATGAACTTACTTCTGCAGAAACTATTTCTATGTACAATAACACAGTTTACACAAAAGAAAACATTACTTCACGTTTTCAAATAGGAGAAGGTGTACAAGTAATGTTTAAGAATAATATTGTTCAAGCTGAAGGTACATTTATTGTAAATACTGAGGAAGATCAAAATGACTTTAATCACAATAATTATTTTGGTGCTATAGTTGGTTTCCCAACAGGAGATAACGATTTAATTATCAATCCATTACTAATTAATCCAGGAACTGCATTTGATACCGATTACATTCTGGCTGCAAATTCACCATTAATTGGTAAGGGAATTGCTATAAATAATCATGGAACCGAAGATTACTTTGGTAACATAATAACTAATACAGAGAATTGGAATATTGGTGCAAATCAAGTGGCATCAGAAGAAGAAATCATTACAGATGTAGTGAGTGATTTTGATGTAGAACAGATTGTAATTTATCCAAATCCAACAACTGATTTCATTTATTTAAAAAATGTACCAAATGGAGAAGTAGTTCAATTAATTACTCTTCTTGGTAAGACATTACAGCGAGAAGTTAAACATCAATCTATCTCATTAGAGGATTTGGTTGATGGTGTTTATATTTTAAAAATCGGAAATCATGTAACCCGTATAATAAAGTATTAACTAACTTACTTTTAGCTAACCAATTTAATTAGCTTCCTCATTATATGAGGGGGCTTTTTTTTTGTTATAATAATGCTAAACACTTTGTTTACGTACAATTATCAAATGTCTAAAAACTAAACTAATCAGCTTAAAAATTATCATGAAAAGTATCTTTTTCTTTCTTACTCTCTTTTTTGCAGTCAATTTTGCACAAGCTCAAATGAATTTTTACGGGATTAAAATGAACCTCGAAAAAACAAAAAAAGCTGCCATAATTAAAGAATTTTACGGTAAAAAAATTGCATTTAATAAGCTTGTAACAAAAGACAGACAACTAGCGGGGATTTCTACAGCATCACTTAATTTAAATGGTTACGATTACAATTGGTATTCAGAAGAAACAATTTTAAGAGTGGTAACAGATTTAGAACGTGCCCTAAAAATTAAACTGAACAAATATGAGTTAACCAATACTGATGAAGATCCTACTATTTATAATGGGTTACCATTTATAACATACTCTGGAGTTCAGACTGTAGGAGGTAGGTTATACCATTTTACGATCAATGTATTTAGATTCACAGATTATGTTGGAGCCTCTAAGAAACGCTTTTATTCTATGTCAGTCAGTTGTCAGGATGATTTGTTAATGGAGAAATATTTTAATGATTATCCAAAGAGGAAAAAGAATTTCTTCACAGCACAGAAAGAGGTAAATTAATAATGTAAAAAGTATCTACTTTTGTTAAAAAACGGTTTAACCTAATAAATATAAAATATGATGAATACAGAAATTGATTTTAAAGATATAGTGTATTTAAATTCAGGTAACAATAAGCAAAAAAAAGCATTTAAGGTTTTGACTAATAATAAAATAATATCCTCACTAAAAGATTTTAGCCCAATACTAATAGGTACTATTCCCATTAACATAGCTATTGAGAATAGTGATTTGGATATTATTTGCCATTTTACAGATGAAAACTATTTTAGAAAATTGTTGATTGAAAAATTTAGTAACTATGAAAAGTTTAAAATATATGAGAATACTTCACAAGAATCATTAGCTATTGTTGCTAATTTTTTTATTGATGACTTTGAAATAGAAATTTTTGGACAAGATATTCCAACAAGTCAACAACGAGGATATCTACATATGCTAATCGAACATAGAATTCTGCTAGAAAAAGGAAATGATTTTAGGAAACGAATTATTAAATTAAAAGAACAAGGCTATAAAACAGAACCTGCTTTTGCTCATGAACTTGGTTTGGAAGGAGACCCATATGAAGCTGTTTTGAGTTTAGATAAATATAATGGTGATTAAAGTGTAACCTTGTAAAATAATAAGTACACTTCTGCTCTCTTTTTACTAAAGTTTTTATCCACTAATTAACATTATTCATAATAAATAATACAAAATTAAGCTTTATCTTTCGGCAAGACCTTTCAATAATTATCTATTATTCTGAAGGTTTTCTACACTACTTATTGGTACTATTTTACTTTATTTTAAAGTGAAATTCACACTATTTTTTCGATATAATTTTTTAAGGTATGTATAGCAAGCTTACATTGTTTTTATTCAGTTTAATCTTTGTATTTCAACCATTATTTGGTCAAGAGATCTATTTCTCTTCCTTATCTATGCGAGATGGATTGCCCTCTAATATTATTGCAGATATAACACAAGACAAGTATGGCTTTTTATGGGTAGCAACAAGAAATGGTTTAACACGTTACGATGGAAACGAGTTTACATATTTTAGAAACGACTCTTCAGAATATAGTTTACCTAGTAACGAATTAACGTCTACTTTAGCAATTGATGAAACTATTTGGGTAGGTAGCTGGAATGGGTTAAGTTGTATAAATAATAAGACTTTAAAGATTAACCGAGTTGATTTACCCTTCAATAAAATTAGAACAATTTGTAAAGGAGAAGGAGATATTTTATGGGTTGGTTCTGCAAATGGAGTGATCAAGTATAATACTAAAGATAAAACTTACAAAGTATTTGATTCTACAAAGAACTTATCACATAATATGGTAAGGAGTATCTTTTTAGATAAAGAAGGTAATGTTTGGGTAGGTACATTTGATGGAATTAATTTTTTAGAAAAAGGAAAAAAAACTTTCAAATCAATCCCTTTACTTCAAAAGAAAAAATCTAACCTACTTGTTTTAGATATTAAAGAAGATAGAAGTAACACTAATTTATGGGTAGGTACTGAGAAGGGTTTATTTTCAATTGATAAAAAAGACTATAAAGTAACTTCTTATTTATCTGAAAATGATAAATTTTCTAATGCTGTTATTAAAGAAATTTATCAAGATAGGTCTGGTAACTTATTTTTAGGAACTGATTTTGGTCTAAATATTTTTTCTCCTAAATCATCTACAAATGCAGTATATTTTCATAATCCCAGAAAATCTTATTCTATCACTAATAATGCAATAAGACAAATTTTTGAAGATAGAAATGGTACACTTTGGTTTTCTACATTAAATGGTATAAGTACATTAAATACCCAAAATACATCTTATACAGCTAATGAATTATCATATCATAGCAATGGAAAACGTACAGGCCATAAGGTGAAATCTATACTTGTAGATAGTAAAGGTAACATATGGTTTGCCACTACTCATGGAGTAATCCGTAAAGATGTACAAAAGAATAAAGAAGTAGTCTTTAGCCAAAATGCTATAAAAAGTAGAAGAATATTAATGGATAATGTTTCTACTTTAATGGAAGACAAATGGGGTAGAATTTGGATGGGAACTGCATCTGGAATTAGTATTTGGGATGAAAAAATAAATAAAATAACATCTATAAATGTTGACTCGAAGGTTGGCTTACAATCAAATTACATAGGTAATATTACACAGCAGAAAGACGGAACTATTTGGGTAAGTGCATGGGAAGGAGGTATTTATAAGGTAGAAGGTGATGTTGGAAATTTAAAAAACCTGTCGTTTAAAAAAATAAAAAACCACTCTTCAGATTCTGAAAAATTTATTGCTTTTAATAACAATATCTGGCTTTTAGATAAAAATAGACTCTTTAGGGTGGGTGACCTTACTTTAAAAGTGATAGAGATAGAAGAATACAATACTAAATTTAAAAACAGTGAAGCATACTCTTTATATAGCTCTGGTGATGGTAATTTATGGATAGGTACTTTAAATGGAATAATACAATATTCTATTGAGACAAAGCAAACCAAATTTTATGCTATTAATACAAGACGTGACGAAATTGTAAGAGCATGTATAAAAGACAAACAAGGAACAATTTGGGGTATAACTAATTTATCAATTGTCCGACTTAATGCTAAGGCAGGGAATGTAAATGTCTACCCTCTTAAATACACATTACCCATTAAAAACTTTCACTATGGTTGTGTAACCATAAAAGAAAACAATGAAATACTATTTGGAGGTGATAATGGTTATCTCTCTTTTTATCCTAAAGATATTAAGAATGAAACTAGTAAATCAGCGGTACTGATTACAGGGTTAGAAATAAACAATAAGAAAATTGGTATTGATCAAGAAGTTGACGGTAGAGTATTATTAGAGAAGAGCATCTCTTTTATCAATAAGTTAATTCTTAATTATGATGAAAGATCTTTTACAATTAATTTTTCTAGCTTAGATTTTTCACATTCCATCAAAAATATTTATGCTTACAAGCTAAAAGGTTTTGATGAAAATTGGCATCAGGTATCTGGTATTGATAATAAGGCAATTTACTCAAAAGTGAAGCCGGGGGAATATATCTTTAGTGTAAAATCTATAAATAATTTAGATGAAACAGTAGCAGAATCTAAACCGCTTTCTATAACTATTAAACGTCCATTTTTCTTACAGAACATCTTCTTAGTGTTATATTTATTTTTAATTTTAGGAATAGTATTTACCCTTTTTAGAATGTACACAAATAGGTTAAAACTAGAAAGTCAACTTCATATTACACAAATGGAAGTGCTGCATTCAGAAGAATTAGAAAAGACGAAAGAAGACTACTTCACTAATATCTCGCACGAGTTACGAACACCAATTAGTTTAATTCTACCCCCACTTCACCAACTTCAAAAGAAGGCACAATTAGACGGTGATAGCTTAACGTTACTTAATCTTGCAGAGAAGAACGCAAAGAGATTAAAAAAACTAGTTAACCAGATCTTAGATTTTAATAAAATGCAATACGAAAAACTTTCTTTAAAATTTAAGAAAGTGGATTTTATTGAATTTAGTGAGAATGTATTTTTATTGTTTACAGATAAAGCTTCCCGAAAAGGGATTAATTATACCTTTAAATCTGAAATAGAGGAACAAATTTTATGGGTTGATGTAGAAAAGATGGAAACCATATTATTTAATCTATTATCTAATGCTTTTAAATTTACAAAAGAAGGAGGGGATATCTCTTTTGTATTGACGAAAACGAAAATTAATAATCCATATAAAGAAGGAGGAATTAATATTAAAATTTCAGATACTGGTATTGGTATTTCAGAAGAAGATCAGTTGCATATTTTTGATCGTTTTTATCAGGCAAAGAAACAAAACATAAAAGAGAATGGCTCTGGAATTGGTTTAACGTTAGTTGCAGAATTTGTAGAATTGCATTACGGACAAATTAGTATAGAAAGTAAAGTAAATTTAGGTACTTCTTTTACTTTAGATTTACCTTTAGGTACAGATCATTTACCTGTAGATCAGTTAGAGCAAGATGAAATAGAACTTACTTTATCTCCTGTAACACATCATTTAGATAATAAAATTACATCTTACAAATTAGATTTAAATTCTGATAAACCACTTTTACTTTTGGTAGATGATAACCAAGATATTATTGCCTTCATTAGAAATAGCCTAAAAGAAAAGTACAATTTAATAGTAGCAGAAAATGGACAAGAAGGAGTTACTAAGGCCAATAGGTTTTTGCCTCAATTAATTATTTCTGATATTATGATGCCTGTAATGGATGGATTATCTTTTACAGATAAGGTGAAGAAGAACCCTAAAACAAGTGCTATTCCTATCATTTTATTGACTGCAAAATCGTTGCCCTCTCAAAAAGTAGATGGTTTAACAGCAGGAGCTGATATTTACCTTACTAAGCCAATAGAAATTGAATTATTAGAGGTTTACATCACAAAATTATTATCAAGAAAAATAGAATTAGAAGAGCATTTTAAAGAAGAGATTTTTAATAAATCGGAAGAAATGAATCCTTTAAAAAATGAGGATACCATTTTTGTAAATAAAGTAATGCAAATTATAGAGGCCAATATTTCTAATACAGAACTTAGTGTAGAAATGATAAGTCAAGAACTATCTATGAGTACTACACATCTGTATCGGAAACTAAAAGCAACTACAAACCATACTGCTAAAGATGTAATTAAAAAACATCGTTTAAAGAAAGCATCTCAATTATTACAAAATAGAGAAGGGAATATAACAGAGATTGTAGACCAAGTTGGTTTCTCTAGCCTTTCTTATTTTTCGAGAGTATTTAAGGCTGAATTTAAAATTTCACCTAAAAAATATCAAGAGAAATTTAATAGTGATAATTTTGATTTAAATAATCAAAAAACGACTTCTTAGTGTTAAATATGACTGTTTTTTTAAAAAAAATGGTTGATTTCTACAACAAAAATTCATACTAAAATAATGTAATTGCATTATATTAAATAGTATGAGACAATGAACAAATTAACATTCATAATAGGTATTCTCTTATGCAATATATGTATTGCACAGAGAACGGAAACGTTATTAAAAGACAATTGGAAATTTAGTAAAGGTAGTATTGATTCAGCTTTTACAAGTAACTTTGACGATAGCCAATGGGAAACAATTTCTATCCCTCATGATTGGGCAATTACAGGACCTTTTGATAAGGAAAATGATATACAACGTGTAGCTATTTTACAGGACGGAGAAAAATCTGCCACCGAAAAATCAGGAAGAACTGGAGCTTTACCTTATATGGGAACTGCTTGGTACCGTTTAAATTTTACCTCTCCAAAATTAGAAGATGACCAAAAAATATTGTTGCATTTTGACGGGGCAATGAGTGAAGCAAAAGTATACATTAATGGTAAATTTGTTGGAGAACACCCTTACGGATATGCCTATTTTTATTTTGATATTACAAAGTACATCACTACTAAAGGAGAAAATACTTTAGCTGTACGCTTACATAATGAACCAAAATCTTCGCGATGGTATCCGGGAGCAGGTATTTATAGAAATGTAAAACTTATTGTAAAAAATAATAATGGAATTGCACACTGGGGTACTACTGTTACAACACCTTTGGTAGATAATGAGGTAGCAAAAGTAGTTGTTAAAACCAACACAACGGGATCTGTAGATAAAGTAAAAACAGAAATACAAACGCTAGATGGTAAAGTAATTAGTACAGTAGAATCGAAGGTTAAATTTGCTGATCAATTTGAAAATACTTTGCAAGTAAAACACCCTCAATTATGGAGTCCAGAAACTCCTTATTTATATAAAGTGATTACAACAACATATAAAAATGAGAAAATTACAGACCAAGCAACGGAGCGTTTTGGTATTCGTACTATTTCTTATACTTCTGAAAAAGGCTTTGAGTTAAACGGAAAACAAAGAAAATTTAAAGGTGTTTGCTTACATCATGATTTAGGTCCTTTGGGTATTGCAGTTAATAAAGCAGCAATTAAAAGACAACTTATTTTAATGAAAGAAATGGGAACAGATGCCATAAGAACAGCACATAATATGCCTTCAATAGAGCAATTAGAATTATGTGATGAACTTGGTTTAATGGTAGTTGCAGAAAGCTTTGATGAGTGGAAAAAACCAAAAGTTGACAATGGATATCATCGCTTTTTTGACGAATGGGCAAAAAAAGATATTCAAAATTTAGTGAGAGCCACTAAAAACCATCCTTCTATTGTAATGTGGAGTGCAGGGAACGAAGTACCTGACCAATGGGGTAATGAAGGGGTGAAAAGAGCGAAATGGTTACAAGATATTTTTCATAAGGAAGACCCTACTCGCCCGGTAACTGTAGGTATGGACCAAGTGAAGTCTGTAATGGAAAATGGGTTTGGTGCAATCTTAGATATTCCTGGTTTAAATTATAGAACACATTTATATGATGAAGCCTATGAGAAATTTCCTCAAGGATTTGTACTCGGTTCTGAAACAGCATCTACTGTTAGTTCAAGAGGAGTGTATAAATTTCCGGTAGAGGAATTTAAAGCAAAAAAATACTCAGATTTACAAAGTTCTTCCTATGATTTAGAAGCGTGTTCGTGGTCTAATATACCCGAAGATGATTTTATTTTACAAGATGATAAGTCATGGGTTTTAGGAGAATTTGTATGGACAGGTTTTGATTATTTAGGAGAACCATCTCCCTATAATGAAGAGTGGCCTTCTAGAAGTTCTTATTTTGGTATTTGTGATTTAGCTGGCATTCCAAAAGATCGTTATTATTTATATAAAAGTAGATGGGATACAAATAATGAAACCTTACATATTTTACCCCATTGGAATTGGAAAGGAAGAGAGGGTGAAATTACTCCAGTTTTTGTTTATACTAATTATGAGAAGGCAGAATTATTTATAAATGGAAAGAGCCAAGGTATTCGTGAAAAAGATAAATCTACAAGGCTTGATAGGTATAGGTTAAGATGGATGGATGTAAAATATGAAGCAGGTACGGTTAAAGTAGTAGCCTATGATAGTACAGATAAAATTGTAGCAACAAAAGAAATACATACGGCAGGAAAACCACATCATTTAAAACTAGAAGCAGACAAAACTACGTTAATTGCAAATGGAGAGGATTTGAGTTTTGTAACGGTAACCGTAGTAGACAAAGATGGAAATACTTGTCCAACTGCCAACCTACCATTGTCATTTAAAGTAAATGGTAATGCAACATTTAAAGCGGTTTGTAACGGAGATCCAACTTCATTAGAAATGTTCCATTTACCTAGGATGAAAACTTTTAATGGGAAATTAGTAGTAATTGTACAATCAAAAGATAGCAATGGTACTGCAACATTAGAAATTAAAGGGTTAAAAACAGGTAAAGAGACCTTTATTATTCAATAGATAAAGGTTTTGACTAAATAAACCGTATTCTTAAAGAAAATATAAAACCATCTGCATATTTCCATAAAATGTAGATGGTTTTATTTTATCAGACTATTTTAATAAAAACGATCTCGATAGTATTAGTAGTAGCAAAATAAAAATTTGTATTTCAATCACTTTATTAACAACTTACCTACAGTTAATAAACTTCTCTTTTTGTTTACTAAAACTTCCATAAAACAAACTATAATTTATAAAAGAGGGGTTTACTATTTAGTTAAAAATATAAACGGTAATATGTTTTTTTATTGTTGGGAATCATGCTAAAATGATGAAAATTAAAAACATAGATATTATAAAGAATCGATTTTAATGTAATTCAAACTTTGTACTCAACCTCAAGTTTATTGCTTCGATATCGCCAATTTTTCATATACAAAACATTGCACTTAATACAAGAACATGAAAGACGAAAACATTAAAATATGGATGACTAAATTCTTATTTATTTTTTTAACAAGTTTTACTGTGTCAACATATGGACAGGAACATAATATTTACCATATAAAGTTTGATTACTATCATGCTATGCGAATTCCGAACCACCATGTTTCAGTTGAATTTCTTAGATATGGTGATAGTATATCAGTTCATTTACTTTCAGAGCCAATGAAAGCTTTGGATAATAAATGGAATCACACAAAAATTGACACGACTTTCAATCTAGCTAAATCAGATTTTGACAAAATAGTTACAGCTGTGAAACAAGTAAATTGTGTTGACATAACGAATGGAATGGATGTTATTGGACTTGATGGTAGTACTTGTGAACTAATTTATGGTGGTATGTCAACAGGAGTTTCATATAAAGTACCATCTCCTGATTCTGACACAGAAAAAAGGAATCTAAATGATTTTATGTTTGCTTGTAAAGCAATTTTACATACAGTCGAACTTGACCCAAAAGAAATTTTTTAAAAGAAATGCACATGGGTAATAACATAGCAATACATAGCAAATATGTTCGGTTGTTTATGAGAGTTCGTGCTATCTATCCCCCCAAAACTGTACAATTTCACCCTTAATAATGCATTTCTCGTTTTGTATTACATTGAGGATTATCTCTCAATGGGCTAGCTAGCAGTAGAGTGATTATTTTAAATGTAAAAGGAATTTTATACTAAAATAAATACTATAATTAAATTAGTAGAGTCCATTACTTCTGTAAGTTTATATTAGTAATAAATCTTATATCTATGAAACATTTCAATATTCTACTATTTCTATTAATCTTATTGGTCTCATGTAAAGACAAGGAGAATACAAGAATAATATTTTTTATACATAATCGCTTTATTGAAAACCATAACTTAAATGAAGAACATCCAGAGTATGGTAAAGCTGAGTACAAGGAGATAATTAGTAAGTTCGAAGAAAGTGGTTTTACAGTACTAAGTGAGAAGAGATCTAGAAATACGGATTCTTATAATTATGCTAAAAAGATTGTGGATCATATTGAAATTTTAATTGAAGAAGGAATACCAGCAAAAAATATAACAATTGTAGGCACTTCAAAAGGTGGGTATATAGCACAATATGTTTCGACTTATGCTAATAATCCTAATTTGAATTTTGTTTTTGTAGCAAGTTTTACAAATGCAGATATTAAGTCATTACCTGAAATCAATTACTGTGGTAATATATTAACTATATATGAAAAAACAGATCCTTATGGAGAATCTGCAATTGAAAGAGTAAAAACTTCAAATTGTAATATTAATCATTTTAAAGAAATAGCGTTAAATACTGGTTTAAAACACGGCTTTCAATTTAAAGCAATGGATCAATGGTTAGACCCAATAATAAAGTGGTCTAATGGGAACTACGATTAACTATTAACTAAGCCCAAGTTAAAAGAATTACCTCTTAATAATAGACCAATTATCTAAAGCTATTTTATCATCATTAGATTGTAACCAAACCGTACTTTTTTTTAAAGTTGAAGGATTTATTACGATCTTAAAAGAGACATCATTTTTATGTGTTTTAGAAAAAGATTCAAATTGTTTGAGTAACTCTTTCTTATCAAACATAATAGTTATCCAGTGATATTGATCTTTGTTGTCTATATGTTTAACCCTAATTAAGCTTGGTAATGGTGTAGTGCTTATTTTCTTTAAAAATTTAGAAGATCTTGAATATTGATTTAAATAAAAATCAACAACTGTTATATCTTTAAATTCAGAAATAGTTTCCTCTTTTTGTAGTAATTCAATCTCAACTCCATAAGCATATACACTTCTAAAACTCAATATTTCTTCTGGAGATAGGTTTCTAACTGTTCCTGCTTTTAAACGTTCAAAATCAATATTCAAATTACTATAATTTATACTTTGTTCATCAACTTGTGAGTGTTTTTTCCAAATAGTATCAATACTTTGTCCATCAACGGGAGTAAAAGCAACATCAAAATAAGCCCCTAAATGAGTATAATTTGTATACTCCTTTTTTAATACATCTACATTTCCATCAGGTAATATATTAATCAACAGGTCACTAATAGTTAAATATCCATCGTAGTTCTCATCTATTTTTAATTTTTTCTGATCTATTGGAAAAATGTCTTTATAGAATCTACTTTCTGATATTGAGTACCAAGATAACTCAAAAGAATCGAACCCGATTGGAATTAAAGTAGGACTCAATTGTGTATAATATCTTTGATATCGCATCTGTTCGTTGTCAGCACTAAAGCCTTCAACTTGTTTCATCTTTCTATCATTTTCATGAAATCTATAAGACACAGAAGATGCTTTATTTGATTTAGAATCAAAGAATTTTATTCGGTCAATTAGTATAGGGAAATCTATGGCATGTACTATAATAATATCAGTAGTATAATTTTTTTTCTGAACATTATATAGGTTCACAGCAGCACTAACAAACAAATATGTAGGGTAACCTATCAGTATAACAAACCAAAAAAGTAATTGAATTTTATAGCCATCAATACCATAAGTTACCTGTCTAAGACAAAAAGAACCATAAGCAATAAAAGTATACAGAGCTGCAAAGGAAAGAAACAGAATTATTATCTCAAGGTCTATAGAAGTTGGAGTAGTACTATTAGCAAAAGATTTACCCAAGGCCTTCCCATATAAGAGCAGATAACTGCTAATTCCAGTTAAGAGTAAAGTGACAATTGTTAGCATTACTTTACCTCCAATAAATGCAGATGGAACAAGAAATAGAAGTCCTACACCAATCATGATAAGAAGTGTAGTAAGAAAGTCAGACATTGATTAAAGAATTTAGATAATAGTTCTACTTTATTCTATTGTGCACAGAACAGTTAGATAAAAGTAAGTAAACAACAAAGAATAAACAGAATATTTTGGATATAAAAAATGTAGACAATAATGACAATCTACTCATTAATTCAAATGGTTGAGTAACTCTACAACAGGGTGTTCTGATTCACATTTGGTGGAAACCTTTTTTAACATTTGAGCAGATGAGATATTATTAATTTCGTTATTATGATATTACTCTCTACTTTTTTTAATTTTGATTCTTTTGAATTTGATGAATTTTCTATCAATGAATCTAATACTATAAGGAAAAGAATCATTCATTTGAAATCTATATCTCCTTGTTGTCAAATAGAAAGTAATTCGAAACATAGCTATTATGTATGTAATCTCAAAGATTTATCCTGGTCAGATTCTAGTCAAAGAGTTTAAAAGTTTTGATTTAGTAGAGTATACAATTTCAGGAATAGAAACGGTAAGAATGATACAAAAAGATCAACTTTCTGACTAGAAGGGTATGTCTAATTTCGAAGTTTTCAAAAGCTTATCTATTTATTGAAACGAAAGAAATTGAAAAAAAAGTTCTTCGAATCAATGCGACAAAACCAATTTTTAATCCTTCATCTCTAATGAATTTTCTAAAGGTAGGGAAGTGTTTTTTTTAATACCGGATTCAAAACCCAGTTCGAAAACCCTAATAAGGATGTAACATATAAATACACCAATGGAAAATTTTTTCATACCTTTATTTACTTTTGAATGTTTATCAATTTTATTATTAGTCATAATATTTGCTTTATATTTATAAAGTTAAGTTGCAATTTTAATAGAATTCTAAAAATTACATTTTGAATTATACACTTCATTTTCTTATACTTTATACAACATCTTTACTACATTATTAAAATAATAATATAAAAACTAAATAAAATCTATTACAAGTTTCTTACATCCGGAGAATATCCAAAGCTTCTAAAACTTTTGTACCTGCTATATTTTATTGGACATTAAGTTAAGACTCTATTATTCATAAAGGGGTTGCTCATGCATGTTATACGCCAATCACGATAGATGAGGCACCTGATTTGAAATGTTATGTATTAGCTCCATTAGCAGTACTGCCAGAATTCCAAAGGAAAGGTTTAGCAACCCAATTAATGGATTTAGTAGAAAAAGAACTACAACCCGATGTAGTATTTATTGCTGGAGAGAAACATCATTACGGAAGAAGATACAATACACCTCATAAAATAGGCTTACCAGTAAAATCTGAAATGCCTTTAGAAAATTGGTTCGCTAAAGAATTTAAAGCAGGAATACTTCAGGGAATCGTATCAAATACAACCGTTACAGGTCCTTATTCAAATCCTAAGCAATGGGCACACCCATCTGAACAATTTTAAGGTATAATAATGTAAAAATTGATTTGTACATGTCTTTAAATTATCTCATTTAAGAAGCCTTTTAAAACGTGATTTTAGGTAAAATAATGAGGATTGAATACTAATTTAAGACAAATAAAGGAGTACAAAATATATAAACTAAAGGCATTGCTTTTTAATCGAGCAGTGCCTTAGTTGTATCTAAAAATCATTTGAGTAAATTTACCTAAAATCAAAAATTGAAAGAATAATGAAAATCTATAGTACATTTATTTTAACTGCACTTTGCTTTTTAGCAAGTTGTAACGATTCAAAACAAACACAATCAAATGAGGATAAAACATCTTCTTCTGAAGTAATTAACACCGTAAATTCTGAGGAGGTATTAGGTGAAAACACACATAAAATTGTTGTAACCGAAAAGATTGCTTCTGGCGGGTATATATATATTAAAGTTTCTGAAAAAGGAAATGATTATTGGATGGCAGTGCCAGGTAGACAGATAGAAATTGGAGCTACCTATTATTATGATGGCGGCATGGAAATGAGAAATTTTGAGAGTAAGACTTTAAACCGAACTTTTGAGAGTGTCATTTTTGCTGAAGGTATTAGAGATACAAATAAAAAAGGTGTTGCAAAAGCCAATACAAACAGTAATCCAGAAGGAAAGTCAAGCGTAGACCATATAGAAAAAGCACCAAACGGAATAAGTGTTGCAGAACTTTTTGAAAACCCTAAATCTTACTTAAACAAACAAGTGATAATTAAAGGGAAAGTGGTAAAAGTAAACAATGGTGTGATGAAAGTTAATTTTGTCCATTTACAAGACGGATCAATAGGAAATGGAAAATACGATATTACCATTACTACAAATGATGATTTTAAAGTTGGAGAAGTTGTAACTATTAAAGGTACTGTTACTTTGGATAAAGACTTTGGATCGGGTTATGTTTACGATGTACTAATTGAAAAAGCAGTTATTATTTAATACAATAATTCTACTTTAATAAATACATTATCGTATTCTACACAAATTAAATTGTGTAGAATACGATAAACTAGAGGCATTGCTTTTTAAAGGGCAATGCTTTTTTTATCTCTAAATTGTATTATGTTTAATATTAATCATATACTATAATAGTAAGAGTATTCTGTACTCTATTCTAGGAATGTAAAATTTGAATGTAATAAATGAATTACAAATAGAGAATAAAAGAGTTTTCCCTTAATATTTATTGATTCTTTTTAATAAATATATTCTTCTCATTTATATATGTTTACAATCATTTTATAATTTTTTGTAATAAAAACACGTAATTTTTGTCTTATTTAGCCTAAATGTTATAAAATTTAAACTTTATGTAAGAAAAGTGAAAGTGTAAAAGAGACTCTTTAACCTATGTTTGCAGTGTTCGAAATAATTAACTGTAAACAAATGAAATGAAGAAGCTATTACTATTTTTTAGTTTTATATTTGTAAGTGCTCTCGCTACAAATGCACAGGTTATTGTTAAAGGTCATATCACAGAAAAAGGCCAAGGTACTGGAATTCCAGGTGTCGCAATTTTAGAAAAAGGTACTACCAATGGAACGGTAACTGATTTTGATGGCGACTATTCTTTATCCGTAAGTAATAGAGAAGCTACATTAGTAATTTCTTATATAGGTTACCTTACAAAAGAAATTAATGTTTCTACTTTAGGGCGAATTGATGTAGAATTAGAAGTCGATTTACAAACCTTAGAAGAGGTAGTTGTAATTGGTTATGGCGAAGTAGAAAAAACTGACGTAACAGGCGCAGTTTCTACTTTAGGAGATACCGATTTTATTCAAGGTGTTACTACTTCTCCTCAAGATTTATTAACGGGTAAAATTGCGGGAGTAAATATCACAAGGAATACAGGTGCACCGGGTAGTGGTTCTACAATTCGTATTCGTGGAGGTTCTTCTTTAGGAGGAGCTACAAACGATCCACTTATTGTAATTGATGGCTTTCCTGTAGATGATGGTGATGTTTCAGGATTATCAAATCCATTGAATACATTAAACCCAAGTGATATTGAATCTTTTACTGTTTTAAAAGATGCATCTGCTGCAGCAATTTATGGTTCTAGAGCTTCTAACGGTGTAATATTAATTACAACGAAGAAAGGTTCTACAGACAAGATGAAAGTTACTTTCGATAATCAAGTGTCCATTAGTACACCAACAAAGTATGTGGATAATTTATCTGGAGATGAGTACAGAACATTAGTAAAAGGATTATCCGATAATGGATTTAGTGGTATTGATGCAAATGCTATCAAGAAATTAGGTTCGGAAAATACAGATTGGCAAAAAGAAATTTTTAGAAATTCTGTTTCTTATGCAACCAACTTGAGCTTATCAGGAAAAGTGAAAAATGCACCTTACAGAGTATCATATGGTTATAATGATGAGAACGGTATCTTAAAGACAACTTCAACAAAACGTCATACTGTATCATTAAATATTAACCCTAAATTCTTTGATGAACATTTAGCGGTAAATGTGAACGCAAAAGGTACTGCAGCAAATACAAATTTTGGAGACCCAGGAGCGGTAGGAATGGCAGTAGATTACGATCCAACACAACCTGTAAGAAATGGAAGTAATAAATATAAAGGCTTCTTTGCTTATACATCGTCAACATTGGCAGATGGTAGTATTGACCCTGAAGGTCCTGCAAATACCTTTATTACTAACCCAGTTTCTATGTTAGAATTAAGAGAAAACATAGCAGACGTTAAACGTTTTACGGGTAATGTACAATTAGATTACAAATTCCATTTTCTAGAAGATTTAAAAGCCAACCTTAATTTAGGTATGGACAATACAAATACTGATGGGGTAGACAATGCTAAACCGGGTACTACATGGACTTACCGTGATTATACAGGAGAAGAAGGTGGTAGATTACTAGACTATACATCAAAAACAGAATCGCAACTTTTAGAATTCTTCTTAAACTATAATAAATCTTTTGGTAAGCATAGTGTTGATGTAATAGGTGGTTATTCTTGGCAACATTGGAAAAGAAGCGGTACTACGTTTGATAGAAATACTGCAGGAGATCAAATTATCCAAGATTCTCAATACATGAACGAGAATTATTTAGTGTCTATGTTTGGCAGAATGATTTACTCTTTCGATAAAAGATATGTTGTTACAGCAACGGTTAGGAGAGATGGATCTTCTCGTTTTGCTGAAGGAAACCAATGGGGTACTTTCCCTTCTCTAGCCTTTGCTTGGAATATTAATAATGAAGCTTTTTTAAGCAATGTTGATCAATTAACTAGCTTAAAACTTAGAGTTGGTTACGGTATTACTGGGCAACAAGGTTTATCTCCAAATGTAGGAGACCCATACTACCCTGCAATTCCTAAATACAGAAGAAGTATAGAAGGGGCGTATTATCAGTTTGGAAACGAATTTTATAATACACTTCGTCCATCACCTTATGATGCAAATTTAAAATGGGAAGAAACAACGACAATTAACTTAGGTGTTGATTTTGGACTTTGGGATGATAAGTTAACGGGTACAATAGAAGGGTATCAGAAAGAAACGGATGATCTTTTAAATAGAGTGCCAATTGCAGACGGAAGTAATTTTTCTAATTATTTGGTTACCAATGTAGGAACCATGGAAATTAAAGGTCTTGAGGTGACGTTAATGGGAAGACTTATTTCTAGTAATGACCTTACATGGTCTTTAGGAGGTAACTTTACTTACAATACAAGAGAGATCACGAAACTAAATAAAGTAGATAACCCAGAAGATCCAGGTGTACCAACAGGTGCAATTTCTGGTGGGCAGGGTAACATGGTTCAAATTCATTCAGTTGGGCAATCACCTAACTCATTCTATGTGTTCCAACAAGTATATAACGAAGCAGGAAAACCAGTAGAAGGGTTATATGCAAATAGAACAGGTGGTACAGGTGAAGTAGGTAGTAATGAATTTAATAAATACCATGCAAACAATCCAAATCCAGAATTTTTAATTGGGTTAAATACAAGGGTTAGTTATAAAAACTTTGATTTTTCAATGTCAGGAAGATGGAGTATTGGCAACAAAGTGTATAATAATGGTTTGGCCAATAACTCGTTATCAGGTTTATATCAATCTGCAGCAAATGGATACTTTACTAACATAAGAAAAGAAGCTGTTGATATTGGGTTTGTTAACCCTCAATATTGGTCTGATATGTATGTACAAGATGCCTCTTTCTTTAAACTAGATAATGTTAGTTTAGGCTATACGCTAACTAAATTATTCAATAATAAAATTGATGCAAGAATGAGTTTTACAATTCAGAATGCATTAGTAGTAACAGATTATGAAGGCATTGACCCAGAAGTTGGTTATGGTATCGATAATAATATTTATCCAGTACCAAGAACATATCAATTTGGACTAAACCTTAACTTTTAATCGAAATTAAAATGAAATCTCTATATATATTTATATTATCAGCTTTACTTCTGCAGCTAACATCATGCGTGAACGATCTTAAAGTATCACCTATCGATGAAAATGTAATTAACTCTGCCAATGTGTATAATACTACAGCAGATTACAAAGAAGGACTCGCAAAACTTTACGCAACATTTGCTATTTCTGGTCAAAAAGGACCAGATGGTATGGCTGATATAGAAGGTATTGATGAAGGGTTTGGCAACTATTTAAGACAATATTGGAACCTTCAAGAATTAACTACAGACGAAGCAGTTTTGTCTTGGAACGATGCTACAATTAAGGATTTCCATTGGCATACATGGACACCAACAGATACATTTATAGCAGCTATGCACTCTAGAATAATGTACACCGTTGCATTATGTAATGAATACATTAGAGCTACAAGTGACAACGAGGATGAAGAAATTAAAAGGTTCCAAGCAGAAGCTCGTTTCCTAAGAGCTTTGGCTTATTGGCATGGTATCGACTTTTTTGGAGCAATGCCTTTTGTTACAGAAAAAGATCTTCCGGGAGCTTTTTTCCCAGAGCGTATAGAAAGAATCGATCTATTTAACTATGTTGAAAGTGAACTTCTAGCAATTAAAGACGAGTTGGGTACTCCAAAATTTGAATACGGAAGAGCTGATAAAGCTGTAGCAGGGATGTTACTTTCAAAGTTATATTTAAATGCAGAAATATACACTGGCACAAGTAGATATGATGATTGCTTAACGGCACTACAAGCGGTATTGTCAGCACCTTATACTATCCCTACAGAATACAGACATAATTTTGTTGCCGATAACCATACTAGTCCAGAAATGATTTTTCCAATTACTTATGATGGAAATATGACACAAACTTGGGGGGGCATAGTTTATCTAGTACATGCTCAGATTGGTGGTACAATGGATGCTAAGGGTATGTTTGGAACAGGTGATGCTTGGTCTGGTTTAAGAACAACAAAAGCGTTGGTAAATAAATTTGATCTAGATAATGATTACCGAGCTTTATTCTGGACAGACGGACAAAATTTAGAAATTGATGATATTGGATTATTTACAGATGGGTACGGAATAACAAAATTTCGTAATAGAAAGTTAAATGGCGATTTATCAGACTCAAACCATAATGTTCAGATAGATACTGATTGGCCTATGTTTAGACTTTCAGATGCTTACTTAATGTATGCAGAAGCTGTAGTAAGAGGTGGCGCAGGAGGTTCTCAAAGCCAAGCTGTTGACTATATCAATGTACTACGTACAAGAGCAAATACAAGCAATATTACGGCAGCAGATTTAGATTTACCGTTTATTTTGGATGAGCGTGCAAGAGAACTATTCTGGGAAGGGCATAGACGTACAGATTTAATACGCTTTAATCAGTTTACTGATGGTGACTACCAATGGCCTTGGAAAGGAAAAGTAAAGGAAGGTATTCCAACGGCAAGTCATAGAGACTTATTTCCAATCCCGTCTAATCAACTGACAGCAAATCCGAACTTAAAACAAAACGTAGGCTATTAATTCTATACGTATGAAAAATATATCAAAACTATTGATTCTTTTATTCGGCATTATCAGTTGCATATCGTGCCAAGAATCTGAAATAGAAAAAGCAATATTAAAAAGTGAAGTGGCTGCAAATGATCTGCTTCCATTAAGTGCAACATCTTTTGTATTATCAGAAGAAAAAAGTGAAGAGAATTTTGATTCTTTGACATGGACTCCTACTGATTATGGGTTTCAATCTGCCGTAAATTATACTGTGCAGTTTGATGTGGAAGGGAATGCTTTTGCAACACCAATTAATCTAGCCAATACCTTTGAACTGACTTCTGGATTTACAGTAGGTAATATTAATAAAAGCTTATTAGAAAAGGGAGTTGCAGGTGGTACAGCTGTAAATGTAGAATTTAGAGTAGTGTCTTTAATAAATGAAGAAGTAGCAGAAGTTTACTCTTCTGTAGAAAAAGTAGAAATAACTCCTTATGCTCCTTCTGTACTTTCTCCTCTTTATATTAATGGAGACGACCAAGGTTGGAATTTCGATACTTCTTTAGATTTTAATGTTCTCGGAATTGGAGAGTTTGAAGTAATAGGAACGTTTACTAATGGTAGTTATTTCCGTTTCTTTGAAGAAAAATCTTGGGAGGCTAGTCAGTTAGGCTATGGAGATTTTGAAGTAGTTGATGCTAACTTAACCGAAGCAGGAGATGGAGACGATAACTTTATTTTTTCTGGTACAACAGGTGTATATACAATGACGGTATCTTATGCTACCAAAACAATAACTATGACTGCGGCTTCAACGCCAGAATTATACATCGTTGGCGATCAAAATGGTTGGTCTTTTGATGCTGTTACATGGCTTGGTGGTGGTAAATACGAAGGAACTGTAACAATAACCAACGGACAAATATTTAGGTTTTTTACAGTAGATGGAGATTGGGGATCTCAACAATACAATTACACTTATTTTATGGATGGTACACTTAGCGATAATTTAACGGGTACTACAGAAGGAGATGCAAACTTTACTTATGTTGGTGCAGATGGTACTTATAAGTATACAGTAGATCTTTATTCTAAATCTTTTATCATTCAAGAATAGATTAAATAATAAGACAATGAACTATAAAAATTTAATGATAAGCCTTTTTGTAACAGTTTTAATAATGAGCTGTTCTGAAGCAAAAGAAATAACGGAATCTATTGGGGAAGAGTCACTTATTCCTTCTGATTCAACAACAGAAAACTCATTCTATTTTGGAGCAGACTTGTCTTATGTAAATCAAATTCTTGATGAAGGCGGACAGTATAAAGTAGACAATAGACAAGAAAACCCCTATCAGATTTTTGCTGATAGGGGCACTAATCTAGTTCGTTTAAGGTTATGGCATACGCCTAAATGGAGTCAAAGTTTAGACAATGATCAAGATGCAAAACTATACAGTGATCTTGCTGATGTAGAAAAAGCAATGGTTGAAGCCAAAGCAAAAGGAATGGAAGTAGTATTGGATTTTCATTATTCAGATACTTGGGCAGACCCAGATAAACAACATGTTCCAGAAGCTTGGAAAAATATTGAGAGTTTAAGTGTTTTGTCAGATTCTATATATAACTACACTTTCAGCACGCTTACTTATTTAAACAGCAAAGGGTTAATGCCAAGTTTTGTGCAAATTGGGAACGAGACGAATTGTGGAATGATGTATACTGATGCATCAAATACTTTCCCTAAATGTAACGTTTGCGATGGGAATTGGGCAAATTTGAAAACAGTTTTAAGCAGTGCAATATCTGCTGTACATGCTGTTAACGATACGGCCTTAACAACTACAAAAACAATTTTACATGTTGCTGATCCAAAAAATATAGAATGGTGGTTTGAGAACATTACGAGTGGAGACGATGCCGTAAATTTTGATATTATTGGGATTTCTTATTATCCAATTTGGCACAATACAATTGCATTTAATCAAATGGAAACTACTGTAAAAGGCATTAAAAGCAAATTTAATAAGGAGGTAATGATAGTAGAAATTGCTTACCCTTGGACTACTGAAGCAGATGATGATTACAATAATATTTTTGGGTATGGAGATATAGTTCAAGGCTATCCATATACTCCAGAAGGTCATCTAAATTTAATGAAGTCGTTTACGCAGAGTATGATAAATGCAGGAGCATTAGGAGTAATTTATTGGGAACCTGCTTGGATAGCTGTGCCTATTAAAACGTTATGGGGAACGGGTTCTTCTTGGGAAAATTGTGCCTTCTTTGATTATAATGGAAATGCAACTAGCATTTTTGACTACATGACTTACGAATACACTGGTTTATAAACTTAGACAAGAAGCATTTTTAGAACTACTCTTTTTTTAGAAAGCTTTTTTACAGAAAGAGTAATGTTCTAAGTATCTTCTTAAAAACTGAAATCGAAATGAATAAATTATATATATACCTTTTATGTACATTACTAACAGCTAACCTTTTTGGACAAGAAAAAAAAGATGTTTATGTAGATAAAGAGGGAGTTATGCGCTGGCCAAATACTACTGAAGTGAAGGGGTTTGGTGTAAATTACACAGGTCCTTTTGCACATGCTTACCGGTCTTCTAAGAAATTAGGTGTTAACCTAAAAGAGGCAATTGATAATGATATCTACCACTTCTCTAGACTAGGTTTTGATGCCTATAGAGTACATGTTTGGGATACAGAAATTAGTGATTCTTTAGGGAATATTTTAGAAAATGAGCACTTAGAGTTATTTGATTACCTAGTAGCAGAGTTAAAAAAGAGAAATATTAACTGCTTAATTACTCCCATAGCATTCTGGGGAAATGGTTGGCCAGAGAAAGATACGTATTCTCCAGGTTTCTCTCATAAATATGGAAAGGAAGCATGTTTAACAAATGCAGCAGCTATTAAAGCACAGGCAAACTATTTAGCTCAATTTTTAAATCATAAAAATAAATATACAGGTATTGCCTACAAAAATGAGCCAAGTATTGTAGCGTTTGAAGTAAGTAATGAGCCACATCATGCAGGTACTCCAGAACAAGTAACTGCCTATATTTCTACTATGGTGGAGTCCATGAAAAATACAGGTTGCTTAAAACCTATACTTTATAACGTTAGTCATAGTATAGAATTAGTAGATGCATATTATAATGCAGGTATTGATGGAGGTACATTCCAATGGTACCCTACAAACTTGGTTTCAGAAGCAGAATTAGGAGGGAATTTATTGCCCAATGCAGACAACTATAAAATACCTTTTGCAAATAATAAAGCATTTAAAAGCCATGCAAAAATAGTATATGAATTTGATCCAGCAGATACTCATAAAGCATATATATACCCTGCAATGGCAAGAAGTTTTAGAACTGCGGGTATACAATGGGCAACACAATTTGCTTATGACCCAACGTTTTTAGCCAATAAAAATACAGAATACAACACTCATTATATGAATCTTTCATATACTCCACATAAAGCTTTAAGTTTAAAAATTTGTAGCGAGATATTTCACGAGATGCCAATGTATAAAAGTTATGGAGCTTTCCCAGAAAACACAACATTTGATAATGTATCTATCTCTTATGATAAAGACTTGGTTGAATATATGTCTGATGAAAAATTCTTTTATACAAACTCAACAATAACATCACCTAAGAAAGTAAAGCAACTAAAGGAAATTGCAGGAGTGGGAAGTTCAAAACTTATTGATTATGAAGGAACAGGGGCATATTTTTTAGATGAATTAGAAACAGGAGTTTGGCGTTTAGAGGTACAGCCTGATGTTTTAATTACAAAGAATCCTTATGGTAAAAATAGTTTAAAGAAAAAGGTAGCAGAAATTATTTGGAACAATTGGGAGATGTCGGTAAAACTACCACAACTAGGCAACGATTTTACAGTAAAGGCAGTAAATGAGAATAATCAATTATCAAGTACTGCAGAAAAACATACTTTTACGGTTTATCCGGGAACATACATCTTAGCTAAAAAAGGGAAGAAGCATAAATGGACGGCAGAAAGTAATTTTGGGGCTATTAAAGTCGGAGAATACTATGCTCCTAAATCAGAATTCGAAAACTTTACAGTTGTGCATACACCAAAAAAAGAAGTGTTCTCAGATACCTCATTTACTATAGAAGCTACACTAGTAAATACAACATTACCGCACAGTTTAAAGTTGATAGGATATACAAATAATCAGCAAAAAGAATACACTTTAAAACACTTAAAAGGATATACATATGGTGTAGAAATTCCTAAAGATGATATTGGAGAAGGCTATTTTAATTATTTTATTGTAGCAGATGTAAACAACACTGTAATCACTTTCCCAAATGCCATAAAAGGTAAACCTTCTGATTGGGATTTTACATCAACAGAAATGTACGAAACGAGGATAATTGCTCCTTTGTCTTCGATTACACTTTTTGATGCTTCAAAAGATTTTGAGAAACTAAATAAAACATGGAATACTAATGTAACTTTAGCACCAAATTTCCGAACTGCTAAAGATGCTCTGAAGATTAATCTGGATAGTATACCAACCGATTTAGGAAATACAGTACCTAATTATGCGTTGCGTTATTATTTTAGTAATACATTAAAAACAAGTAATACAACCATTGGTAATTATACACAACTTGAAATAATAGGAAATGCATTGGTAGATACACCACAAAAAATTGAAATAGCATTAGTAGGGAACGATGGAACTGCATTTGGTGCTATTGTAGAAATGACAGAGAAAAAAGGAATATATGTGGTGAAATTAGACACCTTACGTCCTACAAAATTAGTAACACTTCCTAGACCATATCCAGATTTCTTACCTTATTATTTTTCTCCTACTACTGTAAAAACGGAAATAGATTGGCGTAAAATAGAATCCATTCAACTTGCAACAGTAGAAAAACACTGTCAGATAAATATAGAAAGTATACGCTTGGTGTATACTACTTCCTCTTTCAGTAGTTTATAACTACTTTATACAGATCAATTTTGAGAAAACGATAGAGTGAAAAATTAAGGTAATTGCATAAATTATTGTCTTAGTTTTTCACTCTATCTGCTTTTAAATAAACCAACATATTTAATTATTAAAGAAAAGATGATAAACAAATTTATAAAAAGTAGCTTGTTCTTATGTGCGGTACTCATAAGTAGTTTACTATCTAATTGTACTCAAAATAAAGAACTAAATGAAGAGGCTTATCTTTTTACTTACTTTACAGGAAATAAAATTACTGACGAAAAAGTACACTTTGCCCTTAGTACTGATGGATATACATTTACAGCCTTAAATAATAACTCTGCAGTGCTTAACTCTAAAAAAATAAGCAAAACAGGAGGAGTACGAGACCCTCATATTTTAAGAGGAGAAAACGGGGTATTTTACATGGCTCTTACAGATATGGTATCAAGTAAGGGGTGGGATACTAACAGAGGATTAATTTTATTAAAATCAAAAGATCTAATAAACTGGTCTTCATCTGCTATTCATTTTCCAGCACGTTTTAAAAACCAAGAAAATTTAAAAAGTGTGTGGGCGCCTCAAACTATTTATGATAAAGAAAGTGGTAAATATATAATCTATTGGTCGTCCAAATATGGTACTAAAGAGGAGGTACTTTATTATGCATTTGTAAATTCAGATTTCACAGATTTAGAAGGGTACCCTACGCCACTTTTTATCCCTAAAAATAAAGCACATTGTATAGATGGAGATATAATTATTAAAGACGATTTATACTATCTTTTTTATAAGACAAGTAATGAAAACGGCAAGGGTATAAAAGTGGCGACAGCAACATCTTTAACTGCAAATAAATGGAAAGAGTACCCTAATTTTCTTCAAAAAACAGATAAGCAAGTAGAAGGTTCTGGCATTTTTAAACGTAACAATTCAACTGATTATATTTTAATGTACGATCTTTTTCAAGATCATGGTTATGAGTTTTGTAAAAGCAAAGACCTCCTAAATTTTGTTCCTACCGAAAAGAAAGTAAAACTCAATTTTAGCCCAAGACACGGTACAATTCTTCCTATTACGGGCAAAGAATATGATTTATTACTTGAAAAGTGGGGAATGCAATAATTCATAAAATAAATAAGCTTTTTATTAGAAAACCTTAATAATAGCTCTTAAATAGCCTTTAAAAGCGTTAGTGTATGATTAACACTAATTTGTGTATGAAAATGAAAACTAATTAGAATAAGAACTACCTACATTTGATACATACTTAACAACACTATAAAATAGTTGTTGAGTTTTTTTAAAGAGCATGTATGAAAGAATAAATTAAGTTGAAATTCTTGATTTTAATATGTGATAAGCAATTACATACCACATTTAAAATTTAGAGAAAATCAATTATAAATTATTTTGAGTAAGTGCATTTAGCTATGAAATGTAAATGAAATTATGAAAACAACTACACTACTATTAATCATCTTATTCTTGTCTACATTTAAAATGTCGGCACAAGTTTTTTACAAAGGAGCAGACCTGTCTTATGTAAATCAATTGGAAGATTGTGGAGCCGTTTATTACGACGAGGGTATTTCTACAGATCCATTTGAAATTATGGCCAATCATGGTGCAAATCTTATTCGGGTAAGGTTATGGCATAACCCAATGGCCCATTCCGAATTCCCTACCAATTATTCTTCTTTTGAAGATGCGGTAATAACTATTACAAGAGCAAAAAATGAAGGAATGCATGTACTATTGGATTTTCATTATTCTGATAGTTGGGCAGACCCAGGAAAACAGACTATTCCTGCAGCTTGGGCCTCTTTAGTAGATGACACCCCAGCTTTAGAAACAAAAATGTACGATTATACCTATAAAGTACTTACAGATTTGGACGCTATGGGTTTAATGCCAGAAATGGTACAAGTCGGTAACGAGTCTAATGGACAAATGTTAAGTGCCGAAGGTGTGAATATTAAAACAGTAAACTGGGAAAGACAAAGTGCACTGCTTAAAGCTGGTATTGCAGGAGTGAGAGCAGCAGGTAATGTATCTTCTATTCAACCTCAAATTGTTTTACATATTGCTAATCCAGCACATGGCGATGATTGGTTTGGAAATGCAATTAGTAATGGAGTCACAGATTTTGATATCATGGGCTTTTCTTTATATCCAGAGTGGCATGGAGGAAATGTTGGACAAGCAGGTAACACCATTGAATACCTGAAAGAGAAATATAACAAAGAAGTTTTACTCGTAGAAGTTGGTTTACCTTTTACGCTAGATTATAATGATACTGCTCCAAACATGCTATCTGCTATGCCTAGTGGGTACGAAGTGAGTGCAACAGGACAGAGAGATTGGTTGATAGATATTACCACAGAAGTGTACAATAGAGGAGGAATGGGTGTAGTGTATTGGGAACCAGCATGGGTTTCTACAAGTTGTGAAACAGAATGGGGAACTGGATCGCACTGGGAAAATGGAGCATTTTTCAATTTTAGTAATGAATTAATTTTGGATGGTGGCATTCAATTTTTGGAACAGCAGTATGTGCCAGATGTAATAAACAATGTTACTTTTAGAGTGGATATGTCGGCAGAAACAGGAGTAACTGAAGCCTTCATAACAGGAGATTTTACAGGAACATCAGAATGGGAAATTTTGCCTATGATTGCTCAAGGAGATGGGATTTTTACATATACAACTACAATTTTAGAAGGAACAACAGGAGGTTATTTTTTTCTAAAAGGAAGCAATTGGACAGAAAGAGAAACGGTACCAACAGCATGTGCTTTAATGTGGGATAATGATAGACAATATACAATTACAAGTGGAGAGAATATTTTTTCTTATGCTTGGCAAGATTGTACACCTCAATTAACTAGAGAAGTTACTTTTCAAGTTGACATGACAGGTACTACAGCTTCTGGAGCCTTCATAACAGGAGATTTTACTGGAGAAACTAGTTGGGAAATTTTACCAATGGAACATCAAGGAAATAATATTTATACATATACTACAACTTTAGAAATAGGAGAGACTGGCGCATTTTATTTCTTAAAAGAAAACAATTGGTCAGATAGGGAAATAGTACCTATAGAATGTGCAATAATGTGGGGTGTTGATAGACAATACATTGTAGGAAATACAAATAATACAATTGAACTTATGTGGGAAAGTTGTACAAATACATCGTCTGCTAGAGTAATTGATGAATCATTGGAAACAGAACTTTCATCACAAATATCTCTATACCCTAACCCATCAAAATCCTTTATTAAAGTGAAAGGGGTAACTCAATCAAATTATCAATTATATAGTTTAGAAGGTGTTACAGTTTTAGAAGGAATACTAGAGAATGGAAACTCGTCCATAAATATAGAACAGCTTCCTAAAGGAATGTATGTTTTGCATCTGACAAAAAAAGGTACACAGACTAGTAATGTTTTCAGATTCTTAAAAGATTAGATTATGTGTTTTAATAGATAAGTTTCTTAACTCCGACTACTTATCAGAGCTCTCTTACAACTTGTGAGAGAGCTTATTTTGTTGGATTAATGAATAAGGTGAGTACAACAAGTAATTTAAACTGATGTAATCGGTTATCAAATTAAAAGCTGGAATTGAATTAAGAAAAGTTGTAATTGATACATCATATTTATTTACTTAAAAACAATTTTTTAATAAATTGTCCTCTTTTCAATTTTCTTAATAATTAGTTATATTTAATTAGCACATACCTAAATACTAATTAAATATGCGTTATATCTTTATTACCCTATACTTTATTACTATAATTTCTTGTAATAAACCTACTAGCTCATTAACAACAGAAAAATACTTAAAGGAGTACGAGACTACCCCATCAGAATTTATAATTAAGAAATTTAAAACCAATACGGTTGTTCTATTAGGAGAAGACCACGGTATTAAAAATAACCTTGATTTTGTAAGTCAGTTAATTCCTAAATTATACAAGGCAGGAGTTTATAATTTAGGAATGGAGTTTGGCGCTTCGGAAATGCAACATAAAGTAGATTCTCTATTATCAGCCCCTCAGTTTGATGAAGAACTTATGAGAAATATAATGTTCTTTTATAACGTTGGATGGCCTTATAAAGAATATATGGATGTCTATAAAAATGCTTGGAAATTTAATACAACATTAAAAGCTAATGATAAGAAATTTAGAATAATAAACCTTAGCTACCAATACAATTGGAGTAATTACTTAGGTGAAAATACACCCGAAGAAAAAGCTGAAATATTTAATAAAGGAGAAGCAGATCTTTATCGAGCTAAGGTTGTGGAAAAAGAAGTTTTTGATAAAAATGAGAAAGCACTTTTACTAGTAGGTACTCCACATGCATTTACAAAGTTTTTAAATAGAAATTTAGAAAATAAGATTTCAGAAAATTGTCCCGCAGAAGCCATTTATTTAGGACACCGTTTACTAGATAAACATCCCGATAAAGTATATACTATCTTATTGCATCAAGCATTTTATGGAACAGAAAAATCTAATTATAAGTTGATGTCACCTGCACATGGAAATATTGAAAAAGCAATGGCATTAAATGGAAATAAGCCGATAGCATTTGATCTAGTTCATTCACCAATGGGGCTGTTAGAAGATAATAGTTTTTATGCATCATGTAATGATACATTTAGGTTAAATCAATTTTTTGATGCCTACATCTTTCTAGTACCTTTTGATCAAATGGATGGTTGTACATACGATGCTCATTTTTATGATAACCATAATTGGGAAGACATTAGAGTACAAATACCTGATCCTAATTGGAATCCTCGTCCATCAACACAACAAAAATACCAAGAGCAGAGAAGAGCGTTTGTTGATATAAAAGAGAGATATAAAGATGTGATAAATTAAATATTTTATGCAATACGTAAACGGCTCATCAAGAAAAATACTTGATGAGCCGTTTTATTTTCTACTAATTATTGAACGGAAAGTTCTTCTATTAGTGGTTCTAATTTTTCTATTGTAACGTGTTCCATTACTACCACTTTATACCATTTTGGATTATGGTGAACATCGGGTACTAAACCAAATCGTTTGGCTGTTTCCGGACGAATTTTATCGGCATGCATAGTAACAATATTAGAATCTTTACTCCTAAAATAAGAAATACCAATTTCGTCTAATTTATGAGTAAACCAGTCTGCTCTTTTAGATAAAATATAAATCTTTTCCCGCATTCCATATGGGCCGTACGTCATTAAAATCATCCAAATGGCAATAGCATTTGCACCAGACCTAGAACCTATCAGTGTAAAGTCATCACCTTCTACATAATCTGCTTTAGTATTGGCATAATGCATCCAGTCTTTTCTAATTAAAAACACGCCAGTTCCATAAGGTGCTTGCAACATTTTATGAGCATCCAAAGTAACAGATGTCACTTTTGGGTTTCTAAAATCTAACTGATGTTGCTTATGTGAGAAAGGGAAAAAGAACCCTCCGTAGGCACCATCAATATGTAGTTTATAATTTAAATTATGAGCATCAAGGTAATCAGTAAATAAATCTACTTTATCTACAGAACCATACATTGTTGTCATCATATTAGCAATAATGATAAAATATTTTTTACCATCTACTTGTGCCTTTTCAATACAACTTCCTACTGTATCTTCTGAGACCTCTCTTGTATCAAAATCAACAGAAATTCTATAATAAGCAAGCGATAAAATATTAGAAGCTTTGGCCATTGAATAATGACTATCTTCAGAAGAGATGATCGCAATTTCATCGTTAGAAGCATTAAATTCTTGCTTATAATAATTTCGATATATCCATATTGCCTGCATGTTAGCTTCAGTCCCTCCAGAGGCAACATACCCGTCAATAGTATTAATTTCTGCGTTTAGAATATCAGTCCCACAAACTTCAATAAGCTCTCTTTCAATAGATTGAGTTCCTTTAAAGAAGCTTTCGGAAATACCTTGTGTGTGACAACCAATATGGTTAGGATTGTGTAATAGAGTAGTTATAAATGGAGCCTCTTTTAAAAATGGGGCATCGTCTGGGAAAACTTTACTATCTAAGTGAGAGCCAGGAACTCCCAACGATTGATTTCCAAAATAATCTGTATTGTTATCTAAGGCTTCAAAAATTCTCTCTTGAATTTCTGCGCGTGATTTCTTTTTCCAAATGTGCATTCTAGTATGTAATATGTGGTGCACAAAGATAGTCAATTCGTTACATCGCCAAATTTTTTATAAAGGATAATTACCTATTCCTTATATTTACATAGGTATTACAATGCTTTTGTATGAAAATTAATAACAAACTTTTACTCTTGCTTGTGGCATTACTTGGTTATTTAGCCACGAATGCACAAACATACGATCAACCAGAATTATCTGAGAGCGTGCAATATGCACTAATTATTGGTACAGATAAGTACGATGGAAAGCCCATGTGGCCAAACCTAGATAATGCAGAAAATGATGCAAAGAGCATTAATACAGTATTAAAAAAAGAATATGATTTTTCTACAAAATTATTATTATCTCCAACTTTAGAAGAGGTGGAGAAAGCAATTCTTACGTATCATCAGTTCATAAAACCTAAAGATAGGTTTCTAATATATATTGCTGGCCATGGAGATTATGATCAAAAACAATTTGATGATGGATTCCTAGTATTTAAAGACAGTAAAACCACAAGAAAAGATCCTACTAGAAAATCTTATCTTCAGTACAGAAGGTTAAATGGTTTATTAAACGCTTTAGAAGCAAACCATGTGGCATTGGTATTAGATGTTTGCTTTGGAGGGAGTTTTAATGAAAAACTAAGAGATGAAACACCTAAATATAGAGGTAAGGTAGAAGATGAAATGGTAACGGGTCGTTTTCTTAAAAAGAAGATGAATAAGGTGACAAGGGTTTATTTAACATCTGGTGCTTTAGAAAGAGTATCTGATGGTGTTGATGGACATTCTCCTTTTTGTAGTGCCATTCTCAATGTTCTTGATAACGACCAGAACACACTTTTTACATTATCTGATGTACACCAACAGACAAAACGATCGATGTCGGAAAGTATGTACGGTTCTTTTGGTAAAAATGAGTTAGGAAGTGAATATATTTTTAGCAGATCAAATTCTTCTACATTGTCCAATGTACAGACAGGGAAAGAGGAGATTGCTATGGAAAATAATTTAACAAGAGGCCAGAAAAAAGAAGATAATATTCTACTCTATTGTATCGTCTTGGTGATCGCAATTGGAGCTACGATCAACTTTTTTGTTATTAAAAAGCGTAAAGAACAACCTCAAAATTCAGAAGAGGAGGTAAATCAAATAGTACCAGAGAAAACAGAAAGTACCTCTACAGAAAAAGCTGAACTTGTAGAAGTTGAAGAGTTATTACCAGACACGGTAGAAGGTCAATTATCATCTATAACAAAAAGACCTTTTGATCAGATAGAGATAAAAAATAAAGTTGAAGTGGAACATCAATTAAAATTGTATACCATCCATCAAAAAAATCTGCGTGCAGCATTAGAAGCAAAAGCTAAATATGGTGATATGGCACCTCCAATTTTAATACATAGAATAAATGATGCGAAAGCAGAATTGGAGAAAATAAAAACGGAACTACTGAAATACATCCAATAATGGAACATAACAAAGCAACATACTATATAGGTGGATCAAAATTTAATTTGATCTATGACGATATCACTCAGGTACCATCAGATGCTATTGTGAGTTCTGACGATGAAATGATTACAATGGGTGGAGGAGTATCTGCCACTATCCGTAGAAATGGTGGTCCATATATTCAAGAAGATGCTCAAAAACATACAGCTCTTTCTTTGGGTGACGTAGTGGTTTCTTCGGCAGGGACTTTACAAATGAAATATGTTTTCCATGCCATAACTATAAACTACCAAAATGAAGAGTACCTTGATGAAGATGCTCTAAAAATGATTATGGATAATGTGCTTTCATTAAGTAAAGCACTAAAAATAAAAAGGATATCGTTACCTGCAATTGGAACTGGAGCTGCACGGTTTAGCTTTACTGATGCTGTGAAGATTATTACACAATCAATTGCCTCATTTTTACAACAAAACGAATGTATCGAAGCCTTTAATTTATGTCTTCTAAAAGATGATGACGTAACCAAGGAAAAGGTGAATAAATTGTTTGAAGAATCTGTAAGTTACTTTTCTATCTCTCAGCAAAATAATACAATTAAAAACTTATTGACAGAAGCCAACGAGTCGTTAAAAGTACAAGAGAAAGTGGATGTTGCTTTAGTAAAAAAACTAGAAGATGGTTTTGCTAGAATTAATGAAATTGAGCAAACAAAAAGTAATGTAATTTTACCAAATTCAATTCCTACTTTATTAGAGGATCTTGGATTCCTACATGAACTTCTACATTCTGTAAATACAAATAAGCACAGAATAGAACAATTAAGAGAGGATAAAAATGTGTTAGAGCAGAAAATGAACTACCAAAGAACTGCTTTAAGGCATTATGAACTAGAAAAAGCGAAGTATGGCGGAGAGATGGTTCCTTTTAGATTATTAATGCAAATTGAAGAAGTTGAAAAGGAAATAGATACTACAGAAAAAAGCATAAATGAGATGAATGCTGAATTAAAATCTTATATTGAAGTAGCAGGTTTGAAATAAGAATCAAATAATAGAATAATGAAAAAAAGACCTACTGGTAAAACTATTGGGGGACGTGCTTTTGGGACTAAAAAAATATCTAAAGCAGAAGAGTTAAGAGGTGTTCAAGATGTTATAGTTGATAAGTTTGACCGCTTAGCTCGTACTCGAAAAGATTTAGAATTAGATAAGCGATTAGGAAAAGAGATACGTGCTTATTTAACGAAAAGAAGAGAGCGAAAAATGCCTGTAGATCAGAAAATGCTAAAGCAATATATTGTACAGCTTAAACGAAAAATGCTTCAAGAAATCACTTTTAAAAAGTAAGCGATCAATTTTTTTAAACCTATCAATACCCCTAAAATATGTACCCTCCATTTCATAATCATAGAAACGATTCATGGGTGAAAAAAACACTCAAAAATATGTCTTTAGAACAGAAAATTGGTCAACTTTTTCAAGTAGCTGCCTTTTCTAATAGAGATGAAAAGCACGAAGAAGAAATTCTTACATTAATTGAAAAATACCATTTAGGAGGGCTAACATTTTTTCAGGGAGAACCATTCAAGCAGGTAGAATTAACCAATAAATACCAGTCTAAAAGTAGTGTGCCTTTGTTTATAAATATAGATGCAGAATGGGGATTAGCCATGCGATTACAAGGCACAACACAGTTTCCGTATCAGATGGCTTTAGGTGCGATTGCGGATGATGCTTTAATTTTTAAAATGGCACGAAAAATAGGAGAGCATTGTAAAAGAATAGGAGTTTGTTCTCCGTTGGCTCCTGTAGTAGATGTAAATAACAACCCTAAAAATCCTGTAATTAATTATCGTTCTTTTGGAGAAGATAAGGTTAAAGTAGCAAATAAAGGGATAGCTTATATGAAGGGTTTACAATCTGTACATGTATTAGATAATGCAAAGCACTTTCCGGGTCATGGTGATACAGCTACAGATTCACATTTAGATTTGCCACGTTTATCACATTCTTCTGAGCGTTTAAATGCAATTGAATTATATCCATTTAAAGAGCTTATAAAGAATGGTTTAAGTAGTATAATGACGGCACATCTAGAAATTCCTGTTTGGGATAAAAGAGATAACATGCCTACAACATTGTCTAATAAAATTCTTTCTTCTATCCTTTTTGATCAATTAGATTTTAAAGGGCTAGCCATTACAGACGCAATGGATATGCAAGGAATTACTAAATATTATAAGGATGGTGAGGCTGATTTAATGGCAATTTTAGCAGGAAATCATATCATTACAAATAGCAGAAGTGTACCAAAAGGTGTTGAGAAGATAAAGCAAGCACTTGTAAATGGTGATTTTTCTGAAGAGCAATTAGATGAAATTGTAACTAATTTATTGGCCATGAAAAAGTGGGTAGGTTTAGATCAATTGAAAGAAATTAATTCAAGAAATTTATCAGCTGATCTAAATGATGAGGAAAGCAAACAACTAAACAAAGCGTTGGCAGAGGCATCCATCACTTATTTGGGAAAATCACCTATGCAGCCTATAGATAAAGACAAAACAATCTACTTAAAGTTGGTTGGAGAGCATCAGACAATAAGTACTAGAGAACAAGTTGCTCATCATTTAAAAGAAATAAGAAAAGAAGAAAAGAATGTGTTATTTAATGGCTTAAGAGCTTTAGAAGTCACTACTTTAACATGGAATGAAAGGGAGGGAGAAGCATCATTAAAAAAGCTACTTGAAAAAGTAGAAAATTATGAACGTGTAATTCTGAGTATACATGGAATTAATATTAAGCCTTTTAACCACTTTGATCTCCCTGAAATTATAAGAAAGCAAGTATTAGATTTTCTTTCTAATAAACAGGTAACTCTACTCTTTTTTGGAAATGCGTATGGCCTAGATGAAATTGAAAACATCGAAATTGCAAAAGAAGTACTATTAACTTATCAAGATTCTGAGTTTATGCAAGAAGCCGCACTTCGAGTTTTAAGCGGTGAGATAGAGTGTAAAGGGGAGTTACCAGTTAGCCTCAAAAAATTACCATAAAAAAAGGAGCACTCCAATGGAAAGCTCCTTTTTGATATTACTACATTTTACTACTTAACTACTTTAAATCATAGCCCTATTTCAGGCTTAATAATTTTCTATCACTTTATCTTTAATAGAACTGCTTTAAATGCTTACATAATGTAGACAGCTATGCCAATTTATGTGACAGTACGATTGAATTTTATTAACATTAAAGGAGTGTATTTATTTTATTCTGAAGTGTTTAATTTGTTGTAATCACCTTATTATGAGTTGTTTGTGTTGTTTAAAAAAATAAACATAAAAAAGAAAAAATAAGAAACCACAGTGTTTTTTTGATAAAAGTTTCAGTAAGTAAAATTTATTTATAACTTCGAGTACACTAACTATTACTATTTTTTGCTAAAAATGAAAAACTATTTCACTCTACTTTTGCTATTAAAAGCAACATTACTTTTCTCTCAAGATACAATAACACCGAAGGGTCAATCAAAAATGAAATGTATTTATATGCATACATTTCAACCTTTTGTAGATGACACAACTAAAGTAAACGAAAAGTTTGTTTTGTATTTGAATGATCAATTTTCAGAATACAATAACTATAATGATTATTTAATTGGTATTGAGATAAAACGAGCTTATGCAGCAAGCAAATTAGATAAAAATAGTTCTGTCTTCGATATTCTAAATATGAAACTGGATAACATTTCAGAGCCGGAGAGTAATAATTTTAAAGTATTTAAAGACAATACTTCTCAAAAAGTAATTTATACACATGGCTTTGGTGTGCTTTGTTCATTTTAAGAAAGTTATGATGAAATGATTTGGGAAGTAACAGATGAAAGCAAAATTATAGATAACAATCATTGTATTAAAGCATTAACAACTTTCGGTCAATATAAATTTGAAGCATGGTTTACACCTGAAATTCCAATTGCTGACGGACCATATATGTTTAGAGGGTTACCAGGTTTGATTGTTGCTGTGAATGATACTCAAAATTTACATAAGTTTGAAATGATAAGTATTGAAACCGATACTACTTATGAATTACGAGACACATCAACTGGTAGAGAATTTCTTAATCCTATTAAACAAAAGTTAGCTTTAAGAAATGTAATAAAGCAAAAAAATAAACTTGAAGCAGGTTATGATATAAGTTTTGACTTTACTTCAAAACATAGAATTGAAAGACCATACCTTGAAGATTCATCTGAAGAAAACATTAAAAAACAAAAATTGAAATATACTTTATATGACTATCTACTTTTTAGAGAATACACTCTTCAAAAAGGTCTTTAATTTGCGAATATTTGAACTAAATGAAAAACTATCTAACACTATTTATTACTCTTTAAAACTTCAATCCTATTTACATAAACTTCAGTTCAAGGTGTCATTAAAAATCAAAAAGGAGAAGTAATTCATGGCGTTACTATTATTGCCTATGAGATACAAAAGGAAAATATCTTAGGTTTTGAAGTATATAATAATAGAGGTAGGGAATAGCTTTTATAAAATAAATACTTATTTGGTGTATTCAAATACAACAGAGAAAATAGATACCACTAAATAAAGTAGATTGGTCGTAGCGAATTATAGGTATGGATATTCAATTCTCAAAAAAGAAATACCATTATTAAATGGAATAATAAATGGATTGCTCATACTTTTATCGATAATGATTTTTAGTACATAAACTTTTCTTACCAGTATAAGTTTAATAAGAAAACAAGACTACTATTTATAGTTCAAAACCTTCTCGATCACTGTTTTTATACACAAACAGCAATGAATGCATTCCAAAGTAATCAATCTTTTTATACTTTAACCCAAAGGCAATTAATGGTGGAGGTGAAGTTTAAAATATAGTACTGAAATTATACGATTGTATTTATTCCACTAACCCAACCCACCTCTTCTTTACCACCTTTTAAAAACAAAATGTTTAAAAAATTAGAATTTTTAATGTTTAAATTTTGAACATTAAAATAAAATTGATTAAATTTGAAACATCAAGAAAATAAAAAATATAAGTTTCTATTCTCTTGATTGAAGATTACTATAATATGTATTACATAAATATAAAAGCTACAAAAATGAAAAATTTATTTGTTATCATCTTTACTGTTTTAGGTGTTTGTTTTACTACAAATGCAATGTCTGACACAACAGATCCAAAAAATGAAAATGATAAATATAATTACCATGTACCAGCACAGTATAAAACAGTACAAAAGTATCAGATTAGTGTAGGGAGAGGTGCTACTTTTTTTGGAATTTCTAAAGAGTTATCAAAAGTTTCAGGTAAAGAATGGTCGTGGGAAATTGTAGACAGAGTAATAGAAAGTCATCATTATAAATATGGAAAAAATGAAATTTTAAAACCAGAGCAAATATTCCTAGTGTCAATTTAACAAATATAAAATTATTGCCTAAAACTATTTCTTACAAATGCTTTTTAAGTCCTATATAATTATAGGACTTATTTGTTGCATATTAATATGTTTCTACCTAGTACCTTACCACTTTTGTTAGTGTATTTAAACAAAAAGGAACTATAATTGTATTACTATCAGTTATATATAGTTTGTGTAAATGCTTTGAAAGCTATTCCTTATCAATTAACCTTTTAAAAATGAAAACGCTATTTACTATCTTATTCCTAATTTCTGTGCAATTTTCTTCATTTTCTCAACGTGTAATAGTAGACAATAATGGAGGAGAAAATACAGATTACTTAAACTTACAGATTGCTATAAATAATGCAAACCATGGAGACAGTATTATTGTAAGACCATCTGAAGTAAGCTACGGAGAAATTGCCATTTCTAAACATATTGTACTTCTCTCTGAAGATATTGTATTGAAAAATGAAAAATTGAATACTACGAGAATTGAGAAGCTTATTTTAGAGAATATTAGCTACGATAAATCGGATGCATCTAATAGCACAATTTGTGGATTTGAAATTCATAAATTAGAAGCAATTTCAGACCCTGATAACTCAGTAAAGAATATCACTTTTGTAAAAAACAGATTAAAAAATAAACCACAAATAAAAGACATTAAAACCTGGATTATCACTCAGAATACTAGAATTTATTAGTACCTAACTAGTAAAATGTTTAAAATATACCCATTTCACCTATTTAGTGATGTCTATTCTTAGGCATCACTTTTTTTACAAAAAAATAGTTCGTCCTTATTAAAGACGAACTATCCCAATGTTAAACCTAAATAATTTCTTCAGGTAATCTTCAATCAATTTTATTACTCTCATTAATAGAAGTGTTTTTTGTTTGCAAAACCCCTATTAAAACAAATAATTTTTAATTGATAGGATGGATATAAGCTGGGTTTACTCTTGGTAACTCTGCATTGGTATCCTCTTTCCATTTTTGAAGAAGTGCACTCAACTCTTTAATTTTTTGAGGTAAAACATTAGTTATTTCATTTTGTTCATAAGGGTCCGTGGTTAAATCAAATAATTTATAGGTATTGTTTTCCACAAACTCAGTCATTTTAAAACCTTTATATTGAATTACATTCACCCACTCAGCGGTAAACTTTTTACTTTTTTTATTGAATCGAGAATAATTTGTGTATTGCCAAATAAGCTTTCTATCAGCAATTAACTTCTTTTCACCTGTTGTAATAGGCTGTAAATTCACCCCATCAAGTACATGTTTTTTTGGTAGAAGCGTGTTTGTAAACGATAAAATGGTGGGATAAATATCTACGTGAATTATTGGAGAAGTAGAAACCTGGTTTGCTTTAATCTTCTTACTATATTTCATGATATAAGGTACTCTTATACCTCCTTCTAACGTATTGCCTTTATAACCTTGGTAAGGTTTTGTAAACATTCCATTGCTTGTTTTATAATGCCCATTATCCGAAGCAAAAATTATTAAAGTATTGTCTTCAATATTTAACTTTTTGAGACTAGAAAGAACCTTAGCAACACTTTCATCAAGGTTTTTTATCATTGCCAAAACTTTCGTTGTTTCTTCATCAAAGTTATATTTATCTTTAAAGTAGGTGTAAGTTTCTAGTTTTGGTTCTAAGGGTTTATGTACTAAATAGTAAGGTAAAAACAAGAAAAATGGAGTGTTGTTATTAACTTGTTTCTCTATAAATGCAATCCCTTTTTTTGTAATATAATCCGCATTATAATCATTTTCTAGAACATCAGTTTGTGTAGGAAAGTGCGTAAAGTTATAATGCTTTTTTGTTTCAATGGCTTCATCAAAACCTTGGTTTTGCATACTTAACTCTTTGGTACCAAGGTGCCATTTCCCAAAACCCGCAGTTGCATAACCATTTTCTTTTAATGCTTCCGGAATTAATACTTTATCTAGACTTAAACCAACCCCTTTTCCATTCGGTTTATTGTTTTCTGGAGGCAAATATTGCATGTTTTGAAGTGTTGCCTGATCTTTTTTGTACCGGTCAGACACTCTATATATTTTATGACGAGGAACATACTGACCTGTCATAATAGAAGCTCTTGATGGGGCACAAGTAGGATCGTTAGAATAAGCATTTGTAAACCGAATACCTTCTTTTGCTAATTGATCTATTGCAGGAGTTTCTACAAAATCATTTCCATAACACCCTAGTGCATTTACTCCTAAATCATCCGCTAAAATAAATACAACATTTGGACGATCTATTTGAGCAAAACAATGTATAGAAGCTAAAAGAATGACAACAATATTTAGCATTGATTTCATTTTAATTGATGAGGTTAACGGATACAACTTCAGATTCTTTATAACCAATACGAATTGCTTTAACTTCTATTTTTGATGCCTTATTAATAGCAATAGGAGTTGTATAAAGTTTCCATTTTCCTCCATTTATTTGATACCCAATTGATGCACCCTGAGTTGAGCAAGTTAAAGTGAGGAGATTAGCATGAATACTAGTTTTTACCTTATTTGTAACAGGTTGCTGATTATTTGGCCACATTGAGGTAATCATTTCAGCTTCAGGCTGAATACATAAATCAGGAGTTTGTTTTTGCCATTTTGCTAATTGTTTTCTGAAACGCTTAACTTCTGCTGAATAATTTTGATGATGAATTAAATTGACTGTTTCGTAAGGATCGATTTCTAAATCGAAGAGCTGTTCTTTCTCTTGTAAAGGGCTAAACCATTCCGCCTGTATTTGATTTAATTCTCCATTTAAGTACGCATTTTTAAGGTTTTCCATAATTGGTACTTGGATTCTATATGCTATATCTTGATAGCTAGAAGGAATAGGGAAAAGGTATTTTACATATAAATATTTTCCATCTGTAACACTTCTTCTTGCTGATGTAAACTCGTCCATTCGATCTCTAGCGGCAAAAGAATACTTTCTTGACGTCTTTAAAATACTTTGTCCTTGTATGTGTTTAGGAATTTCAACTCCAGCCATTTCTAAAACGGTGGGAGCAAGGTCAATAAAATTAATCAGTTGATCTGTTTTACCACTATTTACACCTTTAGGGTATTTGATAAAGAAAGGGACATGCAAGCCAGAAGCAATAACTTCTCTTTTCTGACGTGGAAGAGGGCCTCCATGATCAGAGAAAAAGAAGATAATTGTATTGTCATATAGATCATCTTCTTTTAATTGATTAATAATTTTAGCAACACGTTTATCTAAAAGCTCCAAATTACTATACATTCTAGCTAAATCTGTACGGGTTGTGTCGTTATCAATATAGTATGGAGGAACAGGTACATCTTCTTTTGCTACAGTTAGAGGCAGGTGCTTATTTTTCCAAATCTTAGATTCGTGTGTTTCATTAAAATTAAATACAGCAAAGAACGGTTGTCCTTCAGCTCTATTCCTCCAATGTGCCTTACCATCGTTTTCATCCCAAGCAGTAAATGGAGCTGCAAACTGATAATCTGTTTTTGCATTATTCGTAGTGTAGTATCCATTTGCTCTTAGATATTCTGGGAAACATTTTACTTCTTTGGGAACTACTGCACTGTACTCTCTAACATTATTATTTTCTCTATCTACAACATTTTTATTCTCTCTATATTTCCTGCTTCCTATACCAGTAATATCTCTGCCTGTTCGCATATGATTTGTACCAATTGTACTTGGGTACATTCCAGTTATAATTGCACTTCTACTAGGTGCACATACACCAGCTGTAGAAAACGCATTCATAAAAATCTTACTCTCTTTTGCTAACTGATTTATTGTTGGAAGTTGAGCTGTGCTATCTCCATAAGAGGGTAAGTAAACACCAGTATCTTCAAAAGAAATCCAGACAATGTTGGGTTGCTTTTTCTGAGCAAATGTAAAGGAAACTACTTGTGAAAAGAATAGATAAAATAAAAGTGTTCTCATGGTATTCTGTTGTTTTTAAATGAAAAAAGGTGAGAAAAATTATACATTATCCTCACCAGTTTTGTAATTAGAAGTAGTCACAATAAAAATATAAATGTATTCTAAATCAATAGATAATTAGAATGGTTTGTTAAACAAATGTAGAATGAATACGTCAAAATGTGGATGAATAAACGTTCCAAATACACCACGAATGATTCTTAAACTATTTATATAGTCTAATTGATTAATATATAGGTGGTTATAGTTTTTTAAGGTAATTTTATTGAACCATAATTCAACCTAGTAGAGTAATTATTTAACATACAAAAAAAATGAAAACTGTAAAATTGTAATATCAAAACAAATTAGTATTGATTGTATTCAGAAAACGGATACTGATTTTATAGATCAAGATTTAACTTCCCTAATTTATCATGTAAACATTTAGTTGTTTGTTTGGTGAGTTAGAATATTACAACTTTTTAATTTAAGTAGAAATGAATAGAATTCTTATCAACTTAACCGTATTATCTGCATTTATCACGTTGTTTGGTTGTGCTAAAAATACGCATGAAACAACAAAGGCAAAACAGCCAAACATCATTTTTATTATGAGTGATGACCATGCTACAAATGCAATTTCTGCTTATGGTGGAAGGTTAGCAGAACAGTTCCCAGATCTTACTCCAAATATAGACCGTTTGGCAAATGAGGGAATGATAATGCAAAACACTTTTTGTACTAATGCAATATGTGGCCCTTCAAGAGCTGCGATATTAACAGGTAAATTTAGTCATGTAAATGGCTTTTTTAAAAACGAAAGTGGAGGAGACTTTGATGGTACGCAACAAACATTCCCAAAGTTATTACAGAAAGCAGGTTACCAAACAGCAGTTATAGGTAAATGGCATTTAGGTACTGCACCAACTGGATTTAATTATTCTAAGGTAATGATTAACCATGGTGGACAAGGAACTTACCACAACACAGTTTTTTTAGAGAACGGAAAAGATACTGTTCAAGAAAATTCTTTTCACTCTACAAGACAAGTTTGGGAAGATGCAAAGAAATGGTTAACTGGTGGTAGAGATCAAGAAAAACCATTTATGTTGATGTATCAGTTTAAGGCACCACACAGACCTTGGACTCCAGATGAGCAATTTCAACATGTATTTGATGATGTTGAGATTGTAGAGCCAGAAACATTTAATGATACTTATGAAGGAAAAATAGCTGCAGGTAATACATGGCAAACTATAGAAAGAAATTTAAATAGAAAAGACTTGAAAGTAGCTCCTCCTCATCCTGAAACAATGACAAAAAAGGAGATTGCAGCTTGGTACAAGTACGGTAATAACAACGAAGAACCATGGTCGCCAAATGATGAACTGAAAGGACAAGCATTAAAAAAATGGAAGTACCAAAAGTACATGAAAGAATACTTAGGGTGTGTGAAAGGTGTGGACCATTATATTGGTGAGATGTTAAACTATTTAGATGAAAATGGACTTGCTGAAAACACAATTGTAATTTATACTTCTGACCAAGGTTTCTATTTAGGCGAGCACGGTTGGTTTGATAAACGAATGATGTATGAAGAGTCATTTAAAATGCCTTTTTTAATTCGTTACCCAAATCATATTGCACCAAAAACAGTGTCTAAGAAGTTAGCAATGAACGTAGATTTTGCACCAACACTTTTAGATTTCGCAGGTGTAGAAATTCCTTCAGATATTCAAGGTAGAAGTATTAAATCAATTGTTGAAGGTGAAGAACCAGAAAATGATTGGAGAGACGCAGTGTATTATCATTATTATGAATTCCCTTGGTGGCACCATGTTTTACCTCATTACGGGGTAAGAACAGAAAGATATAAACTAATTCATTTCTACTATAATCCTGAAATTGCAAAAGAGCAATGGAGAGAAAATGATTGGGAATTATTTGATCTAGAGAAAGACCCGAATGAGTTACATAATCTTTATGGTAAAGCAGGTTATGAAGAGATAACACAACAATTAAAAACCAAATTGCAAGCAATGCAAAAGGAGTACAATGAGGATTCTCAAGAAGATATGATGAAGAAAACAGACATCCGTATTGGTAGAGTGTACGAGCATGCAAAATATGGAAAATAAACAATAATAGTAGCTTAGTTAGAGTAATAATAATAGTTAGAAATAGAAAGTCACCAATAGCTTATTGGTGACTTTTTTATGTGATTACAATTCTTCTCGAATCATATAAAGTATATGAATATTAGTGATTTATGTAGAATTTTCTGTTTGATTTGAAAACTACTTGATGCTAACTTTTAGAATGAAATCACTATTTATTATTTTAATTGGGTAAAATATTTAACGAGCACCATAATTTTATAATCATAGAAATGAGTAAAATTTTACTTTATCTTCTTATTGGAATTAGTTTAAATGGATTTGCCCAGCAAAAGAAAATTACTAAAAAAGGTTCTTTTGTTTGGTTAAATAAGAAGATCAAAATTCCTGAAAATACTAGATATATTGTTACTGGGTCAATACATGCAAATGGTAAAACGAGAGTAGTTTTAGGAAAGAACTCTACATTACAAATAAAAGGTAGCCATACATTAAAAGCTTCAAATTTTGAAGGTGATGTTTGCAATATGAAGACAGGTAAACCTAATGTTAAAATTAAAGGCAAACCTAAATTTTTAATGAAACATTGTTTAGGAACAAAACTTCCTGTGGAATTATCAGATTTTGATGTTCAATTGCATAATGAAAATAAGATTGCACTAAATTGGGTAACTCAAATGGAATTAAATAATAGTCACTTCATAATTGAGCGTTCTCAAGATGGTAAACATTATGAATTGGTACAAGATTCAATTATTGGAGCAGGAAATTCAAATACAGCGATTGAATATTCATTTCATGATGAAAACCCACTAAAAGGAAAGTCATTCTATAGATTAACACAAGTAGATTTTGATAATACTAAAGAAATTTGGGTGCAAAGTGTATATAATGGAGAGGAAGTAATTGAAGAAAGTGTTAATATATATCCGAATCCAGCTCAATATGAAATGAATGTTTTACTAACTACTCACAAAGATAACGTTCCTACCTTTCAATTAATAAGTACATCAAATGGACAGACTATTCAGTCTATTCCTTATGAGGTTGATGGTATTAAGTATACGTTCAACATCTCTGCAATTAAGCCAGGAAGTTATGTATTGGTAATTTCAATGAATGGAACAATTAAACACAAAGAGAAGGTAATTATTATAGGAAATAAAAGTAGAGGAAATAAAAAAGAAAAGGATTAGATAATTAAACCTAATCCTTCCCGTTTTAAAGAATTACTATCTATTTCTCTATTAATTCAAAATATATTGTTCTTTAATTGGGATTTTGACCGTCATCACAAGGTATTGCAAATTTTCTTGTAGAATATTCCCTTGATTTTCCTTTATAAGTTACTCTAGCTGTTAAAGAAACATTTCCGACACTACTTGGTTGTACTAAAGCTCTTGTATCACCACTTTCTCCTAAATATGCATTAGTAGCTGACCAAATTACTGTAGCTCCAGATGGTAAATTTGCTATGCTAAAAATCGGTAATGGATGATACATAGGGTAACACAAAGATTTGTTATTTGTAATATATAAACCATCAAAGGGGTCTGATAATTGATATATTTCTGTTGTTGTACAAGTCTCATCACCTTGAACTGATACATTAATAGATAGTTGACTAGCATCACTAATTGAGATAGTTACTGAGTTTCCAGATTGACTAACTTTTGTTCCGCCAGAAATTGTCCATTCATATCTATCTACATTCGAAATATTACTTGATACAGTAAATACAGCTTGGTAGTTATTATAAACTTTACCATCATTACTAATACTACAATTAGTTGAAAATGATGTTGAAATTCTTGAATTAGATTCTTCAATATTAAAATCATTTAATACTGAATCAGTTTGGTTTTGGCATGACAATATACAAGCAAGAAGTAAGCTTGTAAGCCATGATAGCTTAAGCGATTTCATTTTTTTAAAGTTAAATTGATTATTTAGAAGTCAATTTTTAATAGTTAATAATATTGAGTTAAAGTCAGTTGTTATTCTTAAATAACTTCTTAGTAATTATAGTTTTTTTGACTTCTTTAGTTTTAATTGATAATCTAATTTGGAAGAATACTGAATAAATAACAAGGTTTCTTAAAACATTATTTACAAACAATTCTTAATGATTGTAATTGAGAAAAACTTATAATCACAAAAAGGATTAGATAATTAAACCTAATCCTTCCCGTTTTAAAGAATTACTATCTACTTCTCTATTAATTCAAAGTGCTGGTATGGATTATTTTCTCCTGAGTTAGGTGCTAGCCAAAGTTTAAATTTACCTGCATCAACTCTTGGTTTCATGTCAGGACCAATGTATGCTAAGTCTAACATTGGGAGTTCAAAGTGAATTGTTTTTTCTTCATCAATACCTAGTTGAACCTGTTGAAATCCTTTTAAAACTTTTACAGGTTGGACTAATTCTGCCACTTCATCTTGAATATAAAGCTGAACAGTTTCTGTAGTGGAGTATTTTCCTAAATTTTTGACTTTTACAGAAGCCTTCACTGTTCCATTCCATTGTATTTTTTTTGATACAGTAAGTGCAGAATAACTAACATTACTATAACTTAATCCAAAACCAAAAGGCCATTGTGGTAACCTTCCAATTTCTAAATAATGAGACGTATTACCTAAAGAAGATTGCCAAGCTTCTACAGGGATTTCGTCTATTAAAACTACACTTTCATCAGTTGCGGGCCTTCCAGTGTTGGTGTGATTGTAGTACATAGGTACTTGTCCAGTTGCTTTTGGCCATGTAATAGGTAACCTTCCAGATGGGTTAGATACTCCAGTTAATACATCCCAAATTGCAGGTCCCGCCATTGTTCCGGCATGCCATCCCATCACTACAGCATCAACCTTTTCAAGTAAATGATTAACAATTAAAGGACGTCCTGCCATAAGCACGAGAACAATTGGTTTATTTAATTTTGATAATTCTTGTAATAACTCTTCTTGAACACCTGGTAATTTAAGGTTAGACCTTGAATGAGCTTCTCCTGATAAGATAGCTTCTTCTCCTACTGCTAAAACGATAATATCTGCTTTTTTCGCTTTTTTTATAGCCTGTTTAAAGTTGCTTTTTATTTTATCGCGACTATAATTAAGGGCTTTTTCAAAATAGATAGTATTTGATTTTGAAGTTGTTGCAGCAGTTAAAAGGGTTATTGATTCTTCTTTTTTACCGTCAAAGATCCAAGTGCCTAATTGATCTAAAGGAGCATCGGCTAATGGACCAATTAAAGCTACTTTCTGATTATTTAAAATTGGTAAAACATTATTTTCATTTTTTAATAGAACAATACTTTTAGTAGCAACTTCTTTAGCAATGGCAAGATATTCTTGAGGTAACGAATTGATTTCCTTAAGATCAGCAAAAGGGGTATCAAATAGTCCTAATCTATATTTTACTCTAAGAATACGACGAACTGCCTCGTCAATTTTATCTATCGTTATTACTTTCTCTTCTAAAAGGTTTTCTAAATTTTCAGCATACGCATCAGAAGTCATTTCCATATCAACCCCGGCTTCTATTGCTCTTACGGCAGCTTGTTTTTTATCAGGAGCATATCCGTGAGGAATCATTTCTGTTACAGAATTCCAATCACTAACTACAGTTCCATCAAAATTCCATTCTTCTCTAAGTACATTATTTAATAACCATTTATTTCCGGATACAGGTATGCCGTTTAATGCGTTAAAACCAGCCATAAAAGTTAAAGCACCGGCATTTACTGCACTTTTAAAAGGGGCTAAGTAAACTTGTCGAAGTGTTGGTTCTGGAATGTAGGTTGCATTGTAATCTCTACCACCTTCTGCAGCACCATAACCTGCAAAGTGCTTTGCACAAGCTGCAATATTATACTCTTTAGTGAGGTCACCTTGAAAACCATCTATACTTGCATTACCTAGAACGGAAGTAAGGTAAGGGTCTTCACCAAAAGACTCCGCAATTCGTCCCCATCTAGGATCTCTAGAAATATCAATCATCGGAGCAAAAGTCCAACGTATTCCTTGGCTACTTGCTTCTTTTGCAGCAACTTCTGCAGCTTTTTTAACACCGTTAGCATCCCAACTTGCAGCCTGACCTAAAGGGATTGGAAATATAGTTCTAAAGCCATGAATTACGTCTCTTGCAAATAATAGAGGAATGCCATTTGGGCTTTCTTCAACGGCAATCTTTTGTAATTCTTTTAGGTTGTTGTGGTTCATAACATTAAGCATAGAACCTATGTTGCCGTTTCTTACTGCTTGTTTTAATTCTTCGGATAACTTCCCTTTTTCTCTACTAGATGTACCTCTTTGATTTAATTGTCCTAATTTCTCTTCTAAAGACATTTTTGAAAGTAAGTTTTCAATAAACTTTTCTTCATTGGTATCTGTTGTTTTTAGCGATTCTGTACCTTGATTTGTACACGCTCCTAAGCTCCAAAGTATAGTTAATATAACATACATTGATGCAGTTCTAATTTTACAATTCATTCTATTTATTTAAAAAAGTATTTAGTTGGTTTCGTTTATGAATGTCAATTTACAAAAACTAATTGATTAGCTTAAATTAAAATCTAAAATTGAATAATACTTATTTTTTGTATGGTTTAGCACTTCATATTCGATTGATTTTTAGAGAATAAATAAGATTTTTATAGTATACATAAAATATCAAATTTTAAACTTTAGTTTTAGTATGAAAGTTACACATGAACAAGCCGAAGGAGCTATTAAAGCAATTATTGAAATGGTAAACAAAAGAGGTGCGTCTATTGGAGATTATGTTGAAAACTTTAATAATCACTTTAGCTACTATTATAAAACATCTTTAGGAAATGGAAGCATTTCTTTGGTTACTGTAAAAGAAAAAGCAATTGATGGTTTAGAACCATCTGAAGAAACATTAACTTTAATACGACAGAACTTTACTTTTGATGAGTAAGCTGTCGTTAATTATTCATAGTAATTACGAAACGTAAAAAAGGCTAAAGAAATAGATTTTTCATTTCTTTAGCCTTTTTTTGAGAAAATGATTCTTTTAATTAAAAACCATTTGTTCTTTAAGTAGATATTGCTCTACTACTTCAGCCACTCCGTCATCGTTGTTAGATGATACAATAACATCAGCTTTGTCTCTTAATTCTGGTGTTACATTATCAACCCAAACACCCAATCCTGCAAATTCTACCATAGAAAGATCGTTTCCTGCATTACCAACTGCAATAACTTCTTCTTGCTTAATTCCTGTAAATTCGCAAAGTCTTTGAATAGTAGCTGCTTTATCTATTCCATTTTGAGTAACTTCTAAGAAGAATGGTTTAGAAAAAGAGCAATTTAAATTTGGAAATTCTTTTACCAATAATGGTTTTATCGTTTTTAAATAAGTAGGGTCTTCTAACATTATACACTTAACCGCATCAAAATCAGTTGCTTTTTTAAAGTCTCCTACCTGATCAAAACGCATTTTAGTAATATCAATTTCAACCTGAATAAACTCAGAGTGAGATTCACTTATAATACTATCATTTGTATATGTGATAATATCAACATTATTTTTTTTCGCAAAATCTGATAATGCATGGATATCATTTTTTGATAGACTTTGAGAGAACATTATACTCTCGTCTACCATATCTATTAAAGTTCCACCGTTATAAGAAATGATATAAGAACCGAATGTATCTAATTCTAAATCTCTTGCAAACTCTATCATAGCAGGTGTTGGTCTGCCAGAAGCTAAAACAACTTTAATTCCATTTTCTTGTGCTTTTCTAAGCACAGATTTATTTCTATCCGAGATGGTATGATCGTCTCTTAATAAGGTATCATCCATATCAAGGACTAGCATTTTATATCCTAAGTTCATTTTTTTGTCATAGTTCGTTCAAAAGCACACTAATAGCATGCATAGTTACTAGAATAATTTTAAAATTGCTGTTAATGCATTAAAAAGTTAGTTATTAATGTTTTATTTAAAAGGCTTTGGGGGCTTATCAGTTAATTTATATGTTGTTTTTGATACTATATTTTTCCCTAAATTTGAATGAACCTCATGCTTAGATAAATAATAAAAACCATTGGTTTTCTTATAGTAAAATGTTTCGTGTGAAAACTGTTTGTTTTTTAAATTTAACTCGTGAAAATTATCAGTCATGATATTTATATCGTTACGAGGGTTGTAAATAGTATTTATAACAGCTTTAGTAATAGCATAATTTGAGGCATTGACATATAATTTTCCTGAATAATTTTTTATATCAATAAAATCATCTCCTCCTGTGTTTTTGTAACCAGGGTTTTCGGCTTTAAAATAAACTACATAATGTAATTTTTTATTTATATACTCGTTTTCTTGTAGTATAAATTGATAGTTATGTTTTGAGTTTAAAAAATTATGATGTCTAACATCAATTATATCTTTTAAATTTTGAGATCCAGTTCCAATTATAAAATTTGAATACCTTAAACTATCAAGTTCTTGTTCTGCTACACATGTAATGGATGTATCATTTTTAATATACCTCCATTCATCAACTTTGAACATTAATCTAGTAACATAATTTAAATCTGAATAACCATTAGGATCAATTTCATCGTACAGTCTCCTTTTTAGTATTTTATTGTCTGTTTCATTTATTAATTCATTTTCAGCTGCTAGGACAAACCCTTCTTGATTATAATTTTTAGAGATGTTTTTACGAACATTCTTCATTATTTTTTTTGCACTGATGCCTTTAGAATAAATTTCAACTTCACCTAGAATACGACTATTTTCATTTAAAAATAGAGTATCATTAAGGCTTGAGGTATCAATCGTTTTTGGTTCATAGCCAATGCCACTAAGTGTGATTATTTCTTTTTTACTATTCAAGAAATTATACTCACCATTAATATCGCAAACACCAATTAATTTATTCTTATCATTTAATATATGGAGGTAGGGGATTCCTTGTTTTGTGTTTTGGTCAGCAAAGGTGACATTGGTATAGTCACTAATATTGTGGATTAAAAATAAACCATCAAATACATTACTCCAATCGAATGTTATATTCGTATTTAAATCATATGCATAGCTACTAAAGTTTGATTTTTCATTCAAGGATTTATAGCCATATTTAAAGTTTTTTTTGTGGAAAGATTTTTCAATTGAAGGAGTTATTGTATACATGTCATCAAATCCAGTAATTGCTAAAATAAATACAGACTTATCTCCATATTTTTCAGTAATTCTTTCCCCCATTGGTTTATATTTTTTGGATTCAGAGGGATCCATAAATTTTGTATCTTTTGCAAAATGACCATTTGCACCAATACAGATTATTTTTTTATTAGGGTAATTGTTGCTTAACCTTTCAAGGTTCTCTGCCATTAAAGAGTCTCTTGTGTTACTATTGTAAGCTTTAAAAGTATCATTCGTTAAGGTATCAATATGATCTCGATAATAATCTTCAATTAAGCTATTAATATTTGATAAAGTAGCTATTAAAAAATCACGTCTTTTTATATCAATTTTTTGATCTTTATTAATTACCTCAAACAGTTTTTGATGAATAGAGTGTAAATCAGAATAAGTAACTCCCTTTTTTGGAATATATGTTTCTCCAACTTGAATTACTGCTTCTTCCCACAATTCATAATTCTGTATTTGATCATGATATTTATTAAAGTCACCTGAAATATGTGGCCTTAAATTTCGATTTGTAAATTGGTTATCAAAACCTCTTATTTTAATATCTCTATCATCAAGGAAATTAACTAAAGTATCGAAATTAGAATGTTGTGTCCATATAGGAAAAATATTGCTTTTATACTCTGCTGATTTAGAAGCTCCTTTTTCAATATTTTCATTAGCTTTTTCAAGGTTATAATAACTACTTTCAAAGGTAACCATATTATATCCCATAGAATCGACTAAGTATTTAATAATATCTATCTGTGTATCGAAAATTTTCTTATATCTATGATTTGCTTCTCCTAAAAAAACAAACTTTGTATCATTCGAGATTTCGTTTTTCAAAAATGAAAAATCATTCCTTTTAACAGGAGTTACGGTCTGTGCGAAGATCGAAAAAGGAATTAAGACTAGAAATATTATTAATGTTTTCATTATTTAGTAAAGGTCTGTGTTACATATATGACATTTTGATGAGTATTTAGGTTAATTTATAGTTGTTAAAAATTGCAAAATCCCCTTTTAGATATTAACTATCTAAAAGGGGATTTTTTTTTATTGAGTATGTAAATTTACTTCCCTTCTTCAATAGTAGGGCTTGCCTTTAAATGAAAGATATATTCTCCGCCTTCATGACCAACATTTCGTAATGGTTTACCTTGTGGTTCTTGCATTGTATTACTCATTACTGTTTGCCTTACATATAATGCGATACTTGAAATTGTCAGTTTTTCTATCGTATTGTTTACTAGGTATTTTGTCAAATAATGATTGAATGGACTATGTTCTCCTGCATTACCATCAGATACTTCTGTTAAACCACCAGATGATAATCCCCATCTCGATTTAAAGTTTTCTACGCGTTCTGCGTACATCATACCTCTTGATTTTGTGGCAAATAAAGAACCAGAGAAACACGCATCTGCTATTAAAAGCGTATGTTTAGTATTTAATCCTTTAATGTAATTCAGAATTGTGGTGTTCGATAAATAAGAAGACATATCATCTTGAGACATTGCAGCACTTGCTGGTACCCAATAACCTTCTTGTGTGAAATCGTCGTAATAACCATGACCTGAATAATAGATTAGAAGTTTATCTTCTTCACCAATTTTAGTATTGATCTCCCTTACCATCTTCGAAATATTTGATTTAGTAACATCACCGTTATAAATCTCAAAAACATTCTCTTTATCGTAGTGGTAGTAAGTGGTTAAAACGTCTTTAATTTTTTTTGCATCGTTTACTGCATTTACTAATGGAGTCCATTGTTGATAATCGTTACATGCAATTAACAATAAGTAGTTTTTACCCTGTTGTACTGTTTTTACAGCAACTGCAGGAGTAGAAGCAGTAGATTCAGATTGGTCTAAGTTCAATACAAACTCTTGCATATCTGATCGGTTATTCAGAGAATCTTGAATCATTACTCTAAACTTATTCTGAGGAGCTTTAATTGTTTTAAACCCTCTAGATACTGCATTAGGTTTTTCGTAGTGCACAGAAATTTCAACCTGAACACCTTCACCTGGTCCTAAATCTTTTATTTCTACTGCTCTATCAAATGATAAACCAGGAACAGACATTGTTGGTAATAACTTTACTATAGGTTTTACAGCAGCTCCTTTACCCCAATTATCAACTCTTAATTTTATTTTCCCAGAACCCCCTTTTGATAAAGTTGTCACACCTCCTTCATATTCAAAAGCCAAATCAGACATCATTAATTCTGCAGGTGCAGACGGAACATTTGCTGGTTTTGGTACAACAGCAACAGGAGTACTTGGTGCTGATGGAGCAACAGTAGGCGTAGGAATAGGTTGTGTAGAAGCAGGAGTACTTTCAGAAATTGTAATACTTTCTTGGGCAAAACCTGTAGTTGGCGGAATTAATCTTTCTGTAGAGGTTATTGCTAATGTTTCTCTTACATTGTCCATGTGGTCTATTAAAACCAACGTTGTTTGTAAGAATTCAAATGCATCTGTGGCATTTTTATCTCCAGAAGCAGCCTTATCTATATATGGTTTTGCCATTTTTAAAAGCTCGGTAGCTTTCATATTATAAGCAAGACTAGATTTTTCAAAATCTTCTAGAGATAGTTCATTAATCTTATTGATTTCTGCAACAGCTTGGTTGTAAAAAACAGTACCCAAGTTATAATTAGCATCAAGATGATTTATGTCTAAAGTAGTAGCGATTTCATAATTATCAATTGCTTTTTCAATAGCACCTGTATTCTGATAGATCACGCCAAGTGTATAAGCAAATTCTGGATTTTCACTTGTAGGCACTATTCTTTCTAGTAATTTTTGAGCTTCTTCAATTTGATTATTCTCAAAATAAGTAGCTAATAAAGGACCGGCATAAGCATCGCTATTATTTGGATATTGATTAACGCCAATTTTCAATAATTTTACCAATTCTTCTCCTTCTGCATTAGTTACAGCACTCATAAACATAATTTCTGAGTACTCATTAAAAGCAGGGGATGTGTATTTAAATACCGATGTAAACTCTTCTTTTAATTGTTCAAAAGAGTCGTTATTATTGGCATAAGCAGCAGATAGTGCTCCTTCTAAATATGCTACAGAATCAGTAGGTAATGTTTCTTTAGCTTTAATGAAATCTTGTAATGCATTTTGGAACTCATCTATTTCGTACCAATCACGTGCATTTTTCATGTGTTTTTCCCAGATTTCTTCTACACTTTGTGCTTGTGTAAGAAACGGAAATAACAAGAAAAGGAAACAGTTTAAAATTACTTTATATTTCATCTTAATTATTGGATATTCTTTTCTACAACTTTTAAATTATTTGCTTTCAGTGTTACCAAAATAATATCTCTATTACTAAAGTCTGCGTTAGGGTCGTAAGCACCTTTTACACCAATAATATTTATAGTATTATCAAAATCAGTTAGTGCAAATGTGGCTTCGTATGGTGAGGTAGATTTAAGTATAGTAGCATCTAAAGGCTTTCCAAACGCATCTAATTTTAATAGTGCTGTATTAAACTGACCAAAAGTTTCTGACGTTGCTGTTAAAGTTGCTTTACCATCTAGTGTAGCAAGTTTATTTACGTTAGCAACAAGAATGTAACTACTTGGCATGCCGATTATATCGTTTATCATACCTTTCATCATAAACTCAGAATTCCATATTAACTCTCCATCCATTCTTACATTTTGAATAGATAAAGTATCATAATGTTGAAGATTATTTTTAGATTTCCCTTTATAAGCAATTAAATAACTTTTTTGCTCTTGTAAAAAGTTGAATGCTCTTGGGTAACGAGCTGTACTTAATGGTTGCTCATGAATAACTTCTCCAGAAGATAAATTAACCACACCAACCTTAGAGCTTAACGACATATCTACTGCTTCTGTTTTAATACCTTGAACGGCCATTAAGACATGTAACATTCCACTTTTAATCCTGATTGATGGAATATCTATGGTAGGAATACCTTGATATTCTTTTCTATTATAATTAAATGCTTTTACCCAAGTAATTTTTTGAGTAGAATCTAGGTCGGCAACAAAAACACCAAATTCTTTTTCGTTATTAATAGTACCAATTAAGAGTTTGTGATTGTTTTTATTAGGGCGTACATACATAGTGGTGTATTTACGTTTACCGAATAAATTTTTATCAGAAACTGGAGTAACAGAAATTGAATCTTTTTTGTAAGGAATAAACTCTGCCTTTTCTACAGGTACTTTAGAGAAATAAGTAACAACAAGCTCTTTTAAAAGCTTTTCTGATTGTACCGTTTGATCTGCAATAAATTGTTTTTCATAAGTGATATACGACGGTAAGTTATCGTTGTATTTCATTTTATAAAAATTTGCATGCTTAATGTAGCCAATATCAGCAGAAGATGTATGAATGTTATTTAATGCTTTACTTGCTTTTAAACTCTCTGTCCACACTTCAGCCTGAGATCGAATGTATTTTAAATCGACCTTATTACCATTAAATTGTATATTAGAATAAGCAATTTGGTTTAATAGATTGACTTTCTGTTCTTTATATTTGAATATCTCTACTGGATAAGCACTCGGATCGTATTTTTTTATTTTACCAATTTTACGAGAATCTAAATAGAATCGATCTTCTGAAGGGGAAGAAGTAGCTTGTTTTTGCTGAATTATTTTATCTAATTCTGTATCGTAACTATCTACTAACAACCTCATGTTTACAATTTCAGCTTGGTAATATGCAAGAACATCATCATGCCATTTCGCATAATCCCATAAGTCAATTTCCATTGTTAGGAAAGAGGTTCTTGTTAAGCCATGAATTCTATAATTCTCAATTGGTTTAATTGTGTATTCTTGCGTGTATCCTTCAAAAGGGTGGATAGTTGCTGCTGCTTTATAGAGTGCAAAATATTCTAAAGACTTTTCATAGTGCATTTTCATGGTAGCCAATTTTGGGAAAAGGCTATCATTTTCTGCCATTATATACAAATCTTTAATAGTAGAATATGTACCACAAACATCTCTAAAAATCTCGTTTGCAATTAAGTATTCATTAATAGAAGCCTTGAAGTTCATGTAAATACTATCTACTTCAGATTTTTGAAGTGCTAAAACTTCTTTACGTCTTTCTAATTCCTTATTAATATGGAGTAAAGAAACTTTTTCGTCTATTGTTTCAGCATTGGCAGGGAATTTAAGAAATTCCATGTAATAACGCTTACCTTTCTTTTTTACTTCTTTTTCGTCTAAACGAGCCTGAAACTCATTAATATATTGCAATGCAGAATCACAAGTAGAATGTATTGCGTGATATTCTCTTAAAACGTCAAACTCGTCAATTCTTTGGAAGTAATATTCACTAATTTGAAATATAGGACTTACCTCGAAAGGTTGATATTGTCTAATTTTTTTTAAATCCTGTAATATTGGATCTTCAATTCTAGTATCAAAAGAGGGTTTGATTAATGGGAAGTATTTCTTGTAATCAATGTCTTCATACTTTAATCTCTCGGCTTTTGTTACCTCATCTTCTTCTACCTTTTCTGTTTGGGCTGTAACTGATAAAACAACACCAAATACACCAATTAGGAGCAAAGAAATATATTTATTTAAGGATAATGATTTCATAATGTTTGCTGTCTTTATTAGTTGTTGATAGAAAGAACCATTAATTCTACTCTTCTATTTTTGGCCTTATTCTCTTCCGTATCATTTGTAGTTGATGGTTGAGATTCTCCATATCCTCTAGGGGCAAGTCTTGCTCTAGGAATATTGAATTGCATAACATACATGGCTACAGTTTGTGCTCTACTTTCAGATAGTTTCTGATTATAATTTTCAGCCCCTACATCATCAGTATGTGCGGCAAGTTCAACAACAATGTTTGGGTTATCCTTCATTAGCTTAACCAAACGCTTTAATTCTTTGTAAGAACTTTCTATAATTTCTGAAGAATTAGATTCAAATAGAATGTCTTTTAATGGTAGCTTCGTATTTGGCTTTAACTCGGTAAGTGCAACATCAAAGTTTTTCTTTTTACCCGCTTTTAGTTTAGAAGAGAAGAAAGAATACCCTCTAGGACTACGTACTTCAACTTGATAATTTGCACCATCTCTAACTTCAACTTTATATTTACCATCGGCCCCCATTTCTGCAGGAATGGCAATACGTTCGTCTGTTTCTGTGTTGTATAAGAAAATCATTGCTTCTAATCCTTCTTGTGTTGCGGCATCGGCAATGTTAAACTCTAATTCTACTTTATTTGGGGCTAATTCAATAGATTTTTGGAACTTTTGATAAAGTACAAATGAGCTTAAATCAAAATTAAAAACAGATGGCTTAAAGTTATTTTTTGAGATTGTTAGCTCATATTTATCACCAATTGGCAACATGAGGTGTTTTACATTCTCTTTTTCAATAATTTCAATATCAGTAATAATTTCTTGAGTAGTTAAACTTTTGATTTGTATATCGGCATTGATTAATTCCATTAAATCCGCATCATAAATTTCTAACTCTAAATCAGTACGGTCAAAAAGTCCAATATCTTTATTAATTTGTTTGTATTCTTCTAGTTCCGTTAAATCTTCCGAGAAGATAATATTAGAATAGCCTTCTGCATTTACGCTCGCTTCGTAGTCAATTCCTTCTGTTAATACTAAAGCATACTTACCATCTTCGGCAACGGGTAAATCAAATAGTTTTTCTGTTGTAGATCTATCCCTTACACTAATAGTTGCAGATACAGGTGAGTTATCATCGGTATTAAATACCTTACCTTGGAAAGTTACGTTTTTATATAGCCTGAAATGTTCTGGTATAAAAGCAGTAAATATATCTTCCTGCCCTTTCATATTTGGGTATTTCTTTAAAACCTTAGGGTCAACCTCTCCATCATTTAGGAAATAGAGTGTTTCTCCAGATGCAGAAATAGAAGCATATAAATCGTCTCTTTCAGTATTTACAAAATCTAAGTTTACAGGTTCAGACCATTCTCCATTAAAACCTAATTTAGACATCCATAAATCGTATTTTCCTTTACCTCCTGCACGAATAGAAGAGAATATTAAAGAACGCCCATCTGATAAGATTCTAGGGGCCTTTTCACAACCTAAATTAATAGGAGCAGGTAATAATACAGGTTCTCCCCAATTTCCTTTTTCATCTTTCTTAGCTACTTTAATACTAAAACAACTACTACCTAAAGAGTTTGTACTTACAGTATCGAAACAAATAAAATACATACTTTGCCCATCTGCACTAACACTTGGGAAACCTTCATAAAGTGCTGTATTAATAGGAGCTCCAATATTTTTAGGAGAACTCCATTTATCACCAATACGAGTTGAATAGAAAATATCTTCTGAACCTAAACTCTCTTTAAACGAGGCAAAATAATAAAGTGTGTTACCATCATAAGAAATCGAAGGACCACCAATTAAGTCATTCGCTTCACCATAATTATTGATGCTATCTAAAGATACTGGGTCAGTCCATGTAACACCATTATCAGGTGTTGTTGTTTCATAAATTCCCCAACGGTTATTTTCTCCCATATTTGCTTGAAAAATCATGATATTTCCTTCAGCATTTAGGGTAGGAGCGTATTCTCTAAAACTACTAGAACTTACATTGTCTGGTAATTTTTTATACTCTCGTTGAGCTAGTAGAAGTGATTGGCATGTAAAGAATAAAAAACAAAAAACGATAGTACTTTTAACGAGTAGTAGATGTTTGTTGTTCTTTTTCTTAATCATACTCTTATTCATCGCACAGGTATTCATAAAAAATAGAATTGTAACTTTGTTGAGTTTATTTATCTGTAGTATTTACTGAGCTGGTAATGTTGTTATTACAACACGTTTCTCCGAAAAAGCAATTTCTTTTTGTGAATCTTCCGATTGAGTTTGACTTAAGTTTCTATTCTTAGCATTAATTGTCTGTAAATCATCTTGAATGATTGACATTCTATCGTACTGCACAACATTAAGTGGTTCAAAAGGGATATCGGTACGTGCAAATGCTTGTAATGTTTCTACCCCAAATGGAGCAGAGCATTCAAACTCTTGACTTACTTTTATCATTTTATTTACTTGATCTGGAGATATCTTATAATTGTCTTGAAGTAATATTTTTGTACCATCTGCCATATGGTAAATAAAACGTACAAAACAAGGTCTGTTTGCTTTTACATACAACGACATTCTCTCTCCTTGTGTAAACAGTGTGCTTGTGTTCCCCTTATTTGTAAGTACATCCATACTTAAACCAGAGTTTTCTACAGTGTTAGAAAGGAATTGTTGCTGTGTTGATACTGCTTGCGAAAGGTTTTGAGGTTTATAGTCGCTCTCTGAAAGTGTAGATTTTAAAATTTGACTTTCTGAACTGCCAATTACACTTCCACTTTCATTTTCTCTTAATATGGAGATGATTGAGAGGTGATCTTTCTTTTCCCAAACAGTACCAGTAATTGTATATTTTGAAGGGCTAATACCTCTTGTATTCTTAACTACGAATTTATTTTCTTTCCCTAAATCAAGTGATAACCTTTGAAACAATTCTCTAGAAAAACGACTACCCATTTTTGTGTCTTCAAAGGTAAAGCACTCTAAGTTAACAGGCTGTTGAGATAATTGAAGTTGATCACTTAAAGTCATAGAAATATCAGCTGAAAGTTCTGAAACTGTATTAATATTTCTATTGTTTAATGTATTTAGAAGTGTAGATACCTCAGTTTCTTTTGCTAAAAAATCTTCGTAGTCAATACTAATAGCCTGTCCTAAAGTGATAGAAACGGTATAAATTTCTTCTATTTCTCTAATGATAGGTAATAATCTGTTTAGCTCTTTTTTTGCGAGCATAGTATTACCAGTTGCATTATTATTTTTTGCTTGATTTAACGATGATGAAAGTTTACTAGTAAGTGCAGTAAGTTTTGTTTGATTAACCTTAATGACTTCTGCAATGTTGGCATAAACTAAAACATATAGCGTAAGATTTTTCTCGTCGTAATAGTGTTTTTGTTGTACTCCATTAATATTGACTTTAGAAAATGAAGTACTGTTTTGCTTAAAGTTTTCGAAAGAGGCTCCCGAAGCATTACCAATATCCATTTTACTTACACTTTCGATCTTAACATATACACCCTCGGCAAGTTCAACTTTAGCCAATTGTGTAAGCTCTTTTCTTGCTTCTTGCACCCCTTCTTTGGGTACATTTTCTTTTACCTGCCAACCAACAAGAAACTTATCTCTAGGGTAAGTTGCATTTCTTTCTGCATAATTTATCCATGTAGGTTTCTGATCTTTTGCAAATACTAGAAAACTAAAAAACAATAAAAGGAGTAGTAAAGAATAATTTTTTATAGTCTGCATTACTTAGTAAAAAATGTAGTATATAAGAGCAACTACAAAATTAACTTTTTTTTTGCATCATCGATAATAAACGTAAATAAATTCCTTAAAAAATCCATTTTTAACATGAAAAGACTTTTCAACCGGTAACAAAGCCCTTTTATGTACTTTGTTTTTCCCCTTGTTTTAGGAACTCACTAGGTGACATTCCAAACTGTTTTTTAAATACAGTACTAAAATATTTGGGGTCAGAATAGCCACTTTCATATGCAATTGTACTGATACTTTCAGTAGATTCTATCAATAATTTTTTAGCGTGATTTAGGCGTTTGTGCTGAATATATTCTTTTGGCGATAACTTAGTAAGTGCCTTTAACTTTCGGTATAACACAGGTCTACTCATACCAATATCCTTACAGATTTCCATCACGTTATAATTCGGGTTCATCAAATTAGTATCAATAAGTTCATCAATATCTAACAAGAATTTATTGTCTATAGAATCCGTTTTTGCATGAATTTTTTCTATTACAATTCCTTTTTGAATTTTATTCTGATAGAAGCTACTTAAAGATTTTCTGTTCTCAATTAAACTGATAATCCTGTATTTTAACATACGGATATCGAAAGGTTTAATTACGTAATGATCAGCGCCATGCATATAACCTTCTGCTTTATACATTGATGCATTTAAAGCAGTTAATAAGATAATTGGTAGGTGGGAAGTCTCTATATTTCCTTTGATTTTATCGCAGAGTTCGTAGCCATTCATAATTGGCATCATTACATCACTTAATACGAGATCAAAATCATGTTCGAGTAATGCCTCATAGCACTCTTTACCGTTTTCGTAAACCTCAATAGTAAAGCTATCTGATAACGAAGTTTTGATGAATGCTCTTAATTCTGCATTGTCTTCTGCCACTGCAATTCTGTAATCGTACTTTTCTTTGTCTTTCTCAGAAAACTCTTCGCCATAATGCGAAATTTCACTTGGTACAGTATCACTTAAAATACCATTTACTTTTAGAGGAAGTTCTAAAAAGAAGGTTGTTTGCTGGTTTTCTTCACTTTCAAAATGAAGTTTACCACTCATCATAGCCGTGTATTTATACGATAAAACAAGACCAATTCCACTACCAACTTTATGATTTTTCATTACATTTTCTGCTCTATAAAAGCGCTTAAAAATGTGTTTCTGATTTCCTTTAGGAATACCAATTCCGTGGTCTTGAATGTTGAATTTAAGGGAGTTAGCTTCTTTTTCTAAAGTAATCGTAATCGTATCCTTTTCTTTAGAGTATTTGATAGCATTAGAGATAAGGTTATAAATTATTTTCTCTACTTTATCAAAATCTAACGTTACAATTAATTTTTCTTCTTTTGTAGTAATTGCTATTGTAATCCCTTTCTTTTGGATTAGTGGTTCAAAATCTCTAATCAGTACCTTAGTTAGGTCTAATAGATCAAATGTTTTGATGTGTAATTGTTCATTTATTTCATTAACTCTTTCATAGTCTAAAAGTTGAGTAATTCTCTTATTTAGACGTGTTAAGTTACTTCTAACCATGCTCATTAAACGCGTGGCAGATGCATCTAGGTCTGTATCTTCTTCTAATTTTTGAAGAGGCCCTTGCATAAGTGTAAGTGGCGTTCTTAGTTCATGGGCAATTTCAGCAAACATTGCATTCCTTGCTTTTAGGTGCTTTTGCTGAACGTTATCATGGTACCATTGATATACCAAATATAGTAGAATTATTGCACCAATAAGGTAGAATAAATACGCCCAAGTAGTTTTCCAGAAAGGAGGTTTTACACTAATAATCAATGATCTAGAAGACAACTCTTTAATTTTTCTACCAGAATAAAGCTTAATTTTTAAGTCGTATGTACCATAAGGTAAATTCTGATAACTAATTTCTTTTGTATTACTTCTTCTATTAAAATTATTGTCAAAACCATCTAATTTCCAACTATATAAAAGGTTATCATCGTCGTACTCTGTAGAGGTAATTTCTAATTTGAAACTTTTATCAGGATGGTTTAAAGTAATTTCTGTGGCGTGTTCAATAGTATTTGTAAGCGTCTCGCTATTAATAGGAGAAACTTTTTTACCATCAATTTCTAATTCGTTAAAGAAAATATGATGTTTCTTTTTTAAGTCTTCTTTAAAGTTTAATGGAAACTGATAAAAACCATCATAAGAACCAATTATTAAAGAGTATTTATATCTAGAAGAAGCACCTTGATGTGCCTCAATTTGTTTTACAATTTCTTGTGTTTCAGATGGAGTATTTGATTTATGATCGTAGGTAAAACTAATAATTGAGTTATCTCCCATCACAATAAACTCTTTAAACCCAGTGTTTAATATTTGGGTAACATGATTAGGCAACCTTTTTCCCTCTTTAATATTAAGTTTATCAAGTGTTTTATTTTCCGTATCCATTCTAAATAAACCATTCGATTCTGTACCAATTAAATAGTACCTTTCATCTATAGGAACAATAGACGTAACAGATCTGTTTTTTAGTGGAATAATTAGCTTTTTTTCTTTTCTGTTTATAGCAAATATACCATCGTGGTTAGAAACATAAAGTGTAGCGCTTTTACTATTGTATAGTATGTTAGATACACTATTAATAGGTAGCATGGTAAAAGAATTATTGCTTAAATCCATTTCAAAGGCTAAGCCTTTTACCAGTTTAAACCACATTTTGCTACCGTAAAGCTGAGTCTGAATAATAAATTTACTACTGTATTTACTTCCATCAGCTGTAAAAGACTTAATTGTTTTCTCTATCGCAAAGTTGTTTCCATTTATATAAAATAAGCCGAATCCATAACTAGACACCCAAAAATTACCTTGTCTATCTTCTTGAATATTATTAATGACAAAGCTCTCGTTTCGCTTAAATTTTTTGATAAAATGATTGGGTTTTAGAAACTTCTTCTTGCCATTTTTATCACGAATTACTATTCCTTTATCTGTTCCTAACCAAAGTCTTTTCTTACTATCTGTAAAAGAAGTAAATCCACTTTGAGCATGTACGTTAGGCTCTGGATCAATATTAATTTTTCTAAGATAAGGTTTATAAGGATTGTGTAAAAATAGCCCTCTTCCAAAAGAGGAAATCCATAACCTTTGGTACTGGTCTATATCAATTTTATTAATAGGTAAACCGTGGAGTAATTTAAAGCTAGAATTGTCCGCTTCATGGCCATCTAGATCAAAAACAAGCATTCCGTAACCATCAGTACCTGCTACAACTTTATTTTTAAAGATCTTTAGCTCACTAATTTTATAATCAATATTGTTTTTTATATGCTGTATAGCATTGTTTTTAATCTGGTAGATTCCCTTATTATATGTTCCTATCCAAATTGTATTATCAGAACTTTTAAATAAACAAGTAATACCTGCTCCTCTTAGGTTATTACCATAAAGTTGAAAATCTACAAGTTCATCATTTTTAATTAGCTGTAAACCATTAGGGCTAGCAATTAGAATCCCCTGACTTCCGTAATCACAAGTAGATGTAATTCTCTTTTTTATAAATATTTTTTTTGATGAGTCAGTTTCGGGGTTCCATATCACAAGCATTTGCCATGAAAAGAAATAGTACTTTCCATTTTTTTCTAGAATACTGGTAACAGCCTTTTTATTTGCAAAGTTCTTGATTTTAAACTGTTTGAATTCATCTAAAAGGCTATCGTATTTAAAAGCACCAAATTGATTATGTAGCCAGATATCCTTTTTGCTATCAATAAAAATCCCAGAATTATTTTTATAATAATGGATTTCTTCTTTGTCGTTTGTTACTACATTATAGGTTTTAAAAGTAGTTCCATCAAAACGCTGAATACCGTTAGGTGTAAGTACCCATGTAAAATCTCTATGGTCAGTTTCAATATCATGAACAATATGACTCAATAATCCATTTTGGACATTAAAGTTATCAAATTGGAAAGTCTCATTCCATTGTGCCCAAGCAGAAATAGAAATTATTTGTAGTACTACTATAAAGTGTAAAGCTTTCAATTTCATATAGCTGATATTATTAATTTAGTGCTGTTAATAGAGAATGTTAGTAATGAAGTATTTCAAAAAAAGGAAGAGTAACTTGAATTACCCTTCCTTCCAAATATAGCTTTAATCTATCAATTACTCAATGATTGCGTCATATTTACGATATGTTTTGATTACAATATCAGCTAATGCAAAAGAATGCCCTGTTCTAGCTTTTTCATCAGTAATTTGGTTTTTATGGAAATTCCAAGAGATGTTTAATTTATTACCTTGAATAAATTCTGCAGGAATTGATGTTTCCGAAACAGAAAATTGAGAAGGATCATTAAACCAATTTTTATTTGGATTATCAGCGTTAACCGAACATTCTGTTTTGCAAATTACTGCATTAGTATCTTTTACCCATGTTGCTGAGTGAGGAGTAGCACCATCGTAATTATTACTGTAATTAAGTGATAAGTAATTTTGTGTTTCATCAAGATTTTTGTTGATTCCATTCTTAAATCCAACAATTGCTTCTTTAACGTTATAGATATCTAAAGAAATACTATTGTATGCAATTCTTTCATAGTCTACAAAGTTTTTATCAGCATCTTTATCTCTATTCAACTGAAGTCTAGAATAGTTGAAATCTGCATTCATTCCAAGTCTTGGCACACTAGATGGATCACCACCTTGAAGAAGAACTGTTTGGCGAATAATTGCATCGTCCCATACAGTACCTTCAAAGTTATTTTGGTAAACAATTTCTTCTACTTTCTCGATCACAACTTGTACAAGATTTTCTAATCGCACATCTCCTTCTGGAGTTGTAGCTACCATAGTAATGGCATATGTTGCATCCGCAAACTCTTGATCTTCAGCTATCGAAATTATACCACTTGTTGCATCAAAAGTCATTCCCGTAGGTAATACAGTTTCTAATGCTACTGACGTATTTCTTGGAAGTGAGAATAACTCAGGAGTTAAAGTGTAAGGAGTCCAAGGAGATAGAGTTACCTTATTCTCTGCAAATGTGATCTCCGGTGAGATCTTTTCTACAATTTCTATTTTAATTGCTTCTTCAAATTCGAATGATTGGTTATCTACTACTGCAATTACTGTAACTGTATATTCACCAATTGCATTATTATGGTTTTCTGGAAGTGTAATTACCGCATTTTGATCTATTGATATGCCCGATAAACCACTATTATCTTTAATACTGAAAACAGCACCATCTAAGAAATCTAATTCAGTTGGTGTAGCAGTAATATCGTAATTTCCTTGAATTTTAAAGAAACTAGGTTGGTAAGTCAATACAGGAGCACCGTAAATGTTTACCATTACAATATCTTTTTTAATGGTACTACCTGCTGTAGTATTTGCTTGTACAGTTAAAGGATATTTACCTACTTCTACATATCCTGTTTTTAAGATATGACCGTTTTCTTCATCAATTTCAAAACCTCTTGGAGCTTCTAGTAATTGGAAAGTACCCATTTCTACATTTTCAGCAAAACCTGTACTGTCTAAGTGTGCTACTTCACCTTCAAAATTACGTTCGTAACTAGGAGCAGGGTAAGAATAGAAAAGTTCACCTTCTACATTAGTAACACCCATTGTCCATACTTTAGAAAAGAGCCTTTTACCACTTACGGTAAATGCAGCAACATCTGCATAATATGCTTTATCTAAATCTAAACGTGAGGCATCTATTATAGAAATAACCCCTGTTTCTTTATCTATCGAAGCGTTTTCGTATAAAGTAGAATCTGCAGGGTCATCACTATAGAAATTATCTAAATGGAAATGTACTCCAAATTTATTGTCATATTGAGGGGCATCAGAATCCATAGTTTCTAAAGGATAGAAAATGTTAGATGCATAACTCAAAGAATCCATATATTCTGAACCTACTGTGTTAATAGGGTCATTTTTTTGACAACCTGCTATGGTAACAAGAAGTCCGATAAATGCTGTGTATAGTAACTGTTTCATTTCAAATATCTTTTTAGTTGATAAGTTCAGTCAACTTTAGTTTAATATCATTTGATGCCTCAAGTACCTCAAAATATTGGATGTATGTTTTTCCTTTTTGAGTAATTTCAGCAGTATAAGTACCTTTATGGCCTCTAAATTTTACATTACCTTTACTATCTGATTTAGTCGATAATGAAGTGGTCCATTCGTCAAGTTGTGCTTTCCAAACTTTAGCTTCTGCTCTTGGATTGCCGTCTAAATCAAAGAATGCTTTACGATCTTTACCAAAAGGTGTCCAAACATATAAGCCTTCAACTTGAGGGTGACTGTAATAGATGGTCATCACTTCTTTTGTAATGTCTTTTCTATCTTGTTCTGTAAATTTCTGATATCCAGAATCTACAATTTCAAATTCAGTACCTAACATTGGTAAGCCGTATGCAGCAAATGTGTTTAAACGATCATACAAGTCGGCAGGGTGAATGTGTTGTTTCATTCTAGATTGAAAACCAAGTGCTTCTAATGGTGCACCTTCAGCTAGAATCCCATCAATTACATTTTTATGAAATTTGATATTTCTCTCTGCTGTTTTATATGGTGAAGAAATCACTTTATTTTCATTCAAGTAAAATTTAACCGAAGGGTCTTTTCTTACTTTATCTGCATAGAAAAACCAGTGTGCCCAAGAATTTTGTGTTGTAATATCTTGTACATCATGGCACTCTCTAGGCTCATTAAGTACGTCCCATTCAATTGCATCATAATCTTGTAAGCCATATTTAGTGTAAGCTTCTAAACCTGCAATAACCTTTGTTGTATCTTTTACAGTAAGTTCTTTTTGCAAGTCTTTTGTCATGTTTTTCTTCTTTTCCCATACAAGTGCATGCCCTCTTAAAGAGATATCCTCTTTTGTTAACCAAGTAGTAATATCTTTGCCGTATTTATCAAAAAGTCTTTTATGTTTAATTTTAAAAGCATTTTCAAAACCTGTATGCTCAAACATTGGGACAAAAGCATCTTTATAAATTTGTGCTTTTTCGCCAGCAAACAAGCTAGAGTTAATAATACCGCCAAAACGAAATTGATGACTAGTTTGCTGAATTTTCACTTCTCCTTCAAAAGGTTTCCCTTTCTTATCGAGTACAGTTAAAAGTACTTCACCCTTTCTATTTTTCTCGATACGAGCATTCGCTTCTTCCAACCAGTTATCTGAATTTGATTCAGCTTTTCCTATAGAAAATTCTTTATAATTTCTATCATTTGTGAAGAAATCTAGGAACAAAGCACGCATCATCTCTAACTGTTGTTTGTATGCTTTATCATTTGCTAAATTTCGAGTTTCAAGAGGGTCTTCAGTATAATCATAAAGCTCTTCTGCCATCCTTTTAGAATCTGATAGAGAAGCCTTTTTACGAGGAGCATTGTTGTACCATACCGTATATCTAAGGTTTTCAGATTTTAAAGAATAACCATTTATTTGTCCTCTAGCAATCTGAGTTACAGCGTATTTTTTTATTACTTTTTCAGAACCGTCCAACAAAGGTCTTAAACTTGTTCCTGAAAGTGATGTTGGTGTTGCAATACCCGCCAAATCTGTAAGGGTAGGGTAGATATCTACAAATTCTGTAACACTTTCAACTCTTCTAACAGTTTTTTGAGAAGGATCTACAATTACCATTGGTGAGCGTGTAGCTTGTTCAAAATTTGAATGCTTGTTCCATAAACGATGGTCACCTAAATGCCATCCATGGTCTCCCCAAAGAATTATAATTGTATTCTTATCTAAGTTACTTTCTTTTAGTTGAGTTAATAAACGACCAACCAAAGCATCTACATAAGAAGTTGCTGCATAATAACCATGAATTAATTTACGTTGTCCATCTTCTGATACAACTGCTAAACCATCTTGTTCACTAATATCAATACCTTCTGTTTTGTAGCCTTTCAACTCACTAGAATTGTGATAAGCTTTATCGTAACCACCAACCACTTTTTGTTGAAATTGAGCTAAAGGCACTTCTTTTTCTTGATACATCTCCCAATATTTAGAAGGAGCTGCAAATGGTAAATGCGGACGTTTATAACCTACTGCAAGAAAGAAAGGTTTATCACTATTTTCTAGGTCTTTGATGTATTGAATACCTTGTTCAGTAATAGCACCATCAATATACGCTTCATCTGGCACATCTGCTTTTTCGTAGGCAGGTTTAAATTGTGTTTGAATCCACTTATTGATTTTATTCTTTTTGATTCCCTTCTCAATAGCTTCTTTCCTTAATTCCTTAATACGAGCTCTATTAGCAGGGTCTTGGTAATACGATAAAGATGGTTCACGGTATCCTTCAGGATATTTTAGTTGATTTGGTAAAGTATATGCTGTCCAACTTACTTCATCTTGTTGTTTATCTACTGATCTAGGATCAAAGATTTTACCTACACCATACGTTGTATAACCGTTTTCCTTAAAATATTGAGGAAGCATCACTACGTTTGGACGCTGACTTCTGATTTTTGTTTTTAAATCCCACACACGAACAACATCAGGACGTAAACCCGTTAATAAACTTGCTCTTGATGGGCCACAAACAGCCTGCTGGCAATGATTATTTAAGAACACAGTTCCTTCGTCAGCCAAACGGTCTATGTTAGGTGTAATTGCAAAGTCATCACCAAAGCTACCAATAGTAGGTTTAAGATCATCTATTGCAATAAAAAGTACATTTTTCTTCTCTTGAGCATGGCCTAACGACCATGCTGCTGAGAATATGATTATGCTTAAAATTAATTTTTTCATACTATTGGATAGCTATATATGATTAATATCCAGGGTTTTGATCGTCTACAGTGATCATTAGGTTAGTGTTGATCTCACTAAGCGGAATTGGTTGTAACATTGCTTTTTCAGCATCATCATAATGTACATCTACACCTTCGTTTCCATCTAGTTTAATACGTTCGTTATGGATATTTACTACTTCATTCTTAAAGTAATCAAGACCTCTACGTCTGTTTCTAAACCATTCTCCACCTTCACCAAGTAATTCGTATTGGTACTCTCTCATAATTCTCATTCTAAATTCATCTTGAGAAAAACCAGACCAATTTGCAGGTACACTACCGTCGCCTCCTGTAGAGTTTCTAGCACGGGTAACCACTTCATTTACATATTGTTCTGCTGCACCAGGGCCATCAATTTCATTTGTAATTTCAGCAAGCATTAATAACAATTCAGAGTAACGCATAATTACAAAGTTGGCATCTGAATATGGAGTAGGTGTTTTAGGATCCCAAATCCAATATTTTCCAACAAAAGGAAAAGAATTAGCTTTGCTTCTTCTACTTACTAAAGGGTAGATTTTTTGCTCCCCATTTTCTGTACCATCACTATTGTATTTTATGTAATTGTACATCATTGTAGCTTCAAAACGAGGATCGTTAGGGTATTGATTCATATGGTAATCAATCACTTCTGGATTAACCAAAACTCTACCCCAAGATTGTCCAACAAAAGCATTACTAGGTGTATGTAACCTGATAATGTTACCACTATTTGCTTGGTTGTATTGAATTTCAAAAATAGCCTCTGTAGTATTGTTACGTGAACCATTTTCCCAAAGCGTAGTATAATCAGCAACCAATTGATACTGACCGTACACTTTCATTGCTTCTTCTTTAGCCATTGCCCAATACTCAGAACCAGCGTCATTGCCTGCCATTGTCATGTATACTTGAGCAAGTAACATATTTGCCGCTTGTTTGGCAGGGCGCCCAATTGTTTGTACTCCTTTTTCGTAAAGGTTCTCTTCTGCCATCTTTAGATCGCTAATAATCAATTGGTAGACACTGTCTAGTGCAGCTTTAGGAGCATTGATTGTTTCTATATTCAGCTTTTCAGTTCTAATAGGCACTTCACCAAATAGACGTACTAGGTTAAAGTAAATTACTGCTCTTAAAAAGTATGCTTGTCCAACTTCGTTTAAAGTAACATCAGAAGGGTTTTCCTGAAAGTTCTGTACCCCAATAATAGTTTCATTAGAACGGTTTATTGTTTGGTAAGAAGCTTTCCATACATTTTCTACAAAAGTACCGTTAGGCAATGTATTTAATGCAGCCACACCTGTTTGGTCTTGTGCTCTACCTGAGTTAAACATTCCAGAATGGTAATCCACTAATTGAATAAAGTCAGAACTATAATAGTTAAAACCAGCAATTGCAGAATAAATACCATTTACGGCAACCTTTACACCCTCATCTGTAGTGAATAAGTTCTCATCACTCAAAAATGGAGGATCTTCTTTTAAACAGCTTGTTGCCGAGAAAAGAACGATGGATAAGAATATGATGAATCTATTTTTCATAATAATCAAATTAGAATGTTAAGTTAACGCCAAGAGATAACGATGTCGCATTCGGGAACGAGTTCCAGTCTACACCCATAATTGTACCATCACCCATAAAAGAAGTTACTTCTGGATCGTACCCAGAGTAGTTTGTAAGTGTGAATAGGTTTCTACCAGCAAAGAATACATTAAGCCTTTCAATGCTATTCGATTTAAGAGGGACATCGTATCCAATTGTAAGGTTAGCTAATCTTAGATAGCTACCGTCTTCAACAATTCGATCTGTAAATAATGTTTGGTTAGGATGATCTAAGCGAGGAGCAGATGCGTCTGTAACACCTGGTCGCCAAGCATTGTAGTAGGCATCTGGTCTAACATTTTTGTTGTTTTGGTAAGCATCTGATTCAATCAATAAGTTACCATTTACAATGTCGTTACCATAAGATCCCGTAAATAATGCACTTACAGTTAAGTTTTTGTAAGTGACTTTTGCATTGAACCCGAAGGTAAACAATGGGTTAGGATCACCTACTTTTGTTAAATCACTTGCATCGATATTACCGTCACCGTTTTGATCAACAAAAGCAATGTCACCAGCAGATGGAGCATTACCATTTACATTAGGACCGTTCGCTGCTTCTTCACCTGTTTGATAAATTCCGTTAGTTTTATATCCCCAGAAAATACCTACTGGCTGACCGACCATAAAGATGTTTGCAGGTTGTTTAAAGTATGTACCAGAAGATACGTTACTACCTAAGTAATAAGAAGCATCTTGTTCAACCCCATTAATGTAAACTGGGCTATCTGGAATCCCTAAATGTGTTACTTCAGACCTAACAAAAGAGATATTACCACCTAGTGTGATATTCCAATCTTTTTTGGCGTAAAGTACACCTTCTAACATTAAATCAATACCATTATTCTCTATTGAACCTCTGTTTGTTAAGTAACTTTGGAAACCTGATGAATTTGGTATCTGAATTTGTTGTAAAAGATCGTCTGTTGTTTTATGATATACATCTACAGATCCGTATAGTTTACCGTTAAATAAACCGTAATCAATACCTACATTGGCTTGCGTTGTCGTTTCCCATTTTAGGAACTCATTCCCCAAGTTATTTGGTCCAGCACCAATAATTGTATTGTTATTGTAATCAGTATAATAAACTACGCCATAGTTATTGTATGTTTGGTACGGGCTAATTGCTTGGTTACCCGTCATACCCCAAGATGCTCTAACTTTTAAATTAGAAATAGTTTCTGAATGCTTTAAGAAATTCTCTTCAGAAATATGCCACGCTGCAGCTAAAGATGGGAAGTAACCAAACTGATTCTCTTCTTTAAATTTAGAAGAACCGTCTGCTCTCATTGTTGCTGTAAACGTATACTTGTTATCGTAACTATATGTAAAACGCCCTAAACCAGATAGTAATAATTCTTGACTTGTCATTTCTGAATAAGGACGTACAATTGTTTGTCCTAGCTGTGGTGCTCTTGCTTTTAAAGTATGAACAGGGAAGTTTTCAGACTCACTATTTGATTGAGTAGAAGTAACACCATCCATTACAAAACCTACAACAGCATCAATTCTATGTTTCTTACCAAACTTCTTGTTAAACATTAATAAGTTATCAACAACATAAGAATATCTATCGATACCAGAAATACCTAAAGCTCCGTTAGTTTGACTTCCTTTTTGAGTAGTGCTACCGTACCAAATAGAACGGCTTTTTGTTCTATAATTACCACCAGCTCTTACTTGGTACTTAAAGTGCTTGTTAAAAGAGTAAGTAGCATTAAAAGAGGCGAATAATTTAAATTCTTGAGAAAGATCTTCGTAATCGTTGATAAAAGAGTAAGGATTTGATAATCCGATTTCAGAAACATCTGCATCTGGAATAACTAATGGTTGGAAGTTAATCACAGACTTCGTGAAAGAACGACTACTACCTCCTTTAGAACCACTCTGTGCAAACTGCCCTTGAGAGTAATACATAGACATACGCGTATCCACTTTTAATTTATCCGAGATGTTAGACTGTAAGTTAATACGCATATCACCCGTTTTCATGTTCGAGTTTTGAACGATACCGTTTAAGTCGTTAAACCCACCAGAGATATAATATTTTGTTTTATCCGATCCACCAGTTGCAGATAAACCAGCAGTTGTACTAATACCCGGTTGATAGATTTCATCTTGCCAATTAACTTGTTGTAATGCTGTAGGATCGATAGAACCATCTCCATTAATTGTATGAATTTGTCCATTTTCTAAATGATACTTAGGAACAAACCCTTTTAACATAGATACCTCGTTAACCATTTGAGCAAAGTTAGGAGCATCTAAAACATCAATTTTCTTACTAATTGTAGAAACGTCTGTATTTACAAACGCACTGATTTTACTTTTTCCTTTAGCTCCTTTTTTAGTGGTAATAAGTACTACACCGTTTGCACCTCTAGAACCATAAATGGCCGTTGCAGATGCATCCTTAAGTACTTCGATAGATTCTATATCTCTTGGGTTAATACCCGCTAAACCATTTTGAATACCTTGGTCTTCGTTACCATCAGAGAATGCACTATTTGTATCTTCACCAGCAGAACTGATAACAATACCATCTACAATATATAGTGGCTCGTTGTTACCTCTTAAAGAGTTTGTACCACGTATTTTTACACTAATTCCAGATCCAGGCTGACCAGCATTACTAGAAACTTGAACCCCAGCCATTCGGCCTTCTAAAACTTCGTCTACACTATTATACTGACGAACTACATCGTCCGATTCTTTTAATTGAGCAACTGAACCTGTTAAGTCACTGGCATTTTGACTACCGTAACCAACAACAACAATTTCGTCTAGCATTTCCATGTCTTCTTTTAACACTACATCTAAATTTCTTAGCGATGTATCAAAAGGGTCTATGTCAATTCTTTTCGTTTTCATTCCAATATATGAAAATACCAAAGTGGCATTTCCGTTAAGCTTGATGCTGAACTTACCGTTGTAGTCCGTTTTTACACCGCTTTTAGTATCTCTGTTATATACATTAACTCCTGGTAGAGTTATTCCTGTTTCATCTTTAATTACACCTTGGACAGTATATTCTACTTCGTTTTGTGCAATTAATTGGTTGATAGAAAAAGATAGTAGTAACAGAATAAAGAGTATTTTTTTATACTTCATTATATAAGTGTTATTTTACAATAACAACCTTTTGATAAGATTATTATTTGTGATCTCATATTTGAACAGAAACTGGCTTAAATTTTCAAAAAATTCGTTAGATAGCGTTGCCAGTGTTAGTAGATTTATACAATTAAATCTCAAAGTAGTACTATAGCTTCATTCTTTAAAGTAGTGTTTTTTCATATCATTTGAAATTAAAACGGTTAAAATTTTCTTAATGTGATTTTCTTTAATAGTGTTACAAAACTATAAAGTGTAGATAAGACATTAGTAGTAGGAATTGTTCGTGATAGTTTGAAAAACGTTCTATGTTCGGAAATCAAACAAAAACATTGATTTTAATACTATTATGATGGTTTTTTAAAAATTGATCAATTCTATATAGAACTATTCTCACCTTGGTAAGAATCATTTCTCTACCATAGTTTATGATTAAAGTGTGAGTTTTGTAGTCAAGAATTATTAACTTTTTAATGAGCACATGAGAAATCTAATCACCGGCTTAATCTTTATAGCAATTGCTTTTAGTAACGTTTCGTGCGAAACTAGAGCAAGTAATGATCAGCCAATTTACAAGAACAGTAATATAGACGTTCAAGACAGAGTAAGAGACTTAATGTCGCGTATGACTTTAGAAGAAAAAGTTGCACAGATGGCACAGTTTGTAGGTCTTGAACACATGAAAAAAGCAGAAGAAGATCTGTCTCCAGAGGAGTTACACAATAATGATGCATTGGGATTTTATCCTGGTCTTCATTCTTCAGATATTGCAAAAATGACAGAAGAAGGAAAAATAGGTTCTTTTCTTCATGTTATTTCTGCAGAAGAGGCGAACAAGTTACAGGGTTTAGCCATGAATTCACGTTTAAAAATTCCTTTATTAATAGGTATTGACGCTATCCACGGTAATGGTTTAAATTATGGTGCTACTATCTATCCTACACCAATTGGTGTGGCAAGTACATGGGAAGAAAATTTATCATATAGAGTAGGTGAAGAATCTGCAAAAGAAATGAGAGCTACAGGTTCTCATTGGGCTTTTACTCCTAACATAGATATTGCAAGAGATGCACGTTGGGGTAGAGTTGGAGAAACTTTTGGAGAAGACCCTTACTTAGTAGGTAATATGGGTGTGGAAATGATAAAAGGTTTTCAGCAAGGAGATTTTACAGGAAGTGAGAAAGTTATTGCTTGTGCAAAACACCTTATTGGTGGTGGAGAGCCATTAAATGGAACAAATGCATCTCCATTAGATTTATCAATGAGATCTATAAGAGAAGTGCATTTACCTCCTTATAGAAGAGCAGTGCAAGAAGCAAATGTATTTTCTATAATGACTGCACATAATGAGGTAAACGGTATCCCTTGTCATAATAGCAAAGAATTTATGACAGATATTGTGCGTAATGAATATGGTTTCGAAGGCTTTTATGTATCAGATTGGATGGATATTGAACGTATTCATACTTTACATGGTCAGGCAGAAAATTTAGACGATGCCTTTAGAAGTTCTGTAAATAATGGTATGGATATGCACATGCATGGTCCTAAATTCTCAGCATCTATAGTTGCAGCAGTAAGAGAAGGTATTGTTCCAGAAGCAAGAGTAAACGAAGCGTGTTCGAAAATATTAGAAGTGAAGTTTAGATTGGGCTTATTTGAAAACCCTTATGTGGACGAGAAAAAAGCAGATGAGGTGGTATTTAACCAACAACATCAGGCTACTTCTTTAGAAATTGCTAGAAAATCTATTGTCTTATTAAAAAACGATGGTATTCTTCCTCTTAAAAAAGGACAACATAAAAAAATCTTCTTAACAGGGCCAAACGCTGATAACGAAACAATTTTAGGAGATTGGACTTGGTACCAACCTCAAGATCGTATAATTACTGTAAAAGAAGGTTTAGAGGCTGTATCTAAAGATAAAGGCTTTAAGTTAGACCACTATAATAGTGGAGAAATTATTGGTAAAACAACAGATAAAGCAATTAAAGAAGCGGCTTTAAGAGCAGCTAAAGCAGATTTAGCAATTGTAGTTGTAGGCGAAAACTCTATGCGTTGGGATTGGAAAAATAAAACATGTGGAGAAAATACAGATAGAGCACACATTGATCTTCCTGGTCGTCAGCTAGAATTAATTAAAGCAATTAAGAAAACAGGAACACCAGTTCTTGCAGTGCTTGTAAACGGACGTCCTATTGGAGAAGAGTGGTTAGAAAACAACGTAAGCGGTATCTTAGAAGCATGGGAACCTGGTAGTTTTGGAGGACAAGCAATTACTGAAATCTTATTTGGTGATGTTAACCCTACAGCTAAATTGCCTATCACAGTGCCTCGTACAGTTGGACAAGTAAAGTTATATTATAACCACAAGCCATCGCATTATTTCCATAAATATCACTTTACAAATAAAGACCCTCTTTATGCATTTGGTTACGGCTTATCGTATACTAAATATGCAACAGAGAATATTGCTGTAAACAAAACATCTATTAAAGGTGATGGTACATTTACTGTATCGTGTGATGTTTCTAACATAGGAAAAGTAGATGGAGAAGAAACAGTGCAGGTGTACATTAGAGATGATTATTCTTCTGTAACTCGCCCAGTAAAAGAATTAAAAGCGTATAGAAAAATAAACTTAAAAGCAGGTGAGACGAAATCAGTAACTTTTGATTTATCTACACAAGACCTTGCATTTTTTAATCAAGAAATGGAATGGGGAGTAGAAAAAGGAATGTTTACTATTATGGTGGGTTCATCTTCTAGAAATAAGGATTTAAAAAGTGTGAAACTTGAGGTTTCTGAAACTAAAAAGTTAGAACTTAACGATTACAAGCCAAATTATCCGGCGATGTAATTTGAGTGATCACTTTAAAGAAATAATGACTACTTATAATCACTCATGCATTATTAATAATTTAGGGATTAGGCACATCAATTGGAGTGCCTAATTCCAACTTTAATCAACATTGAAATGAAACGAATTATACTAACATCTTTTATTATTTTCTTAGCTCTGCAATTGTTTGCTCAGGTGAAACCCACCGAAAAGGTGGTTTATAAAGAGATTGGTGATGTAAAATTGAAACATCATATCTTTATACCAAAAGAACAAGATAAAAGCAGAGGAGCTGTTGTCTTAATTCATGGTGGAGGGTGGAACTCTGGTTCTCCAAAAGCCTTCTATTTACAAGCACAACATCTAGCAGATAGAGGTTTAGTAGTCTTTAGCCCAGAATATAGACTACGAAAAAAGCACGGTACAACCATTTATGAATGTGTTGAAGACACGCAAGAAGCTATAGCATTTGTCAGAAAAAATGCTGAAAAATACGGTATTGATCCCAATAAAATTGCAGTCGGAGGGGGTTCTGCAGGAGGCCATTTAGCGTTAAGTGCCGCTTTTATAGACCCCCTTACAAACAAGCTAAATCAAAAAGACTATGCACCAAACTTACTTGTATTATTTAACCCAGTTTTGGGAACAAGTAAAGAGGGTTATGGACATAGAAAGGTAGCAGAAGAATTATCAGCCAAAGGTATAAATTGGGAAACATTTAGCCCAAGACAAAACATTGATGCATCGTTTCCACCAATGCTAATTCAATTAGGAGATCACGATAAAGTGACTTCTATACCATTGGCAAATGATTTTGAAAGTAGATGTGTAGGAGCTAATGTAAATTGTAAATTAATGATTTATAAAGGAGCAGAACATTCTTTCTTTAATTTAGGTTACGGTAAAAAACAAGGATACCCAAAAGGGACCGTAGTTAACCGTTGGTATTATGATACTTTACAGGAGATGGATAATTTCTTTGTAGAGAATAATTACTTGTCAACGCCATTTACAGTAGAAATTCCAGCAGATGCCATTTATCCAATAAGAAAAGAGCATGAGTAAGAAAAGTACATTTCTTTTTCTTTTGATGTTTACGTTGTTAAGTGCACATGCTCAAAAGAAAAATGTATTTGTTTTTGTAGTAGATGACCTAGGATATTTTGATATAAGTGCCCATGGATCAGATTTCTACGAAACACCAAATATAGATCAATTAGTAAGTGAAGGAGTTGACTTTACAAACGCATATTCTTCTCATCCAAGATGTGTACCCTCAAGATATGGATTACAAACAGGAAAAGCTCCAGCAAGAGTGGGTGCTCCTGGTAAATTAGGAAAAGATAAATGTGAATTGTCTGAAAGTGAAATATCAATTGGACAAGCTTTTAAAAATAATGGCTATACTACCTTCTTTGCAGGTAAATGGCATTTAGGAGAAACTGTTGCAACATGGCCTCAAAGTAGAGGTTACGATAGTAATATTGCAGGGTGTAGTGCAGGGGCTCCTAAATCTTATTTTTATCCATATAATGTTCCTCAAGACCCTAAAAGATCTGGGAATCATAGGAATATTGAAGGTTTGGAAGATGGAGAAAAAGGAGAATATTTAACTGATAGACTAACAACAGAAACAGTAAACTACCTTAAAGAAGAACATACAAAACCCTTTTTTGCAATGCTTTGCCATTATGGTGTACACACACCTTTAGAAGCAAAATCAGCATTGGTAGAGAAGTATAAAGCAAAATTACAGACATTATCTTTTGATGGGCTAGAATTTGAACTAAAGGATGGGGAAACAAAACAACATCAAAACAACCCGATTTATGCCGCAATGATCGAGTCGGTAGACCAAAGTTTAGGCCAAGTAATTAAAACCCTGAAAGCAGAAGGTTTATACGAGAATACAATTATTGTTTTCACTTCAGATCATGGAGGTTTATCAAATAGAGGAGTTGGAAATAAAAGAAAAATTGCCACTTCAAATTTACCTTTAAGGGCAGGTAAAGGGCATGTTTATGAAGGAGGAATAAAAGTACCTCTCGTTTTTGCAGGAGGTATATCACATAAAAAAAATATTTCTACTCAGGTAACAACAAATTTAGATATTTACCCTACAGTATTAGATTTATGCAGTTTGCCATTATTACCTCATCAACATAGAGATGGTATTAGTATTAAAAAGGCAATTACACATAATAAGATAGAACAACGTACTGTTTATTGGCATTCTCCAATGAGTAGATTACGTTCAACAGGAGATACAAACTGTACTGTAGTAAGGTATGGTGATTTAAAATTATTTGACTTCTTTACTGAAGGCCGTTATGAAATGTATGACTTATCGAAAGACCCTTTTGAGACGACAAACATTTATACTGAAAATGGAAAACAGGAAAATAAACTTACGCAATTAATAAACACTTGGCGAAAAGAGATTGACGCCGTAATTCTCTAATTTTTTAATAAATTGAAAAGTATGAAATTTTTAAAATTACTAGTAGCATCTCTTTTATTAATGAGCTGCAGCGTTATTGCACAAAATAAAAAGAACGTTCTCGTTTTTGTAGTAGATGATTTAGGGTACTATGATATCTCTAAACACGATGCAGATTTTTACGAAACGCCTAACATTGATCAGTTAGCAGAAGACGGATTAGATTTTAACAATGCTTATGTGGCCCACCCACGTTGCTTACCTTCTCGTTATGCTTTACAAACTGGTCGTTATCCAGCAAGAGCAGGTATTCCATCAAGAAATGAGAACACAATAAAAGATAAGAAATTTTACGATAACGAAGTAACAATTGGGCAGGCTTTTAAAAACAATGGCTATCATACTTTTTTTGCTGGTAAATGGCATTTAGGACATAAAGAAGACGAATGGCCTCAGAATAAAGGGTACGATATTAATATTGCAGGTTGTGCGGCTGGAGCACCAAATTCTTATTTCTTCCCTTACAATGTTCCAAAAAATCCGAAGAAAGTAAACAAGAAAGGCCACGGGAAAATTGTTGGGTTAGATGATGGTGTGGAAGGAGAATACCTTACTGATCGTTTAACAGATGAGACGATTAATTTTATCAATGAAGACCATAAAGATCCGTTCTTTATTATGCTTTGCCATTATGGTGTACATACGCCTTTCCAAGCAAAAAAGGAACACATCAAAAAATATAAAGCTAAATTAGAAGGGGTTACTTTTGAAGGACCAGAATACACGCTTCAAGATGGATATACTAAAATGCACCAAAATAATGTTGTGTATGGAGCAATGGTAGAGTCTGTAGACGAAAGTTTAGGACGTGTTGTAAAAGCATTAAAAGACAAAGGACTTTATGATAATACAATTATTGTCTTTACTTCAGATCATGGTGGATTATCTAATAGAGGAGTAAATAATAAGAGAGAATTGGCGACTTCTAACTTGCCTTTAAGAGCTGGTAAAGGACATACTTACGAAGGTGGTACAAAAGTTCCGTTAATATTTGCTGGTGCAAAAATTACAAAAAAACACACTACAGATCAGGTAACAACAAATACAGATTTGTACCCTACGTTATTAGATTTATGTGATTTAGACTTAATCCCATCAGAGCACAAAGATGGAAAAAGTATTAAAACAGAAATTCAAAAAGGAAAAACAACAGACCGTACATTGTTCTGGCATTCCTCTAGAGCAAGACCAAAATCTACAGGCGATACCAATTGCACAGTAGTTCGAGATGGAAATTTAAAAATGTCTTATTTCTATGATGATGACCATTATGAATTGTATGATTTATCAAAAGATCCGTTTGAGAAAACAAATCTTATTGATGTTAATAAGAAAGATGCAGCTCGTTTAAAGCAATTGATTACCACTTGGAAAGAAGAAGTTAAAGCCACTATCTAATATGAAGAATCTAGTAAAAACAGTGATGATATTGATGGCCTTTTTACCTTCAATTCTTACTGCTCAAGATAAGCCAAACATCATCTTAATTACAATAGATGATTTAAGACCAGAGTTAGGCGTTTATGGAAATACATTGATTCAAACTCCTCAAATTGATGCATTAAGCGAACATGCAACTACATTTAATAATGCTTTTTGCCAAGTGCCAGTTTGTGGAGCCTCAAGAGCATCTATGCATACAGGAGTTCGTCCAACGCCTAAAAGATTTACGTCTGCAGGAACAGAAATTGATCATGACCTGCCAAATGCAGTAACAATTGGTCAGCATTTTAAAGAAAACGGATACTATACTTTTTCAATTGGTAAAGTAATTCATGGTAAAAAAGATGCTGTAGAACGTACATGGACGGAGTATCTTCCTGCAGAAAGTATGTTCGAATACCACGATAAAGCATTAGTAGAAGAAGCCACAAACCCTGTAGCTCCTTACAAAAGACCACAACCTTATGAGGTGGTAGTAGATAGTAAAGACACAGATTTCTTAGACGGAAGATCGGTTAAAGTTGCAAAAGAAAGATTGGCTGAACTGAAAAAGAAGGACCAACCATTTTTTATGGCAGTAGGCATTGCACGTCCTCACCTTCCATTTGTAGCACCAAAACGTTTTTGGGATTTATACAACGAAAATGATATCCCAATGGCGGACAATCCATACAAACCTAAGAATATGCCAGAGATGGCAAAAACAACGTATGGTGAGTTAAGAGCATATAATTCTGTTCCTAAAAAAGGGGATGTACCAAATGATTTAGCTAAGAAACTAAAGCATGGATATTATGCTTCTGTAAGTTTTTCAGATTATTTAGTAGGTGATCTTGTGGCTGAATTAAAAAAACAAGGTCTTTATGAAAATTCTATTATTGTAATTTGGGGAGACCATGGTTGGCAATTAGGAGAGCATTCTTTTTGGGCAAAACATACAAACTTTGATATTGCTTTAAGAGTACCGTTAATAATTAAACCTCAAAAAGGAAAAAACATGAAGGCTGCAAAGGCAGATGGTTTTGCAGAAATTGTAGATATATTTCCAACTTTATGTGACTTGGCAGGGTTAGAGGGACCTTCACAATTACAAGGTCAGAGCTTAGTACCCGTTTTAAAAGATCCTAATTTCTCTACAAAAGAATATGCTTTAAGTAGATGGAAACAAGGGGATAGTATTCGTACAAAAGGCTTTAGATATACTGCTTTTAAAAACAAAAAGGGAGTATTAATTGCTGAAATGATGTATGATTTATCAAATGATCCTGAAGAAAATAAAAACATTGTAGAAGATGCCACTTATAAAGGAGAGGTTGAAAAACATAGAAAACTTCTTGATAAGGCACTAAAGGAATATAGCTTAATTTAGATATAGCGTATAGTAACGCAACAACTTTAAAAAGGTGTGGGTAGTACTCATGCCTTTTTTTGTGACTAATAATTAATAGATGTCAATAAGTTCGGCCAGTGTTGTTTTTCGGTTTTCTTAATAGCGAACCAAAACATAACCCAAATGAAAAAGATATTTATTATAGCAGCATTAGCCTTTACAGTTATTTCTTGTAATGATAAGAAAGATCCTGAACCGGAAGTGAAAGAAGAAGTTAAAATTGAAAAATTAGCTGACGATAAAAAAAATAATAAAGAAGAAGATAAAAAGAAAGGTAATACAGATTCTGTAAAACCTGCAAGTAAGCAAGTTACATCTTCACCAAAAAATAACACAAAGAAGCCTGTTACCAAACCAGCTTCTTCAACACCAAAAAATAAAACTACTACAGTTAAAAAGGCAACGAAAATAGTAAAAGTTCAACCTAAGCCAAAATCAACTACACCAGTAATAAATAATCCAAAATCTGGATCAAAAAGTAATCCTGTATTAGGTGGTAATTCTTCAAATTCATCATCTACAAATCCTTATAATGTTGAAAGAGAGATGGTAAGCTCTTCAGGTAAGAAACATATTATTTGGGGTACTTCTTCTGTTACTAAATCAGATTTAGATCAATATGAAAAATTAGAAGCTGATTATATGGTTAAATTAAGTGTTCATAATGATAAAAAAGCAGTTTTACCTGGTTTGGAAATATCTTTAAATAATCAGTTAAGAAAAATTCAAATAATTGAAGATAATAAGAAAACGATGTTTGATGCTGTAGTTGTTAGTGAAGGTTATATGAATGATTATCAATCTAAAGCAAATAAAGAAACTAATCCAAATAGTAAGCAAAATTTACTTAAGTTTGCTAATCTTCATAAGCAAAGATTAGCTGAACGTAAAGGTAGATTACAAACAATAGAATCAAAGCTAGCAGATGCTTTAGTTGAGAAAGCTAAACTAGAACAAAAATATAATTCAGCTTTACAGGAATTTAAACAAGCAGAATCAGTATTTTTTGCAGCAGGTACACTTCTAGAAGATGCAGCAAGAGTACATCATATAAAATAAGTATAATTGATATATCAAAAAAGGTCTTTCACATAACAAAATGTGAAAGACCTTTTTAGTTTATAGAACTCTTATAATGAAAGAAGATCGTCTCTTAAAGAAGTATCAATAGGTGTATTACCTAAATAGATATTCATTAATGCTTTTTTAAATGCTTTATTATTAGTTTGGAATAACTCGTTACCATTTTTATAAAGTGTAACAAGGTTGTTCTGACTAATAATTCTAAAATGATCGCCTTTAACAATTAGATCACTAAAAGAAGCAATATAATCAACAATCTCACTATTGATAGTTTCAGTATTACCAGCATTAGAATTTTTAAATGCTTCTCCAAATAATTTTTCTACGGTAATTACTTGTGAAGGATTAATTTGCTCTTGCTTTCTTAAAGCAGCAACAAATTTCTTGTCACTTTCAGATGCATCAGCACCAACTTTTAGATCAACAGCATACGCCTTTCTCATTCTTTTAATTGTAGCTTCTGACTGTAAATTATTAGAAGTCATTACAAGCTCAATTACTTTAAGATCGTCGCTATAAATTAAATTGATAGCATCGTCTGATGGGTGTGCAACATAGAGTGCACAAGAAAAGATTTTTGATAAATTTTGCGATAATGCTCCATACCCATTGCACTGTAAAGACTTTTCTGTAACAGTTACAGTCTTAGGAAATTCTACTTCGTTAAAGAAGTTTGTTTTAAACGTTTTTTGCTCTTGTGCTGTAGCGACTACAGACAACAATAATAACACAGATAGAAGCTTTAATTTTAAAAAATTTCTCATAAAAGTAGTTTAATTGTCTAGTTATTGAAACACATGGAAGTTAATTGACTTTTTAAAAGTATTAATAAAATGTAATGATTCAAAGAAAAAGTTTAACAATGACAGTACTCAAGGTGATTTTATTGAAATAGTTATATTCTAAACAAAAAAATATAAGTAGAAGTAAAATAAAGTTGAACTTTTAACGTAAGGGCTTATTTAAGATTGGGGAGTATAAACTGTTAACAGTTGAATTAATCTTTCGTTTTTCTGTATTCCGTAAGATCTTCTCAACAGTTGTTAATTAGATTGACAAACTATCCCGTTCATTTTTCTTATTCATGAACCAAAAGATTAACGCTCATGAAAAAGATACTACTTATTTCTATACTTGCCATTTCAATGGTTTCTTGTAATGATGGTAGAGAAGAACCTCAACCATTAAAGAAAGATTTAAAAGAGTATTTATTAGAAGGGGTGGAAAAGCTAAATAAGGATAAAAAAAATAAAGAGGATGCTGAAGATAAAACGAAAAATGAGCAATCTGATAAGCAGAATGATACAAAAAAATAATAAAGTACATATATAGATAAATTTGACTATTCAGTATACTTATTTGTAAATAATATACTGAGCATATAAAGCTAATAGAAGAGTAATCTTTTGTTAGCTTTTTTCATATAGTTAATAAAAAACACTCTTTTTAGTACTCAAATCAACTTTTAGAACTCTTTTTAATAGGTATCGAACGAAAAGTACACCCGTATTTTTTACAATTAAAAGACATTTACAAATAGAAATTTAAAGCTATCTATTCATTTACCTGAATAAGATTTCTCAACTATTTAGAAATGAAATTTTAATGATTATGAAATTAATTACTACCTCTTTAATTGTATTTTTTTCGCTACTACAATTTATAGCAACAGCACAGGATAACTTAATTACAAATCCTGGTTTTGAAACTGACTTTACTGCAAATTGGGAAGTGACATCAAAAAATACAGAATTTACACCTTCTACTGTTACACATATATTTAATGGAACAAATGCATTACAAATGGTTTTGCCAGATGATAATCCTTCTTTACCGAATGCGCAACTTAGATCAATTGGATATGCATCTTTTACAACTCCATTAACTGAAGCTACTACTTTTAGTATTAGTGTAGATGCTTATGCAGATAAAGACATGACGGTAAGATTTATGTTGCAGTCTGAAAAAGCAGGTATAAAAGAATTAAGCTCTAACTTATCTGTATCTACAAATAATCAGACATTAACTACTACAATTACACTTACTCCAACAGAAGCGTTACCTTCTTTATCAGATTGGCAACTACTATTACAAATGGGAGGAAATACAGGTACTCTGGTAGTAGACAATATTTCTTTAGTACAGGAAGCTGAAAAAACAGATGAAGAATTAGCTCAGGAAGCAATCGATGCAATCGCAATTAATTTTAATAGTATCGATCCTCAAGATGGAAATGGTATTCTATATTCAATCACTTTACCAACAGAAGGAGAGCATGCATCGACAATTAATTGGGCATCTTCTAACGAAAATAGTATTGCTACAGATGGTAAAGTAATGCGAGGAGCTGCTTTAGAAGAGGTGACAATGACAGCAACTGTAACAATTGGAACTACTACTTTAACAAAAGACTTTGTGATTACTGTATTACCATTAACTGTTGAGGGTGGAAATATGATTGTATCAAATGCTAATTTTAATGATGGATTAACGGCTTGGAGTGCTGCATTTAATACTGATCAAGTAAATGAAGGTGATTTTACTTTTACAAGTATCACGCATAAAGAAAATGGCTCTTTGGCAGCTCAATTTGATATTACAAATGGAGGAGTCACTTTTGCTAACCTTGTGACAAGAACAGTTTATTATCCTTTTAATGAAACAACAACAGTTCCTGTTTTCTACGAAATTACATCTGATATTTATGCCTCTGAAGAAGCAAAACTTCGTTATCAGTTTTCTGGTAAAGATATTGAGAATGTAAGCCAGAATATAAACACAGATTTCTTTTTTGTTGGTGAAGAAGTAGAAACAATTACTAAAATTATAGAAGCTCCGGCTGACTTAGTTTCTTGGAGGTTACTATTACAAGTAGGTGGAAATACAGGTCAGATTGTTTATGATAATGTGATTGTGAAAGAAATAGAGACAAATGTAGGGCAAGTAACACTTACAAAAGAAGCCTTGAAATTAGTTTTAGCAGATGGTGATGATGTAGACAATGTTACTCAAAACTTCACCGTAGATATTACAGATACAAATAATTATGGGACAACAATAACATGGGAAGCAGATAATGATGTTGTTTCTTTTGATGGTGCAAACGCAACTTTATTGCCTAGTTCTACAGATCAGATAGTAAAACTAAAAGCTACCATAGAAAAAGAGGGTTTTACTGAAGTAAGAAACTTTACAGTTACAGTTTTAGCTACAGATGAACAGAAATTAATTGATGCTACAGCGGCCCTAGAAATTGAATTTGCAGAAGGTGATACAGAAGCATTGATCACTACAAATGTAACATTACCTTTAGAAAGCTTATTTGAGACTACAGTAACTTGGCAAAGCGAAAATGCAAATATTTCTACAGAAGGTGTCGTCAGTTTAACTTCAGAAGAAGTAACAGGAAAACTAACGGCAACAGTTACTCTAGGGGAATTAACACAGACAAAGGAGTTTGAATTAACTACAGATAGAAATAATGAAGCAAAAGTAGAAGAAGCTAAAACAAGCATTGCAATTACTTTTGCAGAAGAGGAAACGGCTGATAATGTGACATCAAATTTAGAATTACCAACAACTGGATTAAATAATACAACAGTAACTTGGGAGGCTAATAATGAAGCAATTTCTTCGGACGGAACGGTAACTAGAGCAAGTACAGACCAAGAAGTTGAGCTAACTGCAACAATTTCTTTAGGTGAAGTTTTTACCACTACAACATTTATTGTAACTGTTTTAGGAGATGATGCAATTGCTTTAACAGAAGCAAAAGATGCTTTAGAAATTGTTTATGCAGAAGGTGAATCTGCAAGCAATGTTGTCTCAGATATTACTTTAGCAGCAACAGGTTTTCACAATGCTACAATTACATGGACGAGTACTCATGAAGAAGTAATTACTACATCAGGTACAGTTTCAAGGCAACAATTATCTACAGATGTAGTAGTAGAAGCAACTCTAGTTATTGGAGATTTATCAGCAACAAAATCATTTACTTTAACTGTGATTTCTAATGAGCAAGAACTAGTAAACGAAGCAAAAGAAACTTTAGAGATTACTTATGCAGAAGGAGATAATGCAAGTACTGTAACTAAGAATATTACGCTAACAAACACCGCGGATAACAATACAACAGTAACTTGGGTATCTGATAATGAAACGGTAATTACAGCTACCGGAGAGGTTACAATACCTTTATCAGATAAAGATGTTATGCTTACGGCTACTCTTACATTAGGAGAATCTACAGCAACTAAAACATTTACTGTTAAGGTGATAGGTAATGCAGTAGTGTTATTATCAGAAGCAAAAGAAGCTTTAGTAATTACTTATGCCGATGGCGAAGATGCTACTACAGTCACTCAAAATATTACTTTGGTTGACGAAGGAGAAAATAATGCGACAGTTACATGGTCTTCATCAAATGAAGAAGTGATTTCTACATCTGGGGTAGTAACACAATCGTTTGCAGATCAAATGATTGATTTGACGGCTACACTTCTGCTTGGTGATGAAACTACAACTAAAGTTTTTTCTGTAACAGTAATGAAAACAGAAGCACCAACGGCAGTAGAAGATACTAAAGTAGCAGTGAAAGTTTGGCCTAATCCATCGCAAGATAAAATTAATATCACTTCGGAAACACCTATTAAAACGTTGCAAATTTACAACCTAACAGGACAGTTAGTGTATGTACTTCCAACAGCTTTAATAGGGAACACCACACAAGTAGATATTTCTGGTTTGACAAACGGTAATTATATTCTTCGTGTAAACGGAGGACATAAAACTTTTATCAAGCAATAAGGGAAATTGTCGGTTGATAATTGACCCCACTTTTGAATTAAGGATGACAGACAATGTAGGCTGTTTCAAACTTTTGAGACAGCCTATTTTATACTTATAAAAACTACGAAATGAGAAAATTACTACTAACGATTTTTTTACAATTACTAATTGGAGGACTTGTTAAAGCACAGTCTCCAGCGCACGAAATGGCCAACCGTTTAGGAACGGGATATAACTTTGGCAATGTAATGTCTGCAAATAATGAAGGTGATTGGGCAGCTCCAATTGAGGAATATATGATGGAAGATGTGGCAAACGCTGGCTTCGATCATATCCGTTTACCTGTACGTTGGGGCAGTCATACCGATGAAAATGCACCTTATACAATAGATCCCGCTTGGCTTACAAGGGTGGAACAAGTGGTAGATTGGGCATTAGAACGCAATTTAATTGTGGTTTTAAATGCACATGGAGAACATTGGTTTATAGAAGAAGTACACAAAGAAGATAACGAATATCCTGACCCTGAAAAATGGGAAAGAATGGTGAAAATCTGGGAGCAAATAGGTTCCCATTTTAAAGGCAAATCTCATGATGTGGTTTTTGAACTTCTAAATGAGCCGTACTTTAATATGAATAAAAAGTTAGTAGATGAAATTAATATTGATTTGCTTGCTGCGGTTAGAAAAGAACACCCAGATAGAATTGTAATGCTTACAGGTGGTGGTGATAATGCTATTCATGCACCTCAGCAAATGGACCTTTCTATTTTTGAAAATGACAATAAGATTATCCCTTGGTTTCATTATTATTGGCCAAACACGTTTTCTAAGTACCCTGAAATAAATGGAAGTTCTCCAATTTGGGGGACAAAAGAAGAATACGCGTCTTTATACGCTGATTTTAAAAATGTGAAGGATTGGGCTGATACAAACAATTTACCGTTGTATTTAGGAGAGTTTGGGTCGAATTCTGTTTGTGATGCAAAAAGCAGAGAGCGTTATCATAAAGCAATAATTGAGACATCCGAAGCATTAGATTTTCCAAGAGCAATATGGTGTGCTGGTCCTAAATCAAATAAAATGATTTACACACGTAACCAAGGAGAATGGGTAGATGGACAGCTGGAAGCATTGTTTCCATCATCTAAAAGAAAAAATATACTCTTCTTAGTGGTAGACGACCTGAATACAGACTTGGTGGCATTTAATAACTCAGAAGTACAAACACCGGTGATAGATAAATTGGCAGAAGAAGGTATAAAGTACCTAAATGCACAATGTTCTTACCCTGTTTGTGGTCCATCGAGAGCAAGTTTTTTAACGGGCACTTATCCAGAAAGAAATGGAGTAACCAACCTATCTAATTTACTTCCTGATATTGCTCCAGATTTAACTACACTACCAGAATTATTATCAAAAAATGGCTATAGAACGGCTGCTGTTGGGAAAGTTTTTGACCCTAGAAATGTGGATGACGGTCATTATAATGCCGCTTGGACAGAAGATTACACAGCGCCATCAAAATATATTTATCCAGAAGAATACGGTGATTTTGTGGGTGGAAATAGTTACAGAGTAACGGATGGCACTTCTTATGAAATCGGCCCGGAAGGAGTAGGAGATGATGGTTACCAAGATGGTCAGTTTTCTGAACATGCTGTGGCTACTTTAGAAGAATTAGGAGCATCTAGTCAGCCTTTCTTTTTGGCTGTGGGCTTTAAGAAACCTCACTTACCGTTTGTAGCACCTAAAAAATATTTTGATTTATATGATAGAAATACATTAACGTTAGCTGATTATCAAACTTTACCCCAAGGAGCACCCTCTTTTATATACAAAGAGCCAACAGAACTTACAGGTTATAATGATATTCCACAAACCTGGGAAGCAATTTATAACGGTCATGAAAACGTACTCGATCCAGAAAAACAAAGAGAATTATTGCATGCTTACTATGCTTGTGCATCTTACATCGACGCGCAGATTGGTAAGGTAATTACTAAATTAGAAGAGATTGGAGAAAAGGAAAACACGTTAATTATTTTGATTTCAGATCATGGTTTTAATCTGGGAGATCATAATATGTGGGGTAAACATAACTTACTTCAAAATGCAGTACAAGTGCCAATGATTGTGATAGACCCAGCTAAAGCACTAAAAAATGAAAAGGACAGAGCAGTACAATTAGTAGACCTCTACCCAACAGTTTGTGATTACACGAGTACGCCAAAACCGAGTTTTCTACAAGGTAATTCGCTTTATATAGCAGACGATACAGAAACAAATTACCCATTAGATTTAGCCGTTACTTTTTATAAAAAAAATGGAAGCAACGGGTATACATTTAAACAAGGAAAGTACCGTTATACCATGTGGACTTCTGATAAAACAATGACACCAATGGAGCAGCCTTTCTCTGTTGTAACTACTATTGAAGAAGAGTTTTATGTGTATCAGAATAATCAGGAAATAGAAACAGAAAATGTAATAAATAAGGCTGCCTACTCAAAAGAAATAGCCGTATTAAAAGAAGCTGCAGAAAAGTGGTGGACCGCTTATTACGGTCAGGTACATAATTTAGAATCTACCAATCTTATACGTATCAATAGTAATTTTGAAGAAGGAGTTTTAACAGGTTGGACATCAACTTTTAAGAGTGGTAGTACTATTGATTATGATTTTGTAAGTGAAAATCATCCTGTAAATGGTACTAAAGCTGGGGTTTTTCATATTAGAGAAACAGGTACAAATGTGTCTAATATTGGTTTACGCTCTAATGAATATGCAATAGGTTATACAACAAATGAAATTGAAGATTTTGAAGTTGCTTTTGATATTTATACCACCACAGCTACTACAATAAGGTATCAATTACAATTTGATGGCAATACAGAAAAAGTGATTAGTGATAATATTGAAATAGAGGCAGGGAAGGATATAAAAATAAATACAAAACACGAAGTTCCCATTGGCGTGTCATCTGTAAGAATATTATTTCAGTTAGGTACTGCAACAGAACGTGTTTATTTTGATAATGTAAGTATAAAAATTGATGGTTTAGAGAATGATAAAGAGCTTTTGAAAGAAGCAGTTGATAACCTAGAAATCATTTATCAGGGAGAGGATTCTAAAAATGCAGTAAGTAATAATTTAATTTTACCACAGGAGAGCACTAACGCTACAACCGTTACATGGGTAAGTGATACGCCAAATGCTGTACTTGTGCAGAATGACACAGGTTATGTATTCTTAAATGAAGAGGCGATAACAGTAAAATTAACCGCAACAATCACCTTAAAAAATCTTACAGAAGTAAAAGAATTTGTAGTGAAATTAAATCCAAATGTATCTCCAGAAATGATTGCAGCATTGGACAACCTTGAAATTCAATATTCTTATGGAGATAATGCAGAAAATGTTACAAAAGACATCTACGTTAGTGGCACTTCTTTAACAGCTAAAGTGGATTGGGTTTCTAATAATTCTGGTGTCACATTTTCCGATTTTACTGGTGTCGTATCGCAGGTAACTGAAGATGTTCAGGGTACTATAGAAGCACGTTTATCAATAGGTAACGAGAAAGCAATTAAACTCTTTTTATTGAATGTTAAAGCAAAAGAAGAAACTCCAACAACTACATTACCAAGTTTTGAAAACCCGGTTTTATATCCAAACCCTACTTCGTCATTATTATACATCAAAGGGATAATAAAACAAGGAGCTACTGCTAGTTTATATTCTTTAGAAGGCAAGAAATTAGGAGAATATTCTCTAGCGATAAATGGAGCTAGAATTGATCTATCTTCCATGAAGAAAGGAATTTACCTCCTTTTAATAGAAGGGAAATCATATAAAATTATAAGAAAATAAATGAAGGAGGAATTGAATAGTTTTTAAACCATCACGAACCATATTTAAACCTGTTTATTGGCTAAATATATGACTTTTGGTGTAAGAACTATTCACATTAAATATACATTATGAAAGCTATAATATCCTCAATTACCATTACACTACTATTACTTGTAAATACAACTTATGCACAGCAATACCGTACGGTGGAAAAAGAAGTAAAGTATTACGTTAAATGGTTTGAGAACATTGTTCCTTTAACAGCAACGCAACACGATAAAATGATTGCGGTGAGAACAGAATATGTAAAAGAATTGAGAACATGGAAAGCTAAGAAGTACACAGAACACCACGAAAAGCTTACCATTGATAAAAGATATTGGAAAAACAGAGACAAAGTTTTAAGTGAGACACAAGTAATTACACTTAGAACCTACCTGACGACTAAGCACGAAGTAGATCAATTGGATGATATTATACATTTTTCGGAAGTTCAAAAAGAAGAGTTCTTCAATAAAATTTTGCCAATAAACAGAAACCTAGTTATGGCAAGTAATGAGTTTGGTATATACAATGCATCTTACTTAGCTATTGAAGAAGAGAGCATGTCTCAAAAAGATAAGTTAAAAGCAGCAATGTTTACTGCAAAACAACAACACGATTATATACTTCATAAATCATCATATGAGAAGAAAGTGAAAGGATTCACAGATGCTTATTCAAAAAATGAACTTGAAGAAACCGAAACTTATAATCTTCTAGAACCCACAATCAACAAATAGAATTATTAAATGTTGTGTGATTGCCCATTGTATACGGGAGTAAGTCTGTGAACTTACTCCCTTTTTTTTGTTCACATCTATTAGATAATTATTTAGTTTAATATGAAACAAAAAATCAACTAAAGCAGTTTATATAATCAGAAGTTAGATGAATGCGCTTAGTAGATAAGTGATAAAAAAATTGAGAGAGTTAAGTTCATGAAAAACCTCGTTGGTGTTGCCGGCGAGGTTTTTTTGTATTTGTCTGATTTATTTGAATTATTACTCTGTAGCTTTTTTCTAAATAAAATGAGTAAGTATTATTTAATAGTTTAATACTTTACATTAATGAATTAGATAACTCCGTAATCAGTTCATTCCTCAACCCAGAAAATAAAGTTTCCAACTCTACATTTCCCTTAAAAGCCATACTCATAACCTCATTACTTAAAAAAGGAATTTGATAGGCATGTATATCAATTTTTTTACCATCTCCCCATTCATCTTCGATAGTTAGGTGAGCTATTTTTTCTTGATAATTGTTTATCGTATTGGGATAGAAGAGAATGATTTCATCTACTTTAAAACGAATGGCATAGGCAAGCATTTGATATAAATCTGTTTGTGAAATACCCTTTTTAGGATCTGATTCATCTGTATAGACAATTTTATATTTTGTATCTGCAATGTAGTTTTTTGTTCCTGTTTTTATAAGAAGGTCTGGTTTTAGATTAAACGTGTTTTTTGTATCTAAGTACTTGTCTGAGACTTGTGCTTTGGCAGTTATTTCTTCCAGTTCCTTTTCAATAAAACCAAAAATAAAATCTTCAAATACGTACTCCATTGGTAGGAGGAAAGCGAATAGTTTCAATTCATTTTTATAGCTAAATGAAATGGCATTACTCAAGAATAACTGACAGTAATCTCTTACTGTAGTAAACTCCTCAAAAACGGGATTAAATGATATAGTAGCACATTGAGAAGCGGTAGCTTGCTCATCCGATACTTCATCTAAAAAGAATAATATCTCTCTAAGGTACTTTTTGTTATCGCTGTTTTGCGTAACAGTGAAAAGTAGATTTGCCACATACTTAATGATACGATTAAACTTATTATCCATCACAAAAGCATCGTAGGAGCAATTTAGTTTATGCCAATTTCCCTTTGATAGATTTTGACGGATATATTCATTCGTATTAAGTCTGCCTTTGATATGATTTAATTCACTACTTTGCTCTTCATAATTTTGATAGATAGAAGTAGCGAGTAGTTTACGCGTATACTTTGCAAATAGATAGATTAGTACTTCAAAGAAATCACTTTTCACATCACCCAAAGTAGTTTGATAGCTTGGAAACTTTATCTTCCTACAATAGCTTAGCCACCATAAAATGTGGTTTTGCATTTGACCTACTTCATCTTTAGAATACTCTTTACCTTGCTTGTAAAATACTTTAGGCAATAAGTTGATAGTATGTCCTTCAAACTGAACTACACCTACGTATTTATTAGATTTTAATTCATTGGTTTTATGTAGTGTCTGAATGAAACGCTGTGTTTCTATTGCTTTAGATTCACCTTTTTCATTATACCAGGAATTCACTTCTCTATTTACCCAGATTTCATCTAAAAATAAATCTAGACTTTCTAAATCAATGTCATCAGCAACTACTTTATTTTGATATTCAAATAGATTAATCATTGAATCCTTCCACTTTTAATGGCCAAGAAGTTTTGTCAACTTTAAAACCTGCATAACCTAATATACTTTTTACATCTTTTTCATCATTGAGGAAATATTCTAAAAGAAGAGGAATTACCTTATTATTGATGGTCTTGAATAAATCAAAGTTTTTATCCATAAAGTAGGAGTGCCCAATTTGAAAGTCATGCCCTTTCATTGAGATAATCTTATCATTGATTTTTTGAAGAATTTCAGCATAATGCATTCCTTCTAAATCATATTGAGGATACAAGGATTCAAACTCAAAACGTCTTCTTAAAGCAATGTCTAATAAAGCAATTGATTTATCAGCTGTATTCATTGTGCCGATTATATAAAGGTTAGATGGCACTGTAAACTCATCGCCTGAAGGTAGTGTAGTGGTTAATGCTAAATCACCTCCATAACGCTTATCGGGTTCAATAAGGGTTATTAATTCTCCAAAAACTCTAGAAATATTAGCTCTGTTGATCTCATCAATTATGATAACATAGTTTTTCTTTTCTACTTTTTCTTGTACTCCAGACTTACCAATTTTTAATAACTCCTCTAAAAGTGGTGTGTAATAGGTAGATAATCCTTGAATCCCCATTGTTGATTCAGCAGAATACATTTTTCTTAATGATTCAATACTCAGTGTATGTGCTGTTCCTCCACTTGCTTTCCTAAATCCAATAGATTTATTACCTATTTCAGTAATGAAATAAGAAACCTTTTTCATTTGAATCTCTATTTCTTCAACTTCACCCTCTAAAAGTGGTTGAAAGAATTCTTGGAAAACTTCTTCGTAAGGTTTTTTACTAACTTTAAATTCTTTCGCATCTTTTAAATTAGACAACGCTTTATCTGCAATCGCCTTAAAAATACCATCTTTCTTCTCAAAAGAAAGTTGATCTCCTTTATCTGTATCAGGTCTTAAACCTTGAATAAAGTCTTCGTAACTATAGTTTTGATGGAAGGTGATAAATTCTATTTGATTTCCTCTATGTTCATTAAATATCTTTTTAGCTTCCATATAATCTGTAATTTCGTAACCAGCTATAATTGAAGCAGCTTTTGATATTGTAGAGTAGGTTTTTCCTGTACCTGGAGGGCCGTAAAGAATAGAGTTTAGAGGGTAGTTTATTTCCACTTTTTTGTCTGTTTTTTCTGAAGTTATATTTTCTATTACACCAAATGCTTCCATTAATACTTCATTTCTGAAATCTTTATCAAAAATGTATTTTTCAAATTCTTTTGAATTGGATTTACTATAACCTGTTTTTGATGTTCTCTCTAACTCAGATTTAGCATTTGTGATTATATTATCAAGTTGCTCCTTATAATTCTGATTATCTTCTAAAAAGTAGAACCAAGTATCCTTATCGGGTTCTTTTTGTTTATCAATGTACCCTTTATTCCAACCGAATTTTCTTTTGTCGAGAACAGCGATATAACATTGTCCAATACTGAAACCTAGTTTATTTTTACTTTTAGGTAAGTTGAAAAAGAACCTTTCATCTCCTTGTTCTAATGCTAGAGTATTAATAACCGTATCAATGGTTTGGGTTAGATCAAAGATATTTTCTTTACCGATTTCTTTGAAGAGAGGTACGAGCAATGAAGTAGCTTTATTTATTCTCATACTTTTCAAGACTTCATATTCTTTTTTAGTAGAAGAGAAATTTGACCCTTGTGAACCCCCTTTAAATTTATCAAATACTTTATGTTTTGTTAAATCAGATTTTAATATAGGATTATCTACAAAGCTATACTCTATTGTAATATCAGCTTTAGAGGTTGCTTTAGATTCTTTTTTCCATAAATGCTCATCCGAAGAGGGTTTATAATCATAAGGTTTTGATGTCACTTCAGCTAGTGCATAGCAACCAGATTTATTTCCTGTTACCCACAAAATAACTTTATCTCCCTCTTTTATTTTATCCTTGTGAGCAGTAACAGTCCAATTATCAAGAATTTTTTCTCTTAATGATCTTTCGATATCAAAAACAGACGGATTACCTTGAAACACCCAATAGTTAACTTTATTATTTTCTTGTCCCCATAGCCAAGCATCATATGATATTTTATAAAATGACTCGTTTGTTTTAGATTGGACTTTTTCTAAAACTTGGTTATACTCATCAAAAGTATTGAAGTTAGTATTGATATTTAAAACTTTCTCTAAATAGGGTTTTACAGGTCCGTTAATCGGGAAGTACTTTTCAGGATTTACGTAGAACAATACTTCCGTCAATTTGGTTTTACCAACATTTTTAATGTTTAGAATATCTTTAAAATTCTCATTATTTATATTTCCATCTAATACATCAAAAAAGAAATCCCAGAGTCTATTAATTTCATTATTTACCCTTTCTTTCTTATAAACAAATAGCCAAACTTTTTGAGCATTAGAAGTAGGTAAACCTGATACATCAGTTATATTTTCATCAAATTTCAAATGATTTGATAACCTTTGTATTAGATCAAGCCTATTTTTATCTCCATACTTATTCAAATAGGCTAAAAAAGTAAAAGGGTCAATTTCATTCATTGGAAATTGAGTATCACTTTCATCAATATCATTTAATGCATCAACACCTAATAACCTTAAGATTTCAATTAATGACTCTTGTTTTTCTCTTTTTGTACTTAAAAAGGAGATGATCTTTTTGTAAGTATTTAACCAGGTAAATTGAAGGGTATTTGTCATATAAAATATAAGTAAAGGAATTTCTTTAGTCAGTTTAATTATTATCTTTTTCTTTCTTGCCTATTTCATACATACGAATTATTGAGAACATACTAATTCCACCAAATATAGCCGATGGTATGGCAAAATCTTCAGCAAATGAGCCTCGACGAAAAGAACCAACAACCATTATAAAGGTTATAAAAATACATAGTCCAATAAGGAAATAAATGAATTTTTTCTGTTTGTTTTTCATAATTAACCAGTTTTTAAATTAAAAATAGTACTTTCTAAAACCCACTAAGAAAAGTCTCCACAAACCCCACCATTTTATCCGTAACTCTCTGTGCTAGTTTCTTACGTTGCAATAGTTTAGGTCTGGTCTCAAATGTTTCTATAACATCCGATTGTATAGGGGTTCTATTGGTAAAGAGGTAATCGCTGATGACTTTTTCTGTAATATCAGCTTTTAGTTTCTCTTCATTTACGAGTTTGGTAAATGCATTTTGCTTTTCTACTTCTATAAATTTATCAAATTCATCTGTCACCTCTTCGCTATCTTTGATGTGAGGTAAGTTTTGATCAATAAATTTTTCTATCAATTCTTTCTTGCTTCTTAGTTGTACTTCACTAGATAAAGTGTCGATGATAGATTTTTTCTGACCTTCTTTTTTTGCTCCATCTGGAGTTTCACAAATTTGTGCTAGAAGGGTTAAAATGTAAGCGACATTGACTTCATCTCTATGGATAAGTTCTAACTCAAAATCTACATCATCCAGAATAGATGTTTTATCTGTGCCTCTATCGTTCTTAACCTTGTCATTTATATCCAAGTACTTACTTTTATAGTCTTCGTAAGCTTGTGCGGGGAGATCCAAATCATCTTCTTTATAATCAGCAAAACCATGAAGAATATGTTTGATACGCATTAGATTTCTAAATGCTTTTACAAAAGCAAGCTGCTCATCCTCTCTTATAATATCATCTACACTTTCTACTGTTGGTGCTAGATAAAGAAGCTTTTCTAATGCTTCATGGAATTTATCTAAATGTTGCTCATAAGGTTCTATTAGTATAACTTCTTTTGCATCTTTATTAGAAAAGAGAAGAATGGCATCGTCTGTGTTCTTCTTTAGGTTTCTGAAACAAACAATATTTCCATGCGATTTTTTCTCGTCTAAGATTCTATTGGTACGTGAAAATGCTTGGATTAAGCCATGGTATTGAAGGTTTTTATCGACATATAAGGTATTCAATAGCTTACTATCAAAACCTGTCAAAAACATATTCACAACCAAAAGAATATCAATTTCCTTGTTTTTGACTTTCTTGGCGATGTCGTTGTAATAGTTATAAAACGACTTAGAATCTTTGGTAGAGTAGCTTGTGCCAAACATTTTGTTGTAGTCGGCAATATATTTATCAAGAATTTCTCTACTGTGTAAGTTACCGTAAGTGGCTTGTGGTTCAGCGGCTATTGCTCCTTCAAACTCACCAAAAGCACCATTCGCATCCTTATCGTCTTCATTGGCTTTGTAGCTAAAAATGGTTGCGACTTTTAGTTGATGTTCTCCAGCTTCTTTTTTCTTTTGGAGGATATCGTAATACTTGATTAATGTATCTACACTACTCACACACATCATACCTGTAAAGGTTTTGCTGTGTGTTTTTCTTTCGTGATTATTGATGATATAATCAGCAATTTTTGTCAGTCGTTTTTCTGATTCTAACAGCTCTTTGGTGTCAATATCTTCTACTAAATTATCTGTATCGATATCCAATTCATTGTTAGAATTTTTCTGCTTGTAACGCCCTACGTATTCTATAGCAAAGCGTAAAACATTTTGATCTTTAATCGCATCTGTAATGACATATTTATGCAAACATTCATCAAATAAATCTTTGGTAGTACGCTTTCCTAAATCATTTTTTGCAGAATTATCTGCAAAAATAGGTGTACCCGTAAAACCAAACAGCTGCTTATTTTGAAAGAAGTTAGTAATGGCTTTATGCGTATCTCCAAACTGAGAACGATGGCACTCGTCAAAAATAAATACAATACGCTTATCCACTAAATTTCCCATTCTCGATTGATAGCGAGCTCCATTAATGGCTGTATTCAGTTTCTGAATAGTTGTTACAATCAATTTGGTATCATCGGTAAACTGTTTTACCAACTTATTGGTATTGTCTGTGCCATCTACACTACCATCAGAAAAGTGGTTGAACTCTTTAGTAGTTTGATAATCCAAATCTCTTCTATCTACTACAAAAACCACTTTGTGGACTTCGGGAATTTCCATCATAATCTGAGAAGCCTTGAAAGATGTTAATGTCTTCCCTGATCCCGTCGTATGCCATATATAGCCGTTCTTCACACCCTTTTTTACTCTATCAGCAATGGCTTCCGTAGCGTAATACTGATAAGGACGAAGCACCATTAATATCTTATCCGATTCATGCAGAACAATGTATTTGGTGATCATCTTGGAGAGATGACATAGCTCTAAGAAAGCATCCGCAAACTTGGTAAGTTCTGTAATGTTTCTATTCTCTTTGTCCGCCCAGAAAAACGTCTGCTTAAAAGACTGCTTACGGTTATTGGCGTAATACTTTGTATTGACACCGTTGGAAATCACAAACAATTGGATATAATTGAACAATGCTTGCCCTGCACCATAAGAATGACGTTGATAACGGTTGGTTTGGTTAAATGCTTCTTTCAGCTCCAATCCTCTACGCTTCAATTCCACTTGTACCAACGGTAAACCATTAATCAAAAGTGTGACATCATACCTATTTTTATAACTTCCTTCCATAGTGATCTGTTGTGCCACTTGGAATTCATTTTTACACCACTGCTTCTGATTGATAAATTCTATATATTCACTGCTTCCATCGTCCTTATTGATCTGCATTTTATCTCGCAAAATCTTTGCTTTCTCAAATACAGAACCTTTGTTTAAGTGGTTCAAGACCTGCTTAAACTCGGCATCGGAGAAGGAAGTGTTGTTATGCTTTGCTAGTTGGCTTTTCAGATTAGACAGTAAGGCAGTTTCATCAGATAATTTTACTTGATCGTAGCCTAGTTGTTGAAGTTGTTGTACTAGGTTGTTTTCTAGGATTTGTTCTGGTTGGGTAGTCATGATAACATTAAAGATAAAAAGAATAGTAATAAAATTACAGATATAACAATAACATATCCGGTTCTATTATCTGTAACTGTTTTAGTTTCTACATAATCTTCATTTTTTTTATTTTCTTCTTTTTTTAGTATTTCATTTTTTATTGCCTTGTAAGTTTTATTTTCAATAATTATATTTTTGAATGTACTTTTAGTAATAGTACTATTACTAGCAACCAATTCAAAACTGAAGCTCTCTTTATCAAAAACCTTACTTTTAATTGTCTTTGACCCAATAGGTTTCACTTGCCCAAAGGGTTTCAACATCACAACATCACAATTCAGACACTTCCAATAAAAAGTAATTTCTTCATCGAAAGCTACCTCTTTTTTATTAGCAGTAAATGACTCAATTACAGGAACGAAATAATTTTCTTGTGGTTCAGAATAAGACGATTGATTAGACTTAACTTTTCTTTCTTCATCATATATAGCCCTTTTATGAGAATTACTCAATATCTCATACGCCTCTTGTATCTCTTTAAATCGATCCTCAAAAAACTTATCTCCTCCGTTCATATCTGGATGAAATTTTTGAGATAACTTTCGATATGCCTTCTTTATTTCGCTATTATCGGCTTCTTGTGATACTCCAAGTATGTAGTAATAATCTTTATTTAAGTTCATCTGTTTCAATGTTATTTCAACCTTATCAATTTCTCACCATTTTCGTCACTGAATGGTCTTCGGTTGTATTTCGTCTCAAAGTCATCAACATCAAGTTTATCAAAACAACCTATGTTTATACTATGCTTCTCATGGAAAAGTAACCAATATTCTTCATACCCTTCTATTTTTGAATTAAAATCCTGCTAATCTTAAAGTCCTACTTAATCCTGGTGTAAAGGTTGTTTAATTCTGTGGAGTAACTTTAATTACAGTTTCATTATTCACTATCTGTAAATATTGTTTATAATCATTAGAACTAATTACTTTATCATTAAGGTTCTCAAGTATTCTAGTTAACCTGTCAGTAAATTCATTAAGTACTACTTCTCCAAAATTCATCTCTTTTTTAAGAATTTTGATTGGTTCTTTATAATCTCTAGATTCAAAAGTCATTCTAATTGTATCATTTCTTAAATGATCAACCCATGTAGTAGCAAACATACTAGAACCTTCATATAATCGAGTTTTATCAGAAGTGATAAATAGGAAATTAGTATTGCATTTTGTTAAAAATTCTATACTTACTTGACTAAATATATATGGAGTTTTACGAATTGATAATGTATCATATGGTCGAGTAATGTCAATTAGATAAACTTTTTCTACCCATGAATATTTTGAGAAAATTCCCATTATTTTTTCTGTAAAATTGGAGAAATCAATATTAGTATAGTACACGCCTTTCTTTTATTTTTTTACACAAACATTCCCTGCAACAACCCCTTCTTCCACTCCTTAACTCCTTCCAACTCTTTACCAACTACCTCAATCTTCCTATCTAAAGAAGTTAAGAAATTAGCAATTTTTTGTTGTTCGGGGAAAGAAGGTAATTCGATTTTAATTTTAGAAACCCGACCAGTTGAAATACTAAGTACTTTAGTTCCTTGAGCTATGAACATCATTTGTTTTCTAAATTTCCAACTTTTAGCATAATGACTTAGAAAACCATTATAGATTTTTTTAGAGTTAGTTTGTCGTGCTAAAAATGTATGTAGACCAGCTAATACTTTTTTATTATTCAAGTCTTTCACCTCAATTAGTTTACCTATATCAGCATAATCTTCAGAAGCATCTGCAATCACTAAATCACCAACTTCACAATAAGCCTCAGGTTTTATTTTTGATAGACTAACATCGGTATTAATGTAAGGAACTATTTCGTCCTGAAAAGAGAATTGTGATTTAAACTTTGTATGGATATCCCCATAATGAATATTATAAACGTTTGGAATTTCATAGTTAAGTTTTTCTCTTGAAAGAGAGTTTGTAGAGATGAATTTATATAAGTCTCCAAAGTTGATCTCTTCCCACTCCTCAAACTCACTACCATCATCGGCTTTAAACCTAATCTCCCTAGAGAATATCTTTTGCATGACGCCTTTCTTGTACTCCTCTAAAAGCGATTTTTTCTCCTCTAATTGTCCGATTTTTTTATCTACTGAGGATAAGAAGTCGGCGATTTTTTGTTGTTCGGGGAGAGTGGGAGTTGGAATAGTAACTTTTGCTAATTGTTTCGTTGATAAACCCAAGACCTTAGTTCCTTGAGCAACTACCATGATTTGCTTTCTCAAAGTCCATGACTGTAAAGAATAGCCTGTAAAACCTTTAGCAAAGTCTTCTTTTGGTCTTGCTAATAGTGTATGAAGACCTGCTAGGACTTTATAAGTATTAAGGTTGATGAGCTCGATAGATTTACCAATGTCATTATAGTCTTCTGATGCATCTGCTATCACTAAATCACCTTCTTTACAATAACTTTCTTCTTTTATCTTTGCGAGACTTACATCTTCATTTATGAAAGGAACATACTCATTAGAAAGGCTAAACATTGCCTGAAACTTAGTATGAATATCTCCATAGTGAAGATTCTTAACCGATCCACCTTCATAGTTCAGTTTATCTCTAGAGAGTGAATTAGTAGTATAGAAGTTATACTTTTCTCCAAACTTTGGCACAGCCCACTCCCCACTAAACTCAGGAAATCTCAATACAGGAATATTATTTTTTACTTCAGTCATGGCTTAGAAAGGCGTTTTAATGTTCAACTGATTACAGAAATCTTGGATCGTTGTATCTGTTTCTTCCATTTCAACCGCTAGATTTTGCAATCTATCCGAAACAGCATCTAAGTCCACTTGTGCTTCCTCCTCAAAAGTATCTACATAACGAGGAATATTGAGGTTGTAATCGTTTTCTTTTACCTCCTCCAATGAAGCCACATGAGCATATTTCTCTTCCTCCTTTCTTTCTGCATAGGTAGAGATAATTTTTTCCACATCCTCCTGACGTAAGTAGTTTTGATTCTTCGCCTTCTCGAAGTGTTGTGAAGCATCTACAAAAAGAATAGCATCGTCTTTCTTACGGCATTTTTTGAAGACCAAAATACACGTTGGAATACTCGTACCATAGAAAATATTTGCAGGAAGACCGATCACCGCATCTAAGTAATTGTTCTCTTCAATCAGATGCTTACGGATATGACCTTCGGCTGCACCTCTAAACAATACACCATGAGGAAGTACCACTGCCATTGTTCCGTTTTCACCTAAGTGATGTACCATGTGTTGTACAAAGGCAAAATCTGCTTTCGACTTAGGGGCTAATTTTCCATACTCACTAAAACGATCATCCGACAAATGTATAGGGTTAGCAGACCACTGTGCTGAGAAAGGAGGATTGGCTACGATGGCTTCAAACTGCGAGTCTCTATGTTGTGGATTCTCTAACGTATCTTCTTGCTGTATATCGAATTCATTGTAACGTACCCCATGCAAAATCATGTTCATACGTGCCAAGTTGTAAGTTGTTCTATTCAACTCCTGACCATAGAAATGGGCTACTTCTTTCACTTGTTTTGCAACACGAAGGAGTAAAGATCCAGAGCCACAAGTAGGGTCATACACCGATTGTAGCTTGTCTTTACCTACCGTTACCAACTGTGCTAAGATTTGAGAAACAGATTGAGGCGTATAAAACTCACCCGCTTTTTTACCTGCTCCAGAAGCAAACTGACCGATCAGGTATTCATACGCATCACCTAAAACATCAATCTCCGTATTTTCTAATTGGAAATCAATTTGGTTTAAGTGGAAAAGCACTTTAGAAATTAAATCATTTTTCGCTTTCTCTGTTTTCCCTAGCTTAGAAGACGTAAGGTCTAGCTCTTCAAACAAACCACTAAACTCTTCCTCACTGTCCGTACCCATTGTACTTTGCTCAATGTGGTTCAATACATCGCGCAATTTTTCTATAATAAAAGAGTCTTGTTCTTGCCCTTCTTCTGCAAGCACTCTAAATAATTCGCTCGGTAATAAGAAATACCCCAAAGATTCTAAGGCTTCCTCTCTAATGGCTTCTAAATATTCCTTTCCTTCTTCAGAGGCTTCTTTAATCTCCGAAAACTTCATTTCATCTTCCTCCAAAATTTTATCAGCAAATAATTCCATTCGCTCCGAAAGGTATTTGTAGAAGATAAAACCCAATATATAATCACGGAACTCATCAGCTCCCATATTTCCTCTTAACTCATTGGCGATGTTCCATAACTGTCGCTCAATCTGACCTTTATGGTCTACATTATTTGCTATTTCTGACATGATAACATTTTGTTCATTTCTACCTTTATAAAGTCCTTAAAAAGGTGTGTCGAATTTAAACTTTATTTCAGTCAAAAACATAAAAAAGGGTAGCATTTTATTTACTTTACCATTATTTTGAATAATGTTTAAAAACTGTATTTCACCTAATAGTAAACATCTTATTTAAAATAACAGATAATATAAACTAAAGCAGTTGATGAAATCAGATCTTAGAAAGATGTTTTTAGTAGATATGTGAAAAAAATAAGGAATTAAGAATACGTTTCTCCCATAAACACAACCAATCCAATTTTGTATATCAAAATAATAATCTTTTAATAGATCAATTATCAAATTATTTTAATCAAAAAGTACGTAATTAGAGTAAATAGCCTTTATATTTAAAAAAAATAAGCTTTTTAGACTCAACATACGCTACTATGAAATACTTCTACTTAATACTACTATGTTTATTTACATCTATACATTTATTTGGGCAAACTGATTATAAAGTATATTCTGCTGTTCCAACATATGCAAAATCAATCTACTTTTCAGATGAATTTGAAGATAATACCAATGAATGGACAATTGTTCCTTATCTCTCAGATGATGTTCGTGAGAGTAAAATTAAAAAAGGAGAATATCGTCTAACATCTTATGATAAAGATGAAGTTGTGGTAGAAATAAAGTCTGGCTTTGGTTATACAGATTTAGACGATTATGAAATTGAAGTTGCCATTAAACATAACGATTATCAGCGTTCTAATGCAAATGGGGTAGTATGGGCAATGTCTCCTGATGGGAATAATGCATATGGTATAGCTTTTAATGCAATTGGAGAATACTACATACAAGAATTATTTGATGGGCAGGAAAATGATCTTGTTCCTTGGACGTACCATGATGCAGTTTTAAGAGATGATTTTAACAAAATTACAATTCGTAAAATTGAAGATTGGTATTATTTATTTATAAATGAACAATTTGTATATATGTTCCCTTTTGAAGAGTTACATATTAACGACGATGTAACGGGCTTTTTTGCAGAAGGAACAGCAATTGCGATTGATTATATTAAAGTTACGGAAGTTTTAACTGATAAAATAAGGACTGCACCAGCCACTTCTTCTCGTGTTGCTGTTCAGCCTACAAATAATACCAGAGCATTAGTTAGGACTGAAACAACGAATACAACTGTTCACGCAAACGGAGATTATTATGCTTTAATTATTGGAGTACAAGATTATATAGATAATAGTGTAAAAGACTTACGTTTTCCAATAAGAGATGCCACGCGTATTCATGATGTACTCGTGGGTAAATATGGCTTTACAGATAACCATATTATCTTTTTAAAAAACCCGACTAGATCTGAAGTTTTTAAGGCATTTAATACACTAAGAGCCAATGTTAAATCTACAGACAATTTACTCATATTTTATGCTGGACATGGTTATTATGACCAAAAAGTAAATGAGGGATATTGGTTGCCTTCTGATGCCGTAGAAGGAGACGATTCTGGTTGGATTGCAAACTCTAGTTTGAGTACTAAACTTAAAGGAATTGATAGTAAACACACTTTATTGATTTCTGATGCTTGTTTTGGAGGAAGTATATTTAAGCCTTCCCGCTCAGCTTTTGCCAATGCAGAAAAATCAATTACTTCTTATTATGAAAAGAAATCTAGAAAAGGCATGACAAGCGGTACTTTAAAAACAGTACCCGATGAGAGTGTTTTTGCAAAGTATTTAATCAAAACTTTAGAAGAGAATAATAAGCAATACTTATCTTCATCATCTTTGTTTTATAGCTTTAATGAAGCCGTAGCAAATAACAGTCTAAATGCACCTCAATATGGTGTTTTATTTGGAGTAGGTGATGAAGGAGGACAGTTTATTTTTATCAAGAAATAATTCAACTTACCTCATCTAATAATTACTTTCACATCTATTAAATATTTATTTAGTTTAATATGAAACAAAAAATCAACTAAAGCAGTTTATATAATCAGAAGTTAGATGAATGCGCTTAGTAGATAAGTGATAAAAAAATTGAGAGAGTTAAGTTCATGAAAAACCTTGTTGGTATTGCCGGCGAGGTTTTTTTGTTTGTGGAATGATTTAAGTAGTTACCCTTTTATAAGCATAAAAAAAGGTGCTACACCATATAAATTGATGTAGCACCTTCTTTGAAATACTTTCTGAGTAAGATTAATTTTTACCTTTATCTTTTCCTCCACCTAAAATTATAGCAGTACCTAAGCTAAGTGTAGATATATTATTGTTATCGCTTAGATTAAGAGATTCCCATTCTAAACGGAACTGTAATCTTTGTGCAACTTCAACACCTACGCCAACAGCCCACATAAAATCTGTGCTTTTATCTACCCCAACTAAAGAAGCAACCTCTCCAGTATTATCATATTGTCCAAAAAAGGCACCTGCTTTAGCAAATCCAAAGAAAGGACCGATATGAATTGTACCTTTTAAAGCAACATCCCAACCAGTAATATTTGTTTCCATTAGGCTACCATTAATCATAGATTGAGCACTACCCACACTTCTATAACCACCTTCAACGCCTAAAAACTTGTTACCAAGGCCACCATATACTTTCCAGCTACCTGTATTATCATTTACTTTAAAATCTTGACCACTAATGTTTCCAAGGTTATGGTTAATAAATGAATTACCACCACTTGCACCAACATAAAACTGTGCGTTAGATTCGAAAGAAATTAATAACAATGCACCGAATATAAACAATAAACTTTTTTTCATGATAATTTTAATTTTGTGTTTTTAAATAACTTCTATCATCTAAACGCCTGTTTATGAGGTCTTTTTAGATAGATTTTGGTCATCTTTTTATAAAAAATGATTTTCATCGCTAAAAAGGTATCAATTAGGCAATATTGTTACTTTTAGTTGGAATGTGTTATTTTTTAACTAGAATATATAAATTTTAGATTAAAAAGATCACGTTTTAAAAGCTATACCTATTAATACTATAAGTAAGTAAAATGAAAAAACACTTCTTGTAGTTGTTTATTTCTCTTATTAAATCAATCTAAATTATTATTATGAATAAATTTAAGTTCGAGTCAACACTAGCATACTGGGAAGAGTTATTAGATGGTCAAAGAATTGGTGATACAATTCAATTTAATAATGAAAAAGGCAAAGGTAAGTTAGAAGGTTTTAGATTATCTGATGAAATAGAAATGTTCCGTCTTGATATGGAGTTAACTCAAGAACTTCACATTAATAATAAACAAGATAATGTTGATTTTATTCCTTTATTTTTTGGCGAATCTGTAGATCAGACCTTAACAATGGATGAGAAGGAAGAGAAAGTTAAAGAATTTAATAATAATTCTATTGGTGCTTTTTGTACTAATGTAAATAAGTCATTACAATGGAAATTTCCTGTAAAGAAGAATTTAAAATTTGTAACGCTTAAAGTTAAAAAGGAGTTGTTTTATAATTTAGTAGAAAAGTCTGAAAAACTTAAAAATGTATTAAGCAAAGAACAAATCTTTTTTGAATTTGAAGAGTTTGACCCTAAGATGAGAGAATTCTTTAATAAAATACATAGTATTGAGGGCACTGGTATTTTTGATTTAGATTTTATGGAAAATTACGCAAATAACCTCCTACTATTATTTTTCAAAAATATTTTAGCAAGAGAGGATATTTCGGAAACAAAAAAATACCCATTTAATGTAGATCCAGTATTTAAGGCACAAACTATTTTAGAAAATACTTTAGATAGACCAGTAAGTATAGATAATTTAGCAGAAGATTGTGGCATTAGTGAAAGTAGATTGCGCTTTTTATTTAAACATGTTTTTGGAACTACAATACATCAATACCACCAGGATTTAAGATTAAATAAATCTCGTTTCTTATTAAGAAAAGGAAGTAAGACCATGTCTATGATTGCAATGGATTTAGGTTTTTCAAGTTCAAGTCATTTCTCTATGGTATTTAAAAAACAATATAAAGTAACGCCAAAACAATTTAAGAATAATCATTTTGCAATGGCGTAAACCATAAATTATAGATATATAAAGGAAGGCATTTTAACAAAGCGTTAAAGTGTCTTTTTTTTGTTTTAAGTAATTGATAGTTAGGTAATTAAAATCATTACCAAAAATCGATATTTATCATTTTATGATCAAATGTTTATAATCTACCTCTCCAAAATACAGTTTATATAAGTGTACTAAGAAATTATTAAAGAATAAAAATTTCAAAGGTACACAGTTTTCATCTAGGTGAAAAAGTAACTAAAAAGTAAAAAAGAAAAAGTTTAATATAAAATTTTAAATAATCAGAATCATGAAAAAACAAATATTATTAATCATTTCAATGTGTTTTTTATTCCACTTTTCAAATGCAGAAGGAGATCCAAAAACATCTACAGATTCATTTGTATCATCTGATAAATCATATTTATTCCAAACACCTCAAAATACAATAGATGGTTCTAAAACACCAAAAGGAAAAATGGAATTAGGTATTAGATTCTGGGATGAAATTGGTATTGATTTCACATATAATCTTGCAAAAAACAGAATTCACGCAACTGGTACATTCGATAATAACTTTAGAATTAACGTGTATTACGATTGGATATTTAATGTATCATCTGCACCTGGTTTAGCTTTATATGTTGGTGCTGGTGCAGCAGTGAAATTTACAGAATATGCTCCATTTGGTTTAGGTGCTAATTTAGGTGTTCAATACTCTTTTGCTAAAGCTCCTATTGCTATTGGTTTTGATTGGAGACCAACATGGTACTTGGCAAGCAATTCTTATTATTCAGGAAACGACTTTGCTTTAATGGTTAGATATAAATTCTAAATAAAAAATTATTAAAGTAATACATAATATATACAAAATGAAAAATTTCCTAATAGCTCTTGCATCAACTGCAGTTTTAGCAACATCATGTAGTCAAACTAATGATTCTGATAGCAATTACATTCCTGCAACAACTGCAGACATTTCTCTTCAAGCAACAGGTTTAGACACAAATACCTCTACTTATGGTGCTGGAAATGGTTTAGATGGAGTCGATTCTGTTGTAGTTGGTATAACATCTTTCCATTTAAGTATTAATGGAGATACAGTAACTTTTGAAAAAGTTGGAAATGAAGGTTCAATTGATCTTTTAAGCTTTACATCAACAGATACTCTTATTTGGACGAACGAAGAAATTCCTTCTGGAGATGTTGGTGATGTTGCAACACTATATCTTGATAAAAATTACGACAATAATTATGTAATTGAATCTGATGGAAATAAAGCTGATTTACATTTATCACATACAGCGTTAGACTTTAGATTAGTGTCTGATGAAGATGACTTTGATGAAGGTAATAAATATGTAATTAAGCTAAATATGTCAAATAGCTTACGTCTGGTAAGCAAAGGAAATGGTTCTTATAATTTACAGCAAGGCACTGCTGGAACAGAAAAAATGGGAACAATGGTGCTTGTAGAAACTGTAGATAATGATATAGATACAGATGATGATGAAAATGATGATGATTAATGTTTTATATATGAATAGTAAAATATATAGTTAAGTGTATTACACCTTCTTACTAATAGTAAGGAGGTGTTTTTTTTATTTAATTGGTTGATAGATAGATTTATATAAAAAAGGTTACAATGTAGCCAAATTGTGACATTTTATTGTTGGAATTTATAAATTTTGATGACTATAGTCACGTTTATAAAAGAGTAGTTTAAGGAAATACAAATAATTTTATAATGAAAAAAGGAAGTACTATTTTAATTGTTATCATGCTAAGTATAAGGGCTTCATTTAGTTTTGGCCAGACGGCAGAAACTATACGGTTTAATGAAGTTAATGATTCTGATTTTGTTATTAGTGAATTGGTTGATCATGTTTATAATGAAGACCCACATTTATATATAGGTAAAATTGTTTCAATTAATTACGATTTAATAGAAGAAGAAATTTATAATTTATATGATGAAGAGGCTATTGAAACACTAAGTATTTTAGATTATTATAAGGTAGATATCATAACTGAGGATGGTTATGAAGAAAGATATTATGATAAGGAAGGAACGTTATACTTAGTGATTTCAGATTTTAATAAGAGCTATTTACCTTATGAGATTGTTAACCAGATAGATAATCAATATTTAGCATGGAATATGACTGTTTTAGAAATAAGTAGTCCTGATAATAGCGATAAAAAAATTTACAAAGTCCATTTAAAACAAGAAGAAGAAGAACAAGTATTTTTCTTTGAGCATAGCGGTGGAATGTTTACAAGAGTTTAAGTACTTAGAAATTCACCCAAACCAACAATTATATTAATCATAAGTTATGTATTACAGAATACTATATAGCATACAAAGAAATAAGTACCGATCCTATTTTAGTTTAGTAGTTAAGGTTTTAATTCTTGTTGTTACAATGTGCTAAGACATAATTTAACTCTCTCTCTCTTATTAATGATCATAGTGTATTTTCTCTCTTTAAAAATAAAATAAGTATATGTAATTCTGTTAGTAGTAATAGAGTTTTCATGTGTCCAAAATAATAGAAAGGGGAAAGGAGCAATAAAACTGATGAGTAATCAAGGCAATACTTGATGCCATCAGTTGCTTCACCTTTCTAATTTTGTAGAATCAACCATAAAAAGTTAAGAATGTTACATCTTATTTTTACTAAGTTCATAATGTTTTTTACTGTAATTGATCCAATAGGTACTATACCTGTATTTATTGCAATTACAGCCAAAAGTAATAATGCTAAGAAGCTCATTATTGCTAAAAAAGCTACTTTAACCGCTGCAGGTGTACTACTGTTTTTCACAATTGCAGGCGAGATAATATTAAATGTAATTAATATCCCAATGTCTGATTTTCAGGTAGCAGGTGGTATTGTACTATTTCTTTTTGCATTAACCATGATTTTTGGCGAAAGTAAGCCAGAGGAAGAGATTTCTCATATAGATAATCAAGAAGATAAAGCGATATTTCCGTTGGCCATTCCCTCTTTGGCCAGTCCAGGAGCTATACTTGCTGTTATGCTACTAACAGAAAAGAATAAATATAGTTTTCAGGAGCAATTTCTTACGGTACTTGTAATGTTATCTGTTGTTGCAACTGCTGGGTTATTAATGGTTTTCTCAACAAAAATATTTAAATATATAGGGAACAGCGGAGCGGCAATTATCAGTCGAGTTATGGGTTTAATACTATCTGCTGTTGCTGTTCATAATATACTTGAGGGTTTATCAGAATATCTTACATAATTTTACTTATTAAAATGGAACTTCAAAATAATCATCTACTCATACTAATGCTGCTAATTTGTATGGCACTTATCGTTCAAGAATTAATAAATAAGTATTTAGCATATTTACATAAGAAAAAAGACTTGTTAAGTCATCAAACGAATTATTTAAATAGTGCACTGACATTAATGAATATATTCGGAATTGTAGCTACTGCTATCTACTTACTAAAAGTAGAAGTGTATAATTTTGAAATACCCATTATCCAGCTTTTTTAGATAAAAATATTAAGGTTAGCAAAACTTCATTTCACCATAAAATGATATTTTGCTAACCTTTTTTCAAAAACATATTTTTATACTTTTCTTCCATTTTATACAAATCTGCTTCTCATGTTAAATCGTTTAATTTATCTAGATGTAAATAAATTGTAGAGAGATGTCAGTTAGAGTTAATTTAAAGAGTAAATTATTTATTAGTGGTACGTTAATAATGGCGTGTGTAGGTTTGAACGCCTTTAAAGAATTTTCGGTATCCGATCAAGAAATAGCTAGAAGAAAAGAGATAATTACAAAAGCATATAACTTTGGATTCCCATTAGTATTAATGGAATATTCTAAGAAAGCGATGCTTACAAAAACGGAAACTAAAACAAATCAGTTTGATCATTTATCCACTTTTCCAGATTGGAAATTCAGGGATGTTGTAAGACCAAATCTAGATACTTTTTATTCACATGCTTGGTTAGACCTAAGTAATGGTCCGGTTGTAGTAACGGTGCCTTCTACAAAACGATATTACTTAATTCCCGCCTTAGATGCATATACCAATGTTTTTTCATCCGTAGGAACAAGAACAACAGGAACTAAAGCACAAAAATTTGTTTATACAGGGCCAAATTGGTCTGGTAAATTACCCAAAGGAGTAAAAGAAATTAAGTGCCCAACAAATATGGTGTGGTTACTTGGTAGGATCGAAGTTCAAAATCAAGAAGATGGAGAAACTATTGTGGCTGATATTCAAGATGAAATTTACATTAAACCTTTAAAGTGCAATAGAAAAATAACATACAGAAGTAATTCTTTTTCTTCTGAAAAATATACAGCGAAAGAACCGCCAATAGACTATGTAAAGCAACTAAGTATTGAAGAATTTTTCACAAAGATGTCTTATTTAATGAAGCTGTACCCTCCAGCTGCTGCAGATTCGGTATTGATTGAAGAACTTAAAGAAATTGATTTTGAGATTGGTGATGGTTTTTCTTTAGGGATGTTTTCTGATGAAGAGAAAGAAATATACAGTAATATTCCAGAAGAAGTACAGGCACAATGGGACGAAAACTTATATGGAGAACAAACAAAGCCTTGGAATTTATATATTAAAGATATTGGTAATTATGGCATTAATTACGAGCATAGAGCGTACATTTCTGCTATTGGTTTAGGAGCAAATTTACCAGAAGATGCAGTTTACCCAATGACTACTGTGGATAAAAATTTGGAAGATTTAAATGGTGAAAATAATTATGTAATTCATTTTTCAAAAAATGAAATACCATCTGTAAATGGTTTTTGGTCGTTAACCTGTTATAATAACAACGATTTTTTAGTGCATAATGAATTGGATAGGTATGCCATTGGAGATCGTTGTCATTTAAAGTTTAATAAAGATGGTTCTTTAGACATATACTTACAGGCAAATAAACCATCAAATTATAAATCAATTAATTGGTTACCTATTCCAAGTGATGCAACATTTTCTTTAGTTTTACGAATGTATTGGCCTAAAAAAGAGGTGTTCGCGACAGATTATAAATTGCCTTGTGTTAAGAAAATTAATAGTTCGAATAAAGTTATTATATAGTGATTGAGCATTGTGAAACTAAAGAATATTATAATTAATAGAATATTCTCTTTCATTTTATATCGAAGATTCTCTTTTTAAAGAGACATGTTTTATTTTTAATTATGGAAAAAACAGATTTTGATATTTCATTAAAAGCTTGGGCTGATATTTTTAAAGCTAAAGTAGTAAACAATAGAGTAGATTTTAATAATGCTATTGGCATTGGTAGTATTGATGGATATAAATGTTCTGATCAATTAGAAGTTTTTAGATTTCAATTTAAACTACATGAAGTATTAGAAATAGAACGTAAAAAGAAGGATGAAGAATATGAGTTTATTCCTGTTTTTTTTGGTGACCCTGCAGATGAAAGTGTTTTAATAAATAGTGATGATGATGAAGAAGGGAAGAAATATACGTATAATTCTAAAGGAGCTTTTTGTTCAAATACCTTAGGGTTGGCAAACTGGAAGTACCCAAAAAATAAGGATCTTAAAGTAATATCAATTCGAATAAAGTTAGATTATTTTAAATACTTTGTAAGCCAATCAGAAAATTTACAAAAGGTATTTAACCCTAATCAAACATTTTTAATTTTTGAAGAATTTGACCCTCGAATGAGAGAGTTATTTACTCAAATATTTGAATTAAAACGAGATGAAATTTTTGAAAATGAACATATTGAAGTATATGCTCAGAATATGGTGCTTACCTATTTTAAAAATATCTCAAAAAGAAAAGAACTTTTAGAGAACAACAAATATCCATTTAATGTTGAACCTGTTTTTAAGGCAAGATCAATTTTAAAATCAACATTAAATAAACCTGTTAGTATAGATTATCTTACTGTGGAATGTGGTTTATCCGAAAGTAGGCTCCGCTTTTTATTTAAGAAAATTTTTGGAGCAACAATTCATCAATACCATCAGGATGTTAGATTAGATAAATCGAGAATGTTATTAAGAGAAGGTAAGAAAACAATGTCTATGATTGCTCTAGATTTAGGTTTTTCGAGTTCCAGTCATTTTACTTTAGCATTTAAGAAAAAATATAGTATTACACCAAAAGATTTTAAGAAAGAACAAATGCTTTATTAAGCTGTAATTAGAAGGAGTAATTAGTAATAATTACTCTTTTTTTATTAGAGTTTATCACGGTTATATTTTCAATGCTCTATATATAAATCAGTAATAAACCGTACTAAAATCTATTTTTAATTAGACATTTCAGCATAAAAAAAAGATGTCCTAAATATTTAGGACATCTTTATCATCATCATACACTTTAACAAAACAATTATGTTAGTTTTAGGGCTATTTTTTTTACTATCTGAAATTGTAATAGATCTCTTTATCACAACTTACAACTATATAAACGTCTAATTATTAGTGAGTTTTGTATACATTAATGTAAATTTTTATCAAAAACTGATTTTCATCATCATATTTTTTTAGCTCTAAAAACAAAAAACATATTATGTAATTTTCTAACTAATTTATGATAATCTAAACACCTTAGATATGGTTTAATTATTTATAAGTGATTAATAGAATGGATTATCATAATTAAAAAAGGAATCTGAAAGTATGGTTGACACTAATGATAAATGTTACGCGTGGGCAATGGAAACCACTGGTTACGAACCTGTATATTTTGAAGAGTTTACTTCTATAGAAACTCAAGAAATTGAAACGGCTTCGGTAGTAGAAAATATCCTTTTAGGAGGAATTGGTGGTGCTTTATTGGGGTTAGTACTTCAGGCTCCAATAACGGGTGCAATAGCAGGTATGGTGCTAGGAGGTTTTAATGTTTTAGAAAAGAAGGAAGTTGATATTGACGTTCTATTAGAGCAAAAAGACGGCGAGTATTCTAAAGAAGAAAAATTTCAATATAAAAAATTTCATCATGCTTACAATGCATGTAAAAGTTGTAACTAAACTAAATAATCAATATAAAAATAGCTTTACGATTTTCAAGAATGAAAAAATATATATTCTTAATTATTTCATGTTTTATGGCTCAGTTTGCACAAGCATCTGGCGACCCTAAAATAGAAATTGAAGGTGATTCTACAATGATTGCATATCAAGATAATCAAATTGTAGCATTAGACTCAATCCATTTTCATTATTTAAATGATGTTATGTTTAGTACATCATTAACAGATCCTAAAAATGCCAAGAAAATTCAAGACCTTACAGAGGAGGATACTGATGAAGTTGATATTCTTTATTCTGTATCTTCTGTAGTTTCTTATTTGGTTTTAAAACCTATTTTAGATTAAAGTATTTTAAAATTTAGAGTAATATGATTTAGACATTGCATAGTAATAATATAAATTAAGTTCTTAATAAAACCTCTTCGGTACTACTGAAGAGGTTTTTCTTTTTTTTAACAGGTTGTTTATTTAAGCATTTGATATTCAATCTATTAAAAGGTGTCAATTCATGTATTGGTACGTGTTTATATACTATGTTTACCAATTAATTTTATAATGGTACGCAAAACACTTAATCATTTTATAACATTGTACAACAGAAAGCGCTTTTTAAACCTATTCAACTTTTTTATATTATTTACATTTAACTGAAATGAAGAAAAAATTACTACAATTAACTACATGGATTTCGCTATTACTTATAATCACCAGCTATAACGTAGAAGCACAAGAATCAGGAAGAGGAGACGTATTATTACAAGGTTTCCGATGGGAAGCTGCAGATGCAGCAAAGAAAGATTGGTGGACAAAATTGAATGGTCAGGTTGGAGATATTAAAAATGCAGGCTTTGATGCAATTTGGTTACCACCTCCATCAGATGCTGGAGATAGAGCGGGTTATTTACCAAGAAAATGGTATGACTTAAATACTAATTATGGAACAGAAGCAGAATTAAGAGCTTTAATTTCAAACTTAGATAATAATAATGTTCAGGCAATTGCCGACATAGTTATTAACCACAGAGTTGGTACAGTTGGTTGGGCAGGTTTTACAGAGCCTTCTTTAGGAGGATGTAATTCAATTTGTTCTGATGATGAAGTAAATTGGTCAGAAAATAGTAATGAACATGGTGCTGCCTGTGGTGATGCTGATACAGGTACACAATATGAAGCTGCAAGAGATTTAAATCATAACTCAGAAACTGTAAGAACTGAGATTATTAAATGGATGCAGTGGTTAAAAAATGATGTTGGTTTTGATGGATGGAGATACGACTTTGTACACGGTTTTAATGCGTATTACTTTAGTGTTTACAATAATGCAACCGATCCGTACTTATCAATTGGTGAGCAATGGAAACCGTACAACGAAATTGTTTCTTGGTTAGACGGTACTCAAAATACATCTTCAGCTTTTGATTTTCCTTTAAAATATACTTTGCATGATGCTGTAAAAGGTAATTACAATTATCTAAATGGTGTTCCTTCAATTACAGGATCTAGAGGAAATCAATCTATTACTTTCTTAGAAAACCATGATACAGAGCCTGTAAGATCAGAATATGGTGATAATTCATTCCCTAATTATATTTCTGATAACGGTCAGTTATTACAAGGTTACGCTTATATTTTAACACATCCAGGTATTCCTGTTGTATTTTACTCGCACTTTTTTGATTACGGAATTAAGGATGCAATTTCTGACTTAATTGCAGTACGAAAAGACAACGGTATAACGAATACATCTTATATTGATGTACAAGGGCAAGACGATAATAGCTATTACGCTGCAATTATTGATGGAAAAGTAGCCATGAAAATTGGTGGAGGAAACTGGTCTCCTTCAGGAGGTGATTGGAACCTTAGAGCATACGGAAATGGTTATGCAGTTTGGGACAAAGGTGTTGTGGTTACATTACCAGAATTAACTATTGAAACACCAAGCGGTAACCATGCAGATGGTTGTGCAACTTTAAACATGTCTGCTACTGCAGGTACAATTTATTATACATTAGATGGAACAACACCAACTACATCTAGTGCAGTTTATACAAGTAGTGTAGAAGTTTGTGGCTCGTTAGGAGAATCTAAAACAGTTAAAGCAATTGCAATAAACGAAAATGGAGCATCAGCAGTACAGTCTGTTACATTTACATATGAAGAAGCTCCATCAATGACAGTTTATTTTAAACCAACTTGTGGAAATCCAAATATATATTTCTGGGGTGTTGTTGGTTCTGCAACTACAACGTGGCCAGGAGAGTCTATGCAACCCTCTTCTAAATACGAAGGATATTACGAATATACGTTAGAAGGAAGCTGTACTAATCTTATTTTGTTGTGTGGTAATGGTAAAATTACAGGTGATGAAATGAATATTTGTGGAGATGTTTGGTATGATAACGGTTGGGTTTCTGAACCAATTGTGGAAGATGATACTCAAGCCCCAACTCTGGGTATTACTCCAAATGGAGGAGAACATCAAGGGAGTGTATCGGTTACCTTAACAGCAACTGATAACACCGATGACCAACCAATTATTTACTACTCTACGGATGGTTCTACACCATCAATTCAAGTATCATCATCTGTTTCTTTTACTTTATCTAGTGATGCAACGGTAAGAGCATATTCAGTAGATGCTTCTGGAAACCAGTCGGCAGAAATTACGAAAAACTTTACTGTTGTACCTGTAGAAGGTGGTTTTACAGTAAGAGTTCAAGGTTTAAACTTAATTCATCATTGGGGAGCTTCTCCAGTCGGTAGCTTTGAGAGTTCAGCTTGGCCGGGTGTTCAAATGAGTCAAGAAAATGGATGGTATGTATTCCAATTTCCATCAACAGTAGTATCTTCCAATCTACTTTTCCATGATAACAATGGGAATAAAACAGTAGATTTATCAAGAGATAAAGACGGATGGTATAAAGATGGTGTGTGGCACGATCAAGAGCCTGTGGCAGCATCAGGATTAACAATTCACTACAAATCTTCATGGGGCAATAGCACAAAAATGCATTATTGGGGAGCTTCAGACGGGTCTGCAAGTGCATGGCCTGGAGTAGCAATGAGTAGCGAAGGTAACGGTTGGTATACGTATACTCTTGAAGGAGTAACATCAACAAATTTACTTTTCCATAATGGAAGTGGAGCGCAAACAGGAGATTTATCAAGAGCATCGGAAGGATGGTACAAAGATGGAGTATGGTACAACCAAAACCCTGAAGGTTCATCTGCAAGAACAAGTGCAAATGATTTAGGATTAAACTCTCTTGAAGCAGAATTATCAGTATTCCCAACACTGATTACAAATAGTTTCAGCATAAAATTCTCATTAGAAAATGAAGGTTCTGTAGATGTAAGATTGTTTTCAGTAAATGGAGGTGAAGTTATGCTTCCAATTCAGAAAGTATTATCGGCAGGAAACCACAAGCTAGATATTGCTCCTATGGATTTAAAATCAGGAGTTTATGTGGTGAAAATGCAAGTAGCAGGAGAGAATTACATTAGGAAAGTTATAAAGCAGTAAATATGATTAGAAATTGATTATTTGATTGGGAACGGCTTCAATAGTTATATTGGAGTCGTTTTTTTATTTAAGCTCGCGAATTTAAATTTGTTAACGTAAACCTATTGTCACCACCTTAAAGTTAATTGTTTAGTAAGTGTATAAAACTATAACAAAACCTAAATAATTATTATGAAGAATTTATTCATAACTCTCTCAATTTTAGTATGTATATCATGTAACAATGATAAAGATGAAGTTATTGTACCAGAAGTAACTCCAACAACTAACACTATACCTCAAACAGATGACAAAAAAGAGGAAGACAAGAAAAAAGAGGAGGAACCAATTGCAGAAACTTCAAAATTCAACAACAAAGAGTACCGTATTTCTAGTTATAAAACTAACAAGTCAAATATGATTCTAACTTTCGAATACGATAAGAATAATCATGTTGTTGGAGGGGAATTTAAAGGAGAGAAGTATAATGTAGTTTATACAAATGGTCAAATCTCGAAGATTGATGTTGTAAATGGACCTACTTTTAATATTTCTTATAACGGAAATACAATCACTCAAAAAATCACAAATACTAATTTTAGCAATGATGAAGTGACCTACACTTTAAATGCTGATGGTAAAGTGATTAAAATCAAAAACTCATCAGGATTTATTGATTTTGAATTTGAATACGATGCAAATGGAAATGTGAAGAAATCTTTAGAAGTTGATACAGGGAAAGATTGGGAACATAATTTTTCAGAAAAAATTGATAGCCCATATGCTCCTGTAAAAGAAGTAGTGAGGTATTTTCAGTTAATGTTAGGGAAAGATCTTCATCAATCTATTGAGACAGAATCTACAAATAGAATAGCCAAATGGTATGGTTGGGATTATATTTATTCTGAATCAGATTTGTCATTTACTCAAGAACTAAAAGGACAGAGCTTACTTACTACAATAACATTTAAAAAACTGTAGTTATTATAGCAAGTCAACCTATTTTTAGAAAGAAAAATCCCTGTTATAACATAATGTTGTAACAGGGTTTTTTTATGTGTTTCTTGTCAACGGATCCTCGAATATTCGTTTTTTAATCAAGTAGCCATACACTTATCTATACTTCTTCAGCATTGATAATAATGCTTAGCTCTTTGGAGATATCTATATTTTTACTTTTTATTGTATTGCATTTTAAATTTTCATTGTAAATTATCTTAGCTTTTTTCCCATTTATAGTTGCAGATTTAGCCTTTTTTGTTCCCATAAACTCAATTTGATACGAACGCTTTTTAGGTTGATTTGCAAAGTTACCTTCTTCTGGAGTTATCGTTATCTTATGCGAATTATCTGTTCTTTTATAGGTTAAGTTGGTAATAGTATACGCTCCTTTTTTGTAATTGATACTTGTCCCATCATCTTCATATAATTTGAAACTAGCTTCTTGGTTTTGTAATCCAGGATAACATTTTACACGGAGATTTTGAATGGTAGAAGTAGTCATTCTAGGTGTATAATCTTGCATTGGGATTGGTAATCCTCCTTTAATAAATAATGGAAAGGCGTTAATGTCTGCAGAAGAAGTGATTACTTGATTGCCCTCAAATTTTTCTTGATTAAAGAAATGATACCATACACCTTCTGGCAGCCATACATTTTGAGAAGCTATTTTGTTTTCGCCTTTACCTGCAGAGGTAATTGGGGCAGAAATAAATGCATCACCCCATAAATATTGATTCTCATGTAGGTAAGCCTCTTCTGTTTCTGGATATTCTAAATACATTCCTCTTAACACAGGTAGTGTTTCAGTATGTGCCTGCCAAACAGTAGAATAAATATAGGGCATTAATTCTGAGCGTAAATGATAAATAATCTGCATACTTTTTTCAGCAGTTTCACCCCATAACCAAGGACGTCTATCTAAGTTTTCATCATAAACTGAATGAATTCGTAATGATGTATTTGTTAAACCAAATTGCGTCCATCTGGTATACAATTCCCATGCTTTATCTTTTGGTTCCCCAAAGAAACCTCCAATGTCATGTGCCCAAAAGAAACATCCTGCATTACCACTATTTACCGTAAAAGGAACCTGAAATTTTAACGACTCCCAACTGCCTACATAATCTCCAGAAAATTGAATAGGGTAGCGGTGGCTTCCAAACCCAGACCATCTGCTGTAGTTCATTCCACGTTTATTGTCTTTTTTAGAATTAAGAAAGTAAAGGTGATTTAACCATTCTAAATGTGTTAAACCATTAATACCTCTAACATAGGGGTACAAGTAATCTTGTTGCCAATCTAACCACCAAAAGTCAACGCCTAGGGCTTCGTTAGGAGCTAAAGCATAATTAAAAAAAGCATTCATGTACGTAGAATCACTTGCATCAAATAATGGTGTTGGGTCTGTAGTTTTTTTAGAAAGACTAGCCATAAATTGAGCATAAGTATCCTCGTGGTTTCTTATGCCATCGTGTGGATGATCGTTTAAACTAACATGTAGGTGTTCTTTCTTCATTTCACTTAGTAAAGCTTTAGGGTCAGGGATAAGTTTTTTATTCCAAGTGTATCCAGTCCAACCTCTATTACCTGCATGCCCAGTACCTTCTTTTGCTTCTTTTTGAGTATGCCAACCCATATCAAAAACCATCACATCTAATGGGAAATCATGTTCTTTATATTCTTGAATCAACGCTCTATATTCATCCGCACTATAATCCCACCATCTGCAATACCAAGCACCTAATGCATATTTCTGAGGCATCGGCACTTCTCCACTTATTGCTGTTAGTGCTTTAAGTGCTGCTTTATAATCTGTATCATAAGCAAAAAAGTACCTGTCCATAATACTATTTTTACTGCGGTTTTCAATCCAGTTGTCTTTTAATACGGGTTTGTAGTCATCTTTAATAATAAACCAACCATCTCTACTTAAAAGGCCGTTATCAACTTCAATTTCTCCATTCATACCATCAAGAGTAGGTACAGTACCACCCAAGTTTGTGGCTTTATTGTTTTCTTGATAAATCATGAATCTTTTTTCTTCATTACCTTTTTTATAGAAAATTCTAAAATTAGTTTGTCCAAATGGAAACCCATCAGTATAATATTCTACCCTCATTCTTGCGGTGGAAATATGCACCCATCCATCGTCTTTTTTAATGACCTCAAAATCAGACGTTCTTGCCGTTCTGTTGGCGGCAAAAAGCGTTGGGTCATCTACAAAATCTTGATCTACCGCATATTCTAAACGAATAAGTTCTGGGGTGATTACAGTAAATCTTGCATTGCCTAAAACTACAGGGTTAGTTTGTGCAAATAGGGTTAGGTTAATGATCATTAGACCAATTAAAGAGCTAATAAATTTCATGCTTTTTAGGTTGTTTTTAAAAAATTAGAGTAGTTTTTGATAAATTGAATTGCTTAGAACACCAACGTTTATGTCAGTGTTCTAAGCATAAATATTCTTAGATTCTATTATCAATAGTATATTTTAGTTTGCTCATTTTAATTAACTGAGCAGTGTTTGCTTTCTTAAAAGGAATTAACGTGAAAGCGTATTCGTAATCTTTAGAAGGGTCGAGCATATATTTAGGCATTGCCCTTGCTCCCCAAGTATTAACCCCACCAACACCTTCCTGTACCATATCCAAATGCCATTGTACAAAGTCAGCTTTTTCAATTTGATAAGGATGTCTTTGATCATGGCGAAGATTTTTAGGGTAATCATACCCTTCTTTTCCAGCATCAAGAGCTTCGTCTGTGTAGTTCATAGCACTTGTATTCAGGAACGATTTTCCATTTGAGACAGCAATTAAACCTTGTCCTTTTTTGTTTTTCATAGCTACCCACCTGATGTCTGTATGGTTGCCCATTTCTTGAGGTCGTATAAATGGAATAGTTACATCTTCTGTGATTTTATTATATAAATCTACATCTGTAGCCCAATTTCTATCACTATAATTTTCTTCTGGTCCTCTACCAAAATAGGTCATGTTATTAAAGGCTTTTGGTAACATCATTCTCATGCCTACTCTTAATAATTCGGGCATTTTATCAGTTTTTTTAATGCCGTTTAATTTAGCATTTACTTGTAAAGCACCATCTCCAAATACTGTGTAAAGCACATCAAATGTGGTGTTAACAGCAGGTAAGTTATAGGTAACTAGAAGTTCGTAAGCACTTTCAGTTTTAGAAGATACCTTTACCTCTTTTATTGTAAATTCTTGGGTAGCCACTTTCCAATCTTTTGCTTTAACCCAAGTATATGCTCCCATATCATTACAAGTAAGTGCCCTCCAAAAACTTGGTGTTAAACCACTATTATCATGAATATATTCTATGCCTTTGTATTTATAAGAAGTAATTGTTTTAGCATCTTTAGAAAACAGAAATAAAACATTTTTATTAGAGAGTTGAACCTCATTTTTAGTTTCCTTTAAAGTTAAAACTGCTGTTGGAGAGGGGTTTGTATAATGAATTTCAGAAGGCAACTTAAATTGAGCAGTAGCAACTGCATACCCTTTAGGTTTAAAAGAATCGGCTCTATTTGTAACCACAGAAAAGTGAATAAAGTATTCTTTGCCTTTTGGAAGGTTTTGAATTGAGAGTCTAATTTTTTCTGTTTGATGTGGTGCAGTAGTAAAATGCATTGCATCAAAAGAGTGGACTATTTTCCCATCAGCTTTAACAACGGCTTCTACTGTAAACTTATCCATAGAAGTGAAGTCGTACCAATTCTTCATTTCAAATTTACCATTTGATAAATCTGTGGCCTTAAATTTCACATTCTGATATCCCTTTTTTACAGTTAGACTACTAGGCTTTAAATTCCGATCAGAATCTACAATTCCATTGGCAAGGAAAGAACCATCGGAAGGAACATTTTCAGGACCAAAATCTGCCCCATATGCTAAAAAAGCATTTCCATCTTTGTCTGTTGTATGTAAACCTTGGTCTACCCAATCCCAAATAAAACCACCTTGTAGGTTCTCATATTTATCAAAAAGTGCAGTGTACTCCTCAAATCCACCGCCAGAATTACCCATAAAATGTTCATACTCACACTGAATTAAAGGTCTGTCGTTGTATTCTTTAGCATATTTCTCCATCCAATCGTGTCCAGCATACATTGGGCAATAAATATCCGTATTCCATTCTAAACCAGCACGTTCGTATTGAACAGGAATTGTAGTAACACTTTTTAAGTAGTTGTAAGATTGGTAAAAATTGTACCCATTTCCAGATTCGTTACCTAATGACCAAGTAACGATACAAGGATAGTTTTTATCTCTTTCGTACATTCTTCTTGTACGGTCTACAATTGCTTTTTCGAAAGATGGATTGTTACTAATTGCCTTACCTTTTTGAAGACTGTATCCCATTCCATGCGACTCAATATTTGCTTCGTCTACCACATACATTCCAAATTCTGTACACAACTCGTAAAACTTTCTTGGCTGAGGGTAATGCGATGTTCTGATGGCATTAATATTTAATTGCTTCATCAACTTAATGTCTTTTCTTATCAGTTTTTCGTCAATAACATGACCTGTGTAAGCATTATGTTCGTGTAGATTTACCCCTTTTACAATTATAGGCTTACCGTTAACCAAGAATAAACCGTCTTTTATTTCTGCACTTCTAAAACCAATTCTTTCAGAGGTTGATTGAATGATTTTATTGTCTTTTTTTAGTGTGATGAGTAGGGTATAGATAGATGGTTTCTCTGCCGACCAAATTGCAGCATTTATTATTGTATGTTGCTGTTTGATATGAACACTTTTTCCACCTTTTATATCAAGTTCTTGTAGTTGTTTAATAACAGGTTTTTTGCTTAAATCAAGCACTTTACCTTCAAACAATTGATAACTAACTGAAACCTTCTCTGTTTTGTTAGATGAATTATTTAAAGTAATATCAAGTGCCAAGTCTCCATCTTTATACTCATTTTTTAAAGTAGTGATAGCCCCAAAATCTTGAATACTAACTTTATTTTGAGCAATAAGAAAAACATCTCTTTCTATGCCACTTAATCTCCAAAAATCCTGACACTCTAAATAAGACGCATCCGACCATCTAAATACCTTAAAGGCGATGGTGTTTTTCCCTTCTTTTAAAAAAGAGGTGATATTAAATTCTGAAGGTACTTTTGACCCTTGAGTATACCCAATTTCTTTTCCATTTATATATACAAAAGCTGCAGATTTAATGGCTCCAATATGAAGAATAATATCTTGCTGCTTTGCTGCGGTACGCAACTCAAACTCTTTAAAATATAGACCAACAGGGTTGTTTTTTATAGGAACAAAAGGTGGTTTAGGAGCAGACATTTCCGTGTATCCTTTTGTACGTTCCCTTGTGTCTGCAAAAGGATAATAGTCATTAGTATATATAGGAGTACCAAAGCCTTCAACTTCCCAATTTGCAGGGACATTAATTAACGCCCAATCTGTATGATTATATGTAGAGGAATAAAAATTCTGAGGTACTTCAGTTTCATTTTTCACCCATTTAAATTTCCATTTCCCATTTAATGTCTGATAATTAGCTGATGCTTCATACGTATTATTCAATGCTTTAAGTTCATTTTCAAAAGGGAAAAATGCAGCTCTAGGAGCCATTTTATTTATCCCTATAACTGCTGGGTTTTCTATATAAGGATGGGGAGTTCTACCTTGAGTAAACCCAATTAAAGGCAATAAACATATAAAGTATGTAAGTAATATTTTATGCATTATGGTAGTATATTTTAAATAAGTAATAAAAAATATATAAAAGTCTGTTTTTGTTGTTGTTTTACAAATATTACATTTATTGTTATCTAAAAAAGGAGAAGTTTCAATTGTTATGATTTATTACCAAATCTCGTTTACATAATCAAAAATAGCTTAAATATTACTTTAATAGCTGTATTTGACTATTTGTATATATTCCACATCAATTCAAAATTATATTAATTACAATTATTTTAAAATAGTTTCCTTTTAATAATAAAAATTATTTAATTGCATTACCAAAACAAATTAAAGCATGAATTAACCACAATTTTAATTAACAGCATGAGACAAATAACTACAACTTCTAATCATTTACTCTTACTCTTCTTACTTTGTTTAACAACTAATCTAGATCTATTTGCACAGGGTCTAAACGTAAGCGGAACTGTAAATGAGCCAACAGGAACATTTTTGCCTGGGGTAAACGTTCTTATTAAAGGAACAACAAATGGATCAATCACAAATTTTGACGGTAAGTTTGAAATCAACATACCAGCAGAAATCGAAAATCCGGTTTTAGTTTTTAGCTATATCGGTTATGAACCTCAAGAAATAACAGTAGGAAGTAAAACAGTATTTAACATCACTTTATTAGAAGATGCAGAACAATTAGAAGAAGTTGTTGTTGTCGGATTTGGTGAACAGAAAAAAGAAAACGTAACTGGTTCATTAGAAACAATGGACAAGAAGCTAATTAAAGACAGACCTGTAACATCTACATCCTCTTTATTTCAGGGGACAATGCCTGGAGTGGTAGCCACACAAAAAACTGGACAGCCGGGTGCAGATGATATGGATATAACAGTGCGTGGTAACTCTTCAATAAATTCAACACCAGCTTTAATTATTGTAGATGGAATGCCTGCAGAAATGAACAATATCAACCCTCAAGATATTGAAAGTATGACTGTATTAAAAGATGCAGCAGCAACGGCAATTTATGGTGCTAGAGCAGCGGGAGGCGTAATTCTTATCACAACTAAAAGAGGAGAAGAAGGAAAAGTTTCTTTTGGATATAACGGTTATGTAGGCCTTCAAACACCAACAAAAGAACATCAATTTGTTGGTGCTGTAGATTACATGGAAATGCGTAACCAAGCAAGAGTAAACGATGGTGCATTGCCTTTATATACAGAAGATCAAATTAATGAATATAGAGATGGTACAAAGCAAGGTGCCAATTGGAGAGAGTCGATTTTAAAAAGTAGTGCTTTACAACAGCAACACAATTTGACAGTTTCTGGTGGTAGCGATAAGATTAAATATTATGGTTCTGGTTCATTTTTCGATCAAGAAGGTTTAACAGCTAATACTAACTTTCAGCGTTACAATATGAGAATGAATGTGGATGCGAAAATAAATGATCGTTTAAATACACATTTTAGAACACATATTGCTAATTCAACACGTACTCAACCTACAAGAAGTGTTGGCTCTGCATTTTATAATGCAAACATTTATTCTCCTGTAGATCCAATTAAATGGGATAATGGAGAATGGAATTATGTGAGAAATGGTAACCCTCAAAGATGGTTAGAAGAAGGTGGCGACCGTATTAGCAATTGGATGTATACACAGATGATGATAGGGGCAGATTATAAAGTTGCAAACGGACTTACTGCTTATATCGATTATAACATGAACTACAAGCACGATAGAGGTACAGCTTTTAACAACCAACACGATTATTATGGAGCTAACGGAGATCTTGTAAAATCGGAACCAAACTGGTACGAAGATTATAATGCATCTACTATTTACAGTGGCTTACAGGCTCGTTTAGATTACGAGAAAAATTTCGCGAATCACTATATAAAAGGTATGGTAGGGTACTCTCAAGAGTCGCAAACAAACAACAACGGCAAAATGACGAAGTACAATTACCTTACAAATTCTATACATGTTATTGATGGTGGAAGTATGAACCCAACAGATTGGCGTATGGAAGGAATAGCTTCTGAGTGGGCTTTACAATCAGTATATGCTCGTTTAAATTATGCCTTTAAAGATAAATATTTGTTTGAGGCAAATGTAAGGGTAGATGGTTCTTCTAAGTTTGCACCAAACAATAGATATGGAGTATTTCCATCTTTATCTGCAGGTTGGAGAATAAGCGAAGAAGGTTTCCTAAAAGATGTAGACTGGGTAACGAACTTAAAAGTAAGAGCATCTTGGGGACAAGTGGGTAACCAAAACTTTCACGATGCTCAAGACCCGAACAGAATTACAAACTACGATTGGACAGCAACTCTAGCTTCTGGATCTACAGTTATTGGAGATCAGGGTGTATCTTCTGTTTATTATGATAAAACAGCAAACCCAAATTTGAAATGGGAAACTAAAGAGACTACAAACTTTGGTATTGAAGGAGATTTCTTTGGTCGTTTAATTGGTTTCTCTGTGGATATATTCAAAAACAGAACAAACGATATTCTTATGAATGTTCCTGTTCCTCCTCAATTTGGTTATAGTGCTCCACGTGTTAATGCTGGGGTAGTTGATAATAACGGTTGGGAAGTTTCTCTAAGACACAATAATTCTATTGGAGAGTTCCAATACTTTGTAAACTTAAACATGTTTGATAATAGAAACAATGTAGTCGATATCTTAAATACAGGACCTTGGATTGAAGAAGATGGACGAGTTTTTACAGATGTTGGTTCGCCTATGCAATCATGGTACGGTTATAAATCAGACGGTATTTACCAAACAGACGAAGAAGCCCAAGCCAATACAGCACACTACGAATTAACGAACGGAAGAATTAAAGCAGGAGATATCAAACTAATTGATACTAATGGCGATGGCGTAATTGATGGAGACGATAGAGAATTAATTGGCGATCAGAATCCTCATTATATGTTCGGTATTAATTTAGGAGGTTCTTGGAAAGGTTTTGATTTTAATATCTTATTTAACGGTGCTCTACAAAGAGATGTAGTATTATTAAATGAAGCTGCAATGCCATTTGCATTACAAGCAACTCCTCATGAATGGATGAAAGAAAAAGCATGGCCAAACTCTAACGAATTACCAATTTTAAGAGAAGACTTTACAGTGAACGATCCTGGTAGATACTTTTCAGATTTTTGGGTACAGGATGGTAAATATATCCGCTTAAAAAATGTAACTATTGGATACACATTTAAACAATCTTTCCTAAGCAAAGTAGGAGCAACAAACGCAAGACTTTATGTAAGTGGAGATAACATTTGGAGTAGCTCAAGTTTATGGTCGCCAACAGTAGATCCAGAAATTGATAACGGAGGTAGAGGTTCTTCTTATCCTCAGGTATCAGTTTACACTACAGGTGTTAGCGTTAATTTCTAAATCAACACTTACTATCAACACACAGAACAATGAAAAGATTAATAAATATATCAACTTTACTAGTAGCCTTAATTGGATTAACTACAGCTTGTAATTATCTGCATAAAGAGCCTTTACATGCCGTTTCTGATGAGACATTTTGGAAGAATGAAAATGAAGCTAGAGCATTTTTAGATAACATCTACAATTCCTTAACACCATGGGATCATTTATACACAGAAAGTGCAACAGATAATGCTTATTTAAGATACCCTTGGGAAGGAAGTGATTTAAGAGATTATACTGCAGGCGTTCATACATCATTCACAGGTTTCTGTGGATGGTGGTTTTCTTATAAAGATATCAGAAACTGCTACGAATTTTTAAATAGAGTAGATGGTATAGCTGGTATTGATGAAACCGAAAATACAGAAATGCGTGCGGAAGTACACTTCTTCTTGGCTTCTGAATATTTTGATATGTGGAAAGTGTACAAAGAGGTGCCACTTGTAGATAAATTATTGACTCTAGAAGAGGCAGATGTTCCAACTGCTACAGAGGAAGAAATAAAAGCCTTCATTGTAGAAAATATTGATATTGCCATTGCAGGTTTACCAGCAACTAGATCAGACGGCCGCTTAACAAAAGCTGCTGCAGAAATGCTAAAAGCAGATTACTTACTTTGGATAGAAGATTATGCTGGAGTTGCAAAACTTACAGGTGATATTATCAAATCTGGTAATTATGCTTTAGAACCTAGTTATGATGCGCTTTTTCACTCATCAACACAAACAGGAACTAAAGAAAATATCCTTTGGAGAGAGTATAAAAATGGAGTAACAGAAGATTGGTTAAACTACCTTAATTATGCTTTTTTACCTAATGGTTTTGGAGGCGGATGGTCTTCAGTTGCACCTTCCACTTTATTGGCTGATGCTTATGAAGCAAAAGATGGTAGTTATCCATACACTACTTCTCCTTTATACGATCCAGTAAATGATCCAAAAGGATATACTATTCGTGATGCTAGATTTGAAGAAACAATTTTATACGATGGCGTTTATTATGAAGGTATTTTATACAATCCACTTGATTTATCGGATGGAAACCCAAATAAAATTGGCGGAAGCAACTGTACTTTAACAGGCTATAATTTCAGAAAATATACTGATATGGATAAAGTGACGCACTCGTTATGTGACGTAAACAACTATATCTACAGGTATGCAGAAACACTTTTGATGTTTGCAGAAGCACAAAACGAAGTAACTGGACCAACAACAGAAATTTATAGTGCAATTAATCAAGTAAGAACTAGAGCTGGTATGCCTAACGTTAATCAGTCTATCTATAACTCAAAAGATGCAGTCAGAGAATTAATTCAGAGAGAAAGACGTGTAGAGTTTGCGGGAGAATCAAAACGTTTTTGGGATACATGGCGATGGGGACAAAACAAATACGGAAGTTCAGCACATTGGTCAGAAAACACACTTACAATTGATATGGAAAGTGTAGAGTATGAACATGCCGATGGCGATAGTTATACAGATTTCTTACGAAAAAGAAGAGATGGAGGAATGGGTGATAGAACATATGTTTTCCCAATTCCGCAGTCAGCTTTAGACGTTTCAAAAAATATTTCACAACATCCTGCGTGGAGATAACCTAATTTTTTAAATAACATGATGAAGGCAACTTATACATTAGCCTTGTTAATATTCTGCGTAGCTCAATTGAGCTACGCACAAAAGCTAACAAGAGAGAAAGATCCATATTTAGAGAATCCAAACATGATTCAAGAAAATAAAATGGATACTCGTGTGCAATTTGGTGTTTACAAAACAGAACAAGAAGCAATAGAAAATAACCTAGAAGCTTCTCAAAACTTTCAGTCTTTAAACGGTACTTGGAAATTTAATTTTGTCAAATCGCCTGCAGAAAGACCAAAAGACTTTTATAAAAATAATTACGATGTTTCGTCTTGGGATGATATCACCGTTCCTGGAAACTGGGAAGTACAAGGTTTTGGCATTCCAATTTATACTAATCATCCTCATGAATTTGCTGATTGGAGAAATGATGATTACACAGATTTAAGAAAAGCACAACCACCCTACGTTCCTCAGTCTTACAACCCTGTTGGTTCTTACAAAAGAACATTTACTGTAAACCCTGATTGGAAGAACGAAGACGTAATTTTACATATTGGAGCCATAAAATCCGCAGCATTTATTTATGTGAATGGTAAGAAAGTGGGCTATACGCAAGGGTCAAAATTACCGTCAGAATTTAATATCACTACGTATTTAAAAGGGGGAGTAAATACAGTAGCTTTTGAAGTTTACCGTTGGTCTGATGCTTCCTATTTAGAATGCCAGGATTTCTGGAGAATTAGTGGAATTGAGCGTGATGTTTATCTATTAGCACAACCAAAAACAGCAATTAATGATATCAAGGTGGTTTCTACTTTAGAGAATAACTACAAAGATGGAGTAGTTGATGTTGAAGTAGAAATAGCAAAAGCAACTACAAAAAAAGAGAGCATTAATTTAATGTATAAGTTGATGGAGGGTTCTAAAGTAGTTGCTAAAGGAGCTCAAGTTCTTTTATTAGATGAGAAAGGAAATTCTACCTATAAATTTGATCAAGAGGTAATTAAAAATGTACATTCTTGGTCTGCGGAAAAACCTAGTTTATATACATTATTACTCACGCTTAAAAACGAAGACAAAGAAGTGATAATGACAACGTCTCAACGTATTGGTTTCAAAATGACTGAAATTAAAGACGGTATGATGTTGGTAAACGGTCAACCGATTTTATTAAAAGGTGTAAACTTACACGAACATAACCCAGAAACTGGACATTACATGACCAAAGAGTTGATGCGTAAAGACTTTGAGTTAATGAAACAGTACAATGTAAATGCTGTTAGAACTTCTCACTACCCTCAGCCAGAATATTGGTACGACCTATGTGCTGAATATGGAATTTATATTATTGATGAAGCTAATATTGAATCGCATGGTATGGGGTACAACTTAGCTAAAGGACGTTCTTTAGGGAACACTCCTAGTTACGAATTGGCTCATGTAGATCGTATTAAAAGAATGTACGAAAGAGATAAAAACTATGCCTGTATTATTGGTTGGTCGTTAGGTAACGAGGCAGGGAATGGGTATAATTTTTACCAAGGTTACAAGTATCTTAAATCTGTAGATAGCCGCCCTGTGCAATATGAAAGAGCAGGTTTAGAATGGAATACAGACATTTATGTACCAATGTACCCAGGTGTAGAATACATAGAAAAATATGCAAAAGAATACACAGATAGACCTTTAATAATGTGTGAGTATGAGCATTCTATGGGGAACTCAACAGGGAATATGATTGATTATTGGAATGTAATTGAAAAGTACGACAACCTACAAGGTGGTTTTATTTGGGATTGGGTAGACCAAGGCTTGCTAGTAACCAAAGATGATGGTAAAAAAATGTATGCTTTTGGAGGAGATTTCGGTCCAGATAATGTACCTACAGATGGCAACTTTTTAATGAATGGAGTAATTAATGCCAACAGAACAGTTCACCCAGCATTACATGAAGTGAAGAAGCAGTATCAAAATGTAAAATTTACTGAAGTTGATTTAGCCAAAGGAATTGTAGCTGTAAAAAACTGGAATTACTTTATAGACTTAAGTAAATACAATGTTGTAGCTACTGTAAAAGCAGATGGAAAAATAATCAAGAAATTTCCTATTAGAACATTAAAAACAGCTCCTAATAATACAGAAGAAATCACTTTTGATGTAAGTGGAATTAAACCTCAAGCAAATACAGAATATTTCTTAAATATTTCTGTTCAACAAAAAGAAGCAGAGCCGTTTTTACCTAGAGGGTTTGAAGTAGCAAAACAACAATTTAAGTTGCCAATTTATAAAAAAGCAACAACAAAATTGCCAGCATTTGCCGCCTTAAAAGTAATAAATTCAGCATCTGAAGTGAAAGTCTCTAACAGTACTATAACACTAAATTTTGATAAAGCTAAAGGTACTATTACTACTTATAATGTAAATGGAGTGTCTTTCTTAAACGAAGGGAATGGACCTAAACCAACGTTTTGGCGACCAATTATTGACAATGATTATGGAAATAAGATGGATGTTAAAAACATTAATTGGAAGAGAGCTACTTTAGAAGCAAAAGTGAAAGATGTTGAAGTACAAGAAATTGCAAAAGGGAAAGTGCAAATTGACGTAACTTTTGATCTTGGCGAAATAAACACTACCTGTTCTGTAGCATACCTTGTGTATGGTAATGGTGTAATTGATGTGCAAGCGAACCTTGTAGGAAAAGAAGATTTACCAGATTTACCTCGTTTTGGTTTAGTGATGGAGCTGAAAGAGCAGTTTAATAATTTTACGTATTACGGAAGAGGTCCTTGGGAAAATTACATTGATAGAAACGATGGTGCTGCTGTAGATATCTATTCAAGTACTGTGGCAGATCAATTTTTTGCATACGAGAGACCTCAAGAAAATGGGTATAAAACAGATATTAAATGGGCAGCTTTAGCAGATAAATCTGGAAATGGTTTAATGTTCTCTAGTACAGAAAATTTAGGAACATCTGCACTACATTACAGAGCCGTAGACCTTGATGCCCGCGCTGGATATGAATACCCAGAAGTAAGATTAGAAAACAGACATAATAGTGATGTTTTACCACAGAAAATGGTAGAATGGCATATTGATTATAAACAAAGAGGCGTTGCAGGTACAGATAGTTGGTATTCAATGCCACTAGAGCAATATGTTATTCCAGCCACTCAAAATATTACATATAATTTTACACTTAAACCATTTAAAACAACCTCTGTAACAAAAAAGGTACGTTTATCTAAAACAAACTACAATACTAATTCTAGACCTTTATAACAAACAGAAACTAAAAGTCAACTCCACTACAAATGGAGTTGGCTAATTACCTAATTCCAAAATAAAAGTGATGAAAGAACTACAAGAAAAATTTGACCAATTCAAAAGTAATGTCCCTGTTAAATCTATACACCCTTTTGGTTCAGGACATATAAACGATACTTACTTAATTGAAGTAGACGGAACAGCACAAAACTATATATTACAGAGGGTAAACCATCATATTTTTCCGAATGTACCAGAGTTAATGAACAACATAGTTGCCGTTACAAATCATTTGAGAAAGAAGTATGAGCAAATGCCAAATAAAAATCCAGATAGAAATACATTAACTTTTCTGCCAACAAAAGATGGAAATATGTATTACAAAGATGAAAGTGGTGATTATTGGAGAGTGATGCTTGAAATTAACCCTGCAAAAACCTATGACCAAGTAGAAGACCCAAAGCAAGCGTTTCAAGCGGGTGTTGGGTTTGGTGGCTTTCAATCATTATTGTCTGATTTAGACGGAAGTAAACTCTACGAGATTATTCCAAATTTCCATAACATGGAAACACGTTTGCAAACTTTTTTAGATACAGTAGAGAAAGACCCTAAAGGCAGAGTTACTCTAGCACAAGAACAAATTACTTTTGTAAAAGAAAGAGCTGAAGAAATGCTTACACTTGTTCGCTTATCTAAAGAAGGGGTTTTGCCAATTAGAGTAACACATAACGATACCAAGATTAATAATATTTTATTAGACGAAAATGATCAAGGATTGTGTGTTATTGATCTAGATACGGTAATGCCTGGTCTAGTACATTATGATTTTGGAGATTCCATTAGAACATCTACAAATACTGGTGCTGAAGATGATGCAAATTTAGATAATGTAGAAATGGACATCAATTTGTTTAAAGCATATACAGAAGGTTTTCTTCAAGAAACAGCTGATATATTAACGGAAACAGAGATAAAATACCTTCCATTATCAGCAAAAATTATGACTTTCATTATCGGTTTAAGGTTTATAACTGATTACATTGACGGTGATAACTACTTTAAGACAAAACACGAACATCACAATTTAAAACGTGCTAAGGCACAGTTTAAATTGGTAGAAAGTATGGAAGCACAATTTGAACAAATGAAGAAAATTGTTGCTGATGCAACCGTTTTGGCGGTATAGATTTTATTAGCAAAAAAAACAAACAAACAATTAATTTGAGACCTATAAAGTGATACTTATGTATCACTTTATTATTTATATACCTATGGATATGAAATATGCCAATTATTTAATTTTAGTACTTTCTGGCTTAATAATGAGTTGTACACCAACTACTTCTAATAGCAATGAAAGTTTTACATTAGCACTAAGAGATAATGCTTGGGTAGACGATAATTACCAAGAAATTCCAAAAATTGTCACTAAAAATGGCATTGAAAACTGGAACAGTTCAAAACCAATAACCGCTTACTTTTATGCAGATAAAGCCGGTAAGATTAATTTAAAAGTTAAATCAAAAGTTAAAAATGAACCAGTACAATTAAGTATTAGGCTTGGGCAACAAGAGAAGTTTTTCACTGTAAAATCTAAAGACTTTAAAGTAATAGATATAGGGAGTTTTAAATTGCAAAAGGCAGGATATCAAGAAGTTATTATTAATAAAAAAACACTTGTTGATGATGTTCAAATTACGGCTTTAGAAATAGATAAAAAAACGGAAAATAAATTTTATAGTATTCCAGAAAGCAATACCTATTTTGGAAGAAGAGGACCTAGTGTTCATTTAAAATATGAACTTCCTGCGGCTGTAAAAGGCCAAGAGGTGGAGTGGTTTTATAACGAAATAGAAGTACCGAAAGGAGAAGATGTTATTGGTTCTTACTTTATGGCCAATGGTTTTGGAGAAGGCTATTTTGGTATTCAAGTTAATAGTGAAAACGAAAGACGTATTTTATTTTCTGTATGGAGTCCTTTTAAAACAGATAATCCAGAAGACATTCCTGATGATCAGAAAATACAGCTATTAGCAAAAGGAAAAGGGGTGACAACTGGTAAATTTGGCGATGAAGGAGCTGGTGGACAAAGCTATAAGGTATACAATTGGAAGGCTGAGGTAACCTATAAGTTTTTATTAAAAGGACATCCTGTGGCTAATAATTATACGCAATACACAGCTTATTTCTATGCTCCAGAAGAACATGAGTGGCAGCTTATTGCAAGTTTTAAAAGACCAAAAACTACAACTTACCTTACCAATTTTCATTCGTTTTTAGAGAATTTTATACCAGCAACAGGTGATAAAGTGCGCCAGGCAAATTATAAAAACCAATGGGTGAGAACCGTTAAAGGAGATTGGTATGCTGTAGATAGTGCTAAATTTACTGCAGATGCAACTGCTAGAGGGTTAGATAGGTTTGATTATGATGGAGGAGTAAACAGTACGGGTTTCTACCTTAAAAATTGTGGCTTTTTTAATAATGTAGTAGAAATGAATACGGAGTTTAATCATGCTGTAAAACCAAATCAACCTAAAATTAACCTTGGTAAATTAGATCAAATTGCAGCTGAAAATAATCAAGAAAATAAAAACAGAACTTAATATTTACGATGTTTCATAACTTGTAAATCACTTAATAGTAGTGTTTTAACTTTATTTTGAATTAATATTCATCTTTAAAAAATATTAGGTAGCAATAATTAATAAAAAAAATTATAAATTGCTTACTCAAGCATAACTAATTTTAATTTTTTGATAAGTAATAGAATGAAGAAAGACGGGAAAGTTTTTAAAAAGAAACAGATTCGAAAAAGTCAGATATTACAATTATTACTTAAGGAGAAAACATTATCTCCTTCAGAAATTGCAACAAGAACAGAATTAACCCTTCCAATGTCTTCTTCTTTAATGAAGGAACTTGCGGACGATAATTATATATTTTTACAGGAGCATAGAACGGAGAAAAACGTAGGTAGACCACCAACTTCTTATCAAATTAATCCTGATGGTGGGTATTTTATTGGCGTTAAAGTAGGTTTAAGAAAAACGAGAATCATACTGCTGGATTTGCAGAACAAAGAACGTTTTTTTGTTTCAGAAGATACAAGAGAAATTAAAGACTCTGTAAATTTCTTAAAACGTCTGATTAAATCGATTAAAAAGATTATTAATGATCAGGAAATTCCTTTAGAAAGAGTGTTAGGAGTAGGGGTTGCTGTACCTGGTTTGGTAAATAGTAAAACGGGTAGATCGTTTAGTTACTTTAATGATTTAGATACTACGTTACAAAACTATTTAATAGATGCTTTAAAAGTACCTGTAGAAATTGAAAACGATGTAAATGCACTTACTTTGGGTGAGTTGCATTTTGGAACTGCCAAAACATCTGAAAATGCTTTATGTATTAACCTTGATAAAGGTATTGGTATGGGCATGATTGTAAGTGGTGGCTTATATACAGGACAAAATGGTTTAGCTGGAGAGCTTGGTCATATTCGTATTGATGACCACGGTGATATGTGTTATTGCGGTAAAAAAGGGTGTTTAGAAACTTTTGCTTCGGGTGAAGCACTGGTAAAAAAAATGCAAGAAATCTATAAAAAAGGAGAGTCGCCTTTAGTTGAAAAAATACTGAAAGATGCAGGTAAAAATGAAGTAGACTTAGATGTTTTTGTTGATGTTGTGACTATGGGAGACCAAGTTGGAATAGAATTGACAGAACAAGCAGGCGTTTCAATTGGTAAAGCAATCGGTATTTTAGTTAACCTTTTCAACCCAGATAAAATTATTCTTGGCGGTAAAGTGAGTCAATTAAAAGATTATATCCTTTTTCCAGTAAAGTCTTCTGTAATTAAACATTCGTTGCCAGAAACTTTTGCACAAACCACAATCACTTATTCTGATATTAGAAGAAAAGCAGGTTGTTTAGGGGCTACAACTTTAGTATCTGATAAAGTATTCAGACCTTCTGAAGCAGCAATACATTTTGTGTAAATAGATTTACGTCATTTCTAGAGGAAATCTACCTTTAGAAATGACAAAAAAAATCCATTTTGGATCAAACATTAACTTACCAAATAACAGCCAATACTACCTTACAGACTGACCTAATATCTTAAAATAGAATAAACCAATGACAATCAAAGATACCAATAGGAGTTCGGTTCTATCGAACCAAATGGATGAGTTATACCTCAATGCATTTCAATCAAAATATATTACAAAAGAAGCATTAGAAGGAAATGAACGTCTGCATTTTTTTGATGTAGAGGATGAAATTGATTACAAAATTCAGATCAATCATGTAAGATCAAAATACAGTAAAGAAATGGCAGGGGTAAAGAAACCCCAATTGCCAAGTGGAGCTAAATGTCCTATCTGTATAGAAAATGTGGGTAGTAAAGGAAAAGAAAATTTGCAGCATATTCCAATAGAATTAGGTACAACTCCATTTTTTTTACAATTGACTCCTTTTCCTTTGTACCATCATCATTTTGTCTTGATTTCTGAAGAACATAAGCCGATGGAAGTTAGCTCAGAAAGTTTTAAAAATCAGCTTAACTTTTTAGATATGCTTCCAACTTATACGGTATGTTCTAATTCTGATAGAGAATGGGCAGGAGCTTCAATATTGTCACATTTGCATTATCAGGTTTTTAAAAAACTAGCATTGCCAATTTTTAATACAAAAGCTAAAGCACAATTCATACAAAACCAAGTAACTTATACACTTTGCAACTACCCGTTAACGGTAATAAAATTAGAGGGAAAAGATAGAATTCTAATAGAAATTGCCTTGCAAACTGTATTAAGTAAATGGAGAGGTACCAATAATGAAAATACTTTTAATACAGCAATGCGTAGGTTAAATAATGAATACCAAGTGTATTTAGTATTTAGAAATCCAGCCTTTAGAACTCCAGAAAACTTACTTAAATATAAATACGAAGGAGTAGGTGTTATAGAAGCATGCGGAGAAGGAATTTTACCAACGCCAGAAGGGGAAAATGCTCAAGAACTCAACGAGGCAATTAAAAAAGAAGGGAAACATATCATCAAAGGTATTTTAGAAGGTTTAAACCCTCTGTCAGAGGGGGCAGCACTTGCTTTTTTTAATCAGTTAAAAGGCGAATAATACAAGAGATTAATAGGTTGAGTTTATTCTAATTTATTAATAATTAAATCAAGATTCTTTAAAAGTTCTTGTGTATTTTTACAATATTAAATTTCGCTTAATAATATTAATCATAAATAAAAAATTGAATAATAGTTTATTATTTGGGTAAACAGTATTTAATTTGGTTATTGCAATTAACAAACACATATATAAATAGTATTTTTTAAAAGAAAAGAATAACACTTACTACATATTATACCATGAAAGCACTAGTTAAATCAAAAGCCGAAAAAGGCTTGTGGATGGAAGATGTAGCCATTCCAGAAGTAGGACCAAACGACGTCTTAATTAAAGTCTCAAAATCTTCAATTTGTGGTACAGATTTACATATTTATATGTGGGATCAATGGGCACAAAATACTGTTCGTATAGGCCAAACAATTGGGCATGAGTATGTAGGGCATGTTGCTGCTTTTGGTAGCGAAGTAACATCATTTAAAGAAGGTGATAGGGTAACAGGAGAAGGACATATTGCATGTAACAGGTGTAGAAACTGTCGTCGTGGCCGTCAGCATATCTGTGAGAAAACAATAGGAATTGGTGTAAATACAAATGGTTCTTTTGCCGAATATGTTAAGGTTCCTGCTGCTAATGTGATGAAAATTAATGCACAAATACCAGACGAGGTAGTGTCTATAATGGATCCACTAGGCAATGCAACTCATACCGCTTTATCTTTTCCATTAATTGCAGAAGATGTATTAATTACTGGATCTGGGTTAATTGGTAGTATGGCTATACAAGTAGCAAAATTTGCAGGTGCTCGTCACATTGTTGCTACAGAAATGAACGAGTACAGAGCAGAACTAGCTAAGAAAATGGGAGCTACAAGAGTGGTAAACCCAGCTAAAGAAAAGCTAGAAGATGTAATGGCTGAGTTAAATATGAGTGGTTTTGATATTGGTTTAGAATGTTCGGGCTCTCCGATTGCTTTTAACCAATTAATAGATAATATGTACAATTCTGGTAAGGTATCTTTATTAGGAATTTTACCGCAATCTGCTCAGGTAGATTGGAATAAAATTATTTTTAGAGGACTTACACTAAAAGGAATCTACGGTAGAGAAATGTACGAAACTTGGTATCAAATGGAACAAATGCTTCTTTCTGGTTTAGATATAGCACCAATTATTACACACCGCTTTGGTATTGATGATTTCCAAAAAGGATTTGATGTAATGGAAGAAGGAAATTGTGGAAAGGTTATCTTAAATTGGGATTAGTTCCTAGAATAAATCAGTTACTGTTTTAATAACGCAGAAATAAAAATACAATGAGTAAGAAAATATACGAGAGTCTTAAAGAAGACTTGAAACAGATACAAGCAGATGGTCTTTATAAGAATGAACGTATCATTACTAGTCCTCAAGATGCTGAAATCACTTTAAATACAGGACAGAAAGTATTGAACTTTTGTGCTAACAATTACTTAGGGTTATCAAACCATCCTAACTTAATTAAAGCTGCAAAAGATGCTATGGATACTCATGGTTTTGGTATGTCATCTGTTCGTTTTATTTGTGGAGCAACAGATTTACATAAGAAATTAGAGGAGAAAATTGCTGATTTTTTCGGTACCGAAGATACAATTTTATATGCGGCTTGTTTTGATGCAAATGGTGGTGTTTTCGAACCATTATTAACTGCAGAAGACGCAATTATTTCTGATACTTTAAACCATGCATCTATTATTGATGGTGTGCGTTTATGTAAGGCAAAGCGTTTCCGTTATGCAACAGCAAACATGGAAGATCTAGAAAAGCAATTGATTGCCGCTCAAGAACAACGTTATAGAATTATTGTTACTGATGGTGTATTCTCTATGGACGGTCACGTTGCTCCAATGGACGAAGTGGTGAAGTTAGCAGAGAAATACGATGCTTTAGTAATGGTGGATGAATGTCATTCTGCAGGTGTTGTTGGTAAAACGGGTAGAGGTGTAACAGAACACTTTGATATACGTGGAAAAGTGGACATTATTACGGGAACTTTAGGCAAAGCATTTGGTGGTGCTATTGGTGGTTTTACAACGGGTAAAAAAGAAGTAATAGAAATGTTACGTCAGCGTTCTAGACCGTATTTATTCTCTAATTCTATTCCTCCTTCTATTGCAGCAGCAGGTATAGAAATGTTCGATATGATGAATACTACCGATGAACTTTCGAAACAATTACACACTAATACAGCTTATTTTAATGAGCAAATGTTAGCTGCTGGTTTTGATATTAAACCTACTGACTCTGCAATTTGTGCTGTAATGCTATATGATGCGGAATTATCGCAACGTTTTGCAGAAAAATTATTAGAAAAAGGTATTTACGTGATTGGTTTCTACTTCCCTGTAGTTCCTAAAGAACAAGCACGTATTAGAGTACAACTTTCTGCTGCACATACACAAGCACATCTTGAAAAAGCTGTGGCTGCGTTTACTGAAGTAGGAAAGGATTTAGGCATTATTTAGTCTATCAACATATAGAAAAAAACACCATACAATTACTGTATGGTGTTTTTTTATGTATCGCTAATTAGATTTGATGTCGTCTAACATAGACTGAGCAAAATAATCTAATGGTTCATTTTTCTCTTTTTTCTGTGATTTCACATACCCAATTCCAAAGGCAAACGATAGTGTTGTAATCAGTAGTAGTGTCATAAAATTTTAGTTTATAGTTTTATATCTATTCTACTACATCAAACGATTAATTGTACAATCGGTATTTCCCATAAAGTTTCTTTTTTTTACCCAAAAGTATCAAACTTTAAAAAAAGAAGACATTATCAGTTGTAAATCACAGTGAGAAAAAAGCAAGTTATTCATCAAGGAAAGTCCTTAAAAGTTCTTCTAACTCTTCCTGTGATTTAAAGTATTTCGGTACCGTAGTTCCAGTATTATATACCTCTTCAATTGCTCTGATAGAAATGGTAGAGATTTCTTTTTCTTCTAATTCTTTCACTTTTGAAGGAATACCAATCTCTAAAAACATTTGTTTTAGTGCAGTATGAAATTTGTTTGCAGAAACAATGTCAGAATCATCAATAGAAGCCACACCAACCACTCTACCAAGATGAGCAATTTTTTCTGGAATAGTATCAATATAAAACTGAACAATAGAAGGTAAAACAGTGCCTATAGCAACACCATGAGGAATATGATATATTGCTCCTAATTGGTGTGCAATTCCATGTACCCAACCTAACCCTGCTTTTGTAAAAGATAGACCTGCATAATACGAAGCCTTTAACATCTGTCTTCTGTAAAATAAATTATCTGGTTCTGATACAGTTTTTTGTAATGCTTCAAAACCCAATTCAATTGCTTTTGTAGCATCTGTATTTGTAGCATTTGTACTTGCCAAACTAACATACGCTTCAATAGCATGAGTTAGTGCATCAGCTCCTGTTGCAGCAGAGATTTCAGAAGGTAAACCAATAATTAACTTTGGGTTTAAAACGGCATAGTCTGGTACAATAGCAACATCAACTATAGCCGCTTTTCTATTGACTTGTTTATCTGTAATTACTGCAAATATTGTTACTTCAGATCCTGTTCCTGCGGTAGTTGGAATACAAGCTAAAGGGTATCCTTTTTCTGTTACTTTAAATAAACCATCAAATTCTTTAGGATCCTTTTGTTGCTTTGCAGCCACATTTATTACTTTAGAAGCATCCATCACAGAACCCCCTCCAAAAGCAATTACAGCATCGAATTGATGATTAATACAGAAATTTTTTCCTTTTTCTATTGTTTCAAAGCTTGGATCGGATTCAATTTCAGAAAAAACACCAAGTGTCATATCTTGTGCTTGAATACACTTTACAAGATCATTTAATAAACCAAGTTTAAGAATAACCTCATCCGTTATTATAACAGGTCGTTTACAGTTTTGTATTAATAATTGATCAACTAATAACTGGTATATATTTTCTCCTTCTATTAATTGAGGTGCCTTATATGGCATTGCTTTTAACATTGGGATAGATTCTTGTGCAATTTTTTGGAAAACTTCTTTCCGCTCGGTAAATGACATCTTTTTCATCTTCTTCTTTATTAATTATAATTAATTTAACTATCACATTTTTAGATAGTTATTATTAGTTGTTGTACAAGGGTGCAAATACTTCTTTAGCAAAACTATCAATAGATGTTTTACTTGTATTTTCTAATAATCGAGGAGGAATGATACTTTGATTTTCATTTATTGCTCTACTCATATTCACAAATGCATTCGCCATATCTTGAGAGAAGCCCATCGATATAAGTCCTTCTTTTCCATTATTGTATGAGAGTTGAACATAAGGTATGCCTTCTCTTCCAACGGCATTTGCAAATGAATTAATGGCAGTTTTCATATTGACATCATGATTACCGAGTATATAAGTTATATCTCTATGCTCAAAACCTTTATTAATAAGGTGTTTTACTGCTAATTCACTAACATCTTGAGTAGCTACCATAGCAATAGATTTTTCTGGGTCTAACATAGACATCCCTATATTATTAAATTTAATAGAGTTGATATTAGACAATAGGTTTTCTAAAAAGAAAGCGGCTCTTATATGTAATACTTTTGTATTTGTCAGTTTGTTTAGTCTTTCTTCTTGTAGGTGTATTCCTTTAGCAGGACCCGCATTTTCCATATCGGTGTATTTATAACTTGATAAATTCACAGCATATGGCACCTTATTCTTCTGTAATCCATTAAATAAATTTTCACCAATTTTATTTTGATGATCTAATAAATTTTCAACATCATATTTTGGAGGAGTTACTATATAAGCAGCTTCAATATCTTCGAATATTTCTTCTACAAATTCTTTATCGTACAAATCTCCAATTTTAAAATCAGCACCTCTTGAAATAAAATCTTGTAACTTATTTTGATCACGTCCTATAACACGTACCTCCTGACCTTTATCTAATAATTCATTAGCAACATATTTCCCTGTATTTCCAGTACTTCCAATAACTAAATACATACCTTTAAATTTTAATGTAATAAACTGATTATCTATATTTTACAAAGGTATTGTATGTGTGTTGTAGATTGTTGAACAAAATAATTGAATAGTTGAATTTTTTCGACTGAAGGACAATCACATAAAAAAAGACACTAACATAGGTTATGTTAGCGTCTCTCATAAAAGTATATATTAATATAATTTTTAGTTAGTCATTACTTCCTAAGATTACTGCAGTTGTAAGCCCAAGAGTAGAAAGGTGTGTATCCGAACTTAAATCCATTGCTTCCCATTCAAGGCGCAATTCTAATTTTTCTGCAAGAATAATTCCTGCGCCAACACCCCATAATAAGCGAGTGTCATTTTCAGTGCCTGGTTGTTGAACACCAGAACCAGAGTTTTCATATTTTGCCCAAAAAGCACCTGCTTTAGCAAATCCAAAAATTGGCCCTATTTGAATTTTTCCTCTTAAAGAAACATCCCAACCAGTAATTTTAGATTCATAATCGTATCCTCCATCATTTGCTTTTACTTTTCCTAGTGAACGATATCCACCCTCGATACCTAAGAATTTTTTTCCAACACCTGCAAATACTTTCCATGCAAGTGCATTGTCACTCACATTAAAATCACTGCCACTAATATTAGTTAGCTTATGATCTGCAAAAGTGTTTCCTATACCACCACCAATCTTAAAAGATTGTGCACTGGCAAATTGAATAGATGAAAAAGTAAAAAATGAGAACAATAAAATTGGTAATAAGTAGTTTTTCATAACTTAAATAAACTTATGTAACAAACGTTATATCAGTAAGTTATATTATTAAATATGAATTAGTGAAATTATAAATGGTTTACTACTATAAAATCTTTTTATTGTTAAACTATGTCTATTGCTTAGTGTTGTTAGTTTGTTTTTTTAGATTGATTATTAAAATAAATTGAAATTCTTATTTTTAAGTTTAGTAGTGTTCTTCATTAAGTTTAACATCTTATTTAATTCATAAGAATTTACAGTATATGCTAATAAAATAATCTAGAATAGATTGCGTTTCAAATTTATACCAATTGAATAAGTTTATTGTTAAGGTAAAAATAGCTAACTAATTAGTCTCCAATAAGTACTTTTTCAAAATCAGCCATAAAATTAGACAATACAAAAGGGTCTAAATTTGAATGATCAAAAGTTATTGAAAGTGGAATAAATGATTGCCCATTTTGTTCGTAGCGTTTGCCAAAATAGAAAAACGGACGAGCAGAATCTAGTGCTGAAGTATGCAATTGAAAACTTGTAAATTGTAGATTTGGGAGATTACCAATAAAGTGTGCAGAAGCCCAAACAGTAGGAGGTAGAGGAGCAAAGTCTCCATCTTTATTAAAAGCTTGTTTTATCTTATTCCTATAATTAACAATAAATTCTTCTATAGTAGAATGGGCAGGGTTTTCTACTAAAATTTCAGTAAACCGCTTATCGCCACCAACTGCAACTGGACAGAAAACAGGTAGGTTATCAAAAATATACCACTCTCCCTCAATCATTCTATATCTAAAATAGGGGTGTTCTTTCATGGCTTGTACTAAACACCACATTAAGTAGCTACTAAAAGAAGCTCCATCAATTTTTTTGATCGTGCTTGCATAAAATTCAAGTCCTTTAGTTACATCTAACTGTAAAGTCATTTGTAAATTTGGCTCTCTAACAATATTCTTGTCATGAAAAAAGTTTAACGACCATTGTTCATAAGAACTAACGTCAGTCATTTCTAATTTCTTACCATCAAACTTTTCTAGAAGCGTACTTAAATCCATAATTTTAAAATGTTTAGACGCAAAAATAGCATCCCAAATCGTGAAAACGTTTCTAGATGCTACTTTTTATATATTTCTTTAATCTTATTAAGAGAAGACTATCGTGTATGAGAATCGCACATCTTCATTGTAGGGTGCACTTCTACCATTCCGTTATCATTAATAAAAACTTTACTTCTTTCCATTAAGAAAGGTAGTGTTTCTTCTTTTGGAAAAGGAACACCTGAACAAGCAGTAAAATGAATATCTTCACCCCATTTGTTAGAGATTGCATCCATTAAAGCAGCTGGTGTAAAAACAGCATCATTATCTTGTACTAAAAAGATTACCTCGTGAACGTGTGTCGTATTCATAAAAAAACAGTTTATTTTATTCTTTAATTTGATAACCAAATTTAATAAAAGATAAATTAGTCTTTTATTTTATTTAACTTTATTAATAATAAAAGTAGAGACACCTACATGTTTTAAACCCTTTTAAATTCTAATATTGTCTCGTCCTGAATTAGTGTTACACAAAACGTAACATTATGAATGAAGATCAAGAATATCAGTACACTAAACGTACACAAAAAGATTACAGCTACTCTTTTAAATTACAAGTTGTAGATGAAGTGGAACGAGGGGAAATAGGTATAACGGCAGCAAGACTTAAATATGGAATACAAGGTCATGGTACCATCCGTACTTGGATAAGAAAGTATGGTAATTTAGATTGGGATAATAAATCTGATTTAAAAATGGGAAAGACACCAGAACAAAAATTATTGGAGCTAGAACAAAAGGTTCTATTATTAGAGAAGCAAAAAGCTTCTTTAGAAAAACAACTCTACGTAACAGATAAAAAAGCAATTTTCTTTGATATGATGATCGATATTGCTGAGGATGAGTTTAATATTCCTATTAGAAAAAAGTCTTTACCCAAGCAGTTGACCAATTCAAAAAAGAAGAAAAAATAGGAGTCAAACCGACTTGTGAATTGCTTGGGTTAAATCGACAAATTTATTATCGTTCGAAAAGGAAAGTAAAAAAGAATAATAGTATTGCATCTAAAGTAGTAGACTTAGTGAAAAGAATTCGTTTGAAGCAAACTAAAATAGGGACAAGGAAATTATATCAATTACTTCTTCCTGAATTGCAATTACTAAATGTAGGTAGAGATAAGCTTTTTGATATCATGAGGGCTAATCGACTCGATATCAAGCCTAAAAAACAATATCATGTCACTACAAATTCTCATCACAGGTTTAAAAAGCATAAAAACCTTATTGAGCATTTGGAAATAAATAGACCTGAACAAGTATTAGTTTCTGATATAACTTACATAGGTGAGCGAAGTAACCCAATGTATCTATCCTTAGTAACAGATGCCTATTCTAAGAAAATAATGGGGTTAAATGTATCAGATAGTTTGAATGCAAATGGAGCTATTGCAGCATTAAAAGAAGCACTGAAAAATAGAAACTATGTTGATTTACCAATGATACACCATTCAGATAGAGGATTACAATATTGTAGTCACGAGTATCAACGACATCTTCAGGAAAATAAAGTATTGTGCTCGATGACGGAATCTTACGATCCTTATCAAAATGCGGTAGCAGAAAGAATAAACGGAATTCTTAAGCAAGAATTTATTTTAGGAATAAAAATTAATGATCTCGATTTAATGAATAAATTTATTAGAGAATCTGTATATATTTACAATAATGAAAGGCCTCATTGGAGTAATTATATGAAGACACCTGTTGAGATGCATCAGCAAAGTGAAATAAAAATGAGAACTTATAAAAGTAAAAATAGCACCGAGTCTACACTCGATGCTATCAATATATAATAGGTCTAAATCTGTAACGCTATGGACGGACTAGACATATCATCTCTAACTTTGTTTCAATTTTAATAAACGATACAGTAAAGCATGAGTAATTATAAAATTGTAAGGATATCTACTGCAGAACGAGCAATGTCTGAATATCCGATATTGGATGTAGAAGAGGTTGAAGAAAAGGGTGAGGAATTTATTGTTTCTAATAAGGATAATTGTGTAGACGAGGACCTTGATGATGAACAATTGATCTTTAAAGAATCAAGCACTTTATTGGGTAGGTTTGTTTGTGGCTATGAAGATGAAGACCCTTCATTAATGTTGATTACAAACGAGGAATACCAACAAATTATGATTTCTGTGGGGCAGTTTATTTTATCGCACCCTTTAATTAAAAATGGTGTAATTGATTTGAACGCAATCTATGAGGGTAAATCAAAATATTACAGCGAGAACTTTTTTGGACTTACATTAGAAGAAGCAGAGAAAGTAATAAAATGGGCTTTTGATAATAGCTTTGATTACGAAACATTCCTCAAATTCACCTATAATTATTTAAATAGAACGTTAAACGCATATAGCGGTAATTTAAACGATATCTTCAGAATAGAAGAAGAATAAAAACAAAAATCCTCTCTTTAAAGCAATTATCTTACTTTAAAGAGAGGATTTTATCTTATTTATTGAATTTAAAATCTAGAAGGTTCACATTGCCTTTTATGATTTTAAACTTTACTTTCACTGTACCACTAGGTAAAATTACTTTTTTAATTGATGTAGTTGTGTACTTTTCAAAATCACCAGTTTTTGGTAATAGGATATTTTCTACAACAACTTTATCATTGATTATAAGTTGAAGGATCCCCTCATTGTCTGTAGCAGAAGATTGAATTTCTAACGTATATTTTCCTTTTTTTGAAACATTAAAAGTGTATTGCATCCATTCTTCCTCTTCCGTCCAACTAACAATAGGTTGCTGATTATACGTTGTGATATCAACACCATCATTGCGGTAGAATTTACCATTGTTCCAAATCATCCAATCGCCACCATTATCAATGTGATAATCAGCAGAAATTTTATCATAATAAGCATAACCATCTCTACCTAAATCGTAATCTGCAAAAAGAATAGGAGCATTGGTAGTATGTACTTTAAAAGGTTTAGTATTGTAGTTATCTAATTGCCCCGTCATTGCATAAATAACGTCAGGAGCTATTACACAATTCTCTGTTTTATGAGATTCCGCATAATCCATTACGGCTGCAAAAGTCTCTTCTTTAGACAAAGGTGCTTTGTTTTCCCAAGATGTAATTAAAGCAGAATAAGATGCAGGAGTTACTACTTTTAAGATGTTGTTTGTTCGGCTCTTTTTTACAGGCCACCAAGACCATCCAATTTTATTTTTTTCATACAGCATTATACTATCAGAAAACCATGTATTAGAATTTTCTCCACTTTCGCTCATCCAAAGCGGTAAGCCATATTCTTCTCTCATTTTTAACCATCCATTTAGAACATCACTATTGTTGTTGTTCCAATATTTATGGAAAGTGATGACCATATTATCGTCAGCATCTTTTAACGAATGTTTACTTAGAGACTCGTAATTGTTACCCCAGCAATTGCCAGAAATAAACACAATATGGTTTTTATCCACCGTTCTTACCGCATTTATTAAACGCTCATGTAGCTCCCAAATCGGATCGTTATTTTCACAACCACAACCATTTGGTGAGGACTTGTCTGTAAATGCCCAGTTCGGTTCGTTAAATAAATCGTAACCAGCAATCCATGGAGAATCTTTGTACCTATCAGCAAGTTTTATCCATAAGTTTTCTAACTTCTTTTTGTTGTTTTCACTTTCCCAAAGAGACGGTAAATCAGTATCGTAATCAGAAATATTGGCATCTTTTCCTTGTCCGCCAGGTGCACCGTGCATATCTAAAATAAGGTACATTTCATTTTGAGCACACCATGATAATAGACTATCTGTTACTTCAAAACCCTTATTTATCCAAGTATTTGTCAATTCACCATTCGCTAAGGTATCTTCCTCTTCAATAGGTAAAGTAAACCATTTGTAATGTAAGGCAACACGTACAGAATTAAATCCCCAAGTTTTCATTGAGTCCAAATCAGTTTTTCTAAAATGGTTTTCAATCCAAGTATCGTAGAATTTATCTGTATTTTCCTGTCCCATAGTTTCTACTAATTTATCATGAAACTGGGTGTGAGTATTTACTCCTGCACTGGTAGATTGCATCATGTATCCTTCTTGGATAAGCCAGTTTCCCGTACCAATTCCTCTAAGAATATATTCTCCATCATCATTTATAATCTTTGTACCATCAGTACGTAAAAAACCTTGTGAAAAAGCACTTACTGATAGCAGTAAGCAAAAAGTAAGTAATTGTAAAATTTTAATCATTATTTAGTTATTTATTAGAAGTTACTGTCGTCATCTTTTGTTCATCTTGTTTCCAATTTCCATCTGTAAAATCAGGAAAAGGAATTGTTTTATTATTTTGGTTGATAGATAATTCTGATAACGGAGAAATTGCTAACCAAGTCAACATATCATAAAGATCGTATTTTGGTTTTCTTTTTTCTACTGTTGCTGAAATAAATTCATCCAAGACAAAATAATCCATTTGATGTCTCGCCGTTTTTGCTGCTTTATACTGTCCTTTTTTCCAGCATGTAGCATCAAAAGCATTAAATACTTGATATGGCTTCTCTATCCACTCATCTGCCACGCATTTATCTTGCAAGTGAAGGTGATTACCATGCTCTTGAATCCAAATTCCCTTTGTTCCTTGCACTCTAAAACCTAGTGAATAAGGACGAGGTAAATTTGTATTATGAGTGAGTACAATTGTTTCTCCATTTGCAGTGGTTAATGTACTCGTTACCACATCACCTAGCGTATATTTGTTTGTTGCATTAGGATGGTTTACACCTTTGTTTTGCTCAACATAACTTTTAAGTCCTACTGCTTTTGTAGCATGCGACACAATAGAAGTAAATCGATTTCCCTTATTAATTTTTAATAACGAAGCTATAGGACCAATACCATGGGTAGGGTACAAATCTCCATTTCTAAAAGTAGAGTGATGTGTTCTCCACGATGCCTCTCCTTCAACTCCATTTCCATAGTTCATGTTTTTATCAAACTTAATCGACCTAAGATCATGTTCGTATCCGCCTCTACAATGTATAAGTTCCCCAAAAAGCCCTTGGTCAATCATGTTCTGAACAGCCATTACATCTCTATGAAAACACGTATTTTCTAAAATCATACAAGTGGCTCCACTTTTCTCTTGTGTTGTTTTCAAATCAAATAATAACTCCATGTTTTGAGCACTTGCCGCTTCTATTCCAACATAAATAGGAAATTGAAGAACATATTTAGCTACCTCAGGGAATACATCCCAAGGAACAGAAATAATTACAGCATCAAGAATTATATCTTTAAACAATAATGTATAATCACTATTATAAAAAGTAGGTAGCTTTTTATTGTATTTTTGAAATAAAGCAATTGCTTTTTGCTGATTTACTAAAGAGGGTTCAATAACTATTTCAATAGATATATCTTCTCTTTGTAAGCAATTTTCTAAGTGAATACTACCTCTATAACCGGCTCCTATTATTCCTAATTTTATTGTATTCATTTATAGTTTTAAAAAAAATGTCACGGATGTTATGTTCATTGCTTAATAGATAATGTTTGTTATTAATAAGTATCAATTAACAATTTTATTTAAAGAGTTTAATTGATATGGAGGGTATTTACTTCTATTATTGCAGATACAATGTAGAGTTATCATTTTTTAATTTTAATGATTAAAGCTCGAAATTTAATTTATTTAACATATTTAAATGTATTTTTTTACTGATAGTGACTAAATAAATCATTTAAATTATTAATATTGCTTTTATAAATAATAAAAAATATAAATTATTTATTTCATTATTATTTATACAACATTATACTCGGTTAGACTGAATAAAAAACTGATCGCAAACCTAACTTACTTTTAATCAATTACGACATATCATGAATACTAAACGAAGAGATTTTCTGAAAACAGCAGCAATTGCAAGTGCGGGTACTATTGTAGCTCCGGGAATGGGGTTTGCTAAATCTAAAAACGAAAAAGTTAAACTTGCCTTTATTGGTACTGGAGCTAGAGGAATATGGCATTTAAATAACGCTTTATTAAGAGAGGATACAGAAGTTGTTGCTATCTGTGACACAGACGATAATGCAATAAAAAATGCACTTAAATATGTTGAAAAGCATGGTAAAAAGAAGCCGCAAATTTTTGGTAAAAACGAACTAGATTACAGAAATATGCTTGACCTTAAAGAGGTGCAAGGTGTAATTATTTCGACTCCATGGGTTTGGCATACACCTATGTCTGTAGATAGTATGAAAGCTGGTAAATTTACTGGGGTAGAAGTTTCTGCAGCAATGACATTACAAGAATGTTGGGATTTAGTAAATGTGCATGAAGAAACAGGGTCGCATTTAATGATTCTTGAAAATGTATGTTACCGCCGTGATGTAATGGCTGTTTTACAGATGGTGAGAGAAGGGTTGTTTGGAGAATCAATGCATGCTAGATGTGGCTACCAACATGATCTTCGTAATGTGAAGTTTAATAATGGTGTAGATATTTATGGTGGCGGTGTCGAATTTGGAGAGAAAGGAGCATCAGAAGCTAAATGGAGAACGCATCATTCATTACATAAAAATGGAGATTTATACCCAACGCACGGAGCGGGCCCTGTAGCAACATATATGGACATTAACCGAGGTAATAAATTTGATACAATTTCGTCTTTTGCTACTAAAGCAAGGGGACTAAATGAATATATAATTGAGAAAGGAGGGAAAGACCACCCGAATGCGAACTTACCTTGGAAACTAGGTGATATTGTTACATCTACAATTTCTACTGCCAACGGAGAAACAATTATAGTAACACATGATACCAACCTACCAAGGCCGTACTCTTTAGGTTTTAGATTCCAAGGCACTAAAGGTTTATGGGAACATGAAGATGGTTACAGTGCAAAACACGGTAACTTAATGTATATAGATGGCCAAACTAAACCACACCAATGGGATGATGCAAAACAATGGTTAGATAAGTACGATCATCCACTTTGGGCAAAATACGGAGAAACAGCTACAGGAGCAGGACATGGCGGAATGGATTTCTTTGTAATGCATGATTTTGTCAATTCTATAAAACACAATATTGCACCTCCATTAGATGCTTATGATGCAGCGGCTTGGTCGGCAATTACACCGCTATCAGAACGCTCTATAGAAGAGGGTGGAGCGGTACAACATTTCCCAGATTTTACAAGAGGCAAATGGTTTAAGCGTGAGCCAATTTTTGGTAAAAATGAAGTTTACTTATAAAAAAGTAAAGATTGTTATACTTAACAAGTAAAAGAAAGAGGTAGATCTCCTCATTATTTAGAATCCGATTATTAAAGTGAAAGCTTCAATAGTCGGATTTTTTTATATAGTTGAAAATTAATCATTTACAGTGTGGAATGCTGTTTTTATTTATTTGTGATTTAATCTCTTTAACAGCTCTTAATTGTCACCTATAGACTAGAACTTGTCTATATACCGACATCAATTACTAATCTCATGTTTAAACACATATATATTATTTCTCTTATTTCAGTGCTCTTTTTTTCATGTACAAATGATAAGGAAGAAATTATACCAGAAGAGCCTGTTGTTATTAAAAAAAATATCGACGTACCTTTTCCAGTTGTAGATCATAAGACAGATGAAGTAGCAACTTCTAAATTTAATGCCAAAGATTATAGATTAAATAGAATCGAATCTAATTTCTTAGGTATAAATATTTCTTTTGAATATGATGATGACAATATTGTTATCGGAGGTGTTGTAGAAGGTTTTAATTACCAGATTTCTTATGATTCTCTAGATAGGATAGTTAAGATTGAAGTAGACAACGGATCTATTTATGAAATTAACTATTTGGCATCACATGAAATCCATTTAAAGCGTACTGATATTTATAATTATAACCATATTTTTAAATATGTAGTTAATGATGATAACCAAGTAATAAATTATAGGTATCAACTAGAATACGCTGAAGATACAGAAGATAATACAACATTTTTTGATATGAACTATTACTATGATGATCTAGGTAATGTAGAACACTCTCTTGATAATAAAGATATCATTAATATAAATCACAAATTTGATACTGAAATTGATAACCCCTATGCAAGTGTGAAAAATGTTTTAAGATTTTTATGGGCAGATGCAGGGAAACATATTTTAGTAGAGGTAGAGTCGAAAAATAGAGTAGCTCAGTGGTATGCTAGTGACTATTATATTTATACTGAATCGGATTTATCTTTAAATATAAAACTTGAAAACCAAAAGTTTGAACAGGAATTGTATTTTGAAAAAATCTAGTTGATATAGAGAAGTAATTATGTAAATGCTCGATTTTGGGAAATTTCCCAAAATCGAGCATTTTTGTTTTTAAAGAAAATTGTGTTAGAATTCTATGAGGTCCTTACCCATTTCTATATACAGTGCTATAGGTAAAAGTGGATCGTCTGCAGTGAAGATATGATCTTGAATATATTCATATTCTCCCTCTGAGATATTAGTAAACCCAAGTAAAAATACATGACCGGCTTCCTCTTCAAATTGCATAGTGAAATAATTAATTTGATGACTAAAAGAGATTGCATCAACAATTTTACCCATTGTTTTGGTATTACCATGTTTAGCAATAACCTGTTGAAGATCGTGTATTAAATTGTTATCATTTCCTTGTGAAGCCCCATTAACTTGCTGAAGTCGCATCTTCATTATTTCGCAAAGTTTTCCTAAATACGCTAGGCGTAAAGATTCTAAACTGATTAAATCATAATCAAGTACATTCATAAAACTCCATGTAGACAACTCGTCTACCATTGCAATCTCATCTTTTTCTGAATCTGGCATTCTGTATTTAATTAACCAATATTTTATTTCAGAATCTCCTGGAATGAACTTAAATTTAAAAGTCCCCTCATCTATGATTTTCATAGTTTTAGGAGCTTTACCATATTCACGAGGGTGCATTAGCCAATTAGCTAATTTTTGTTTTGGATCGTCATTGTTACTTTTTGTTTCTTTAGTTTCTGTTATTACAGTGTTAGATTTTGAATTGAAAAATTTAGAAATAAGTTTTGTAAACATAGTTGTTTTGTTAAATTGGTATAGTGTAGAGTAATGGCAATCAAAGTATTGGCGTTGTTAGTTTCTTAACTATTATGAATTGATCTATAAAATAAAAAACACATTAATACACCAATAAATAATACTTTAGCAAAAGTATTACCAATTAATTGATATGAATATTATTACTCTTTTTTTAATTAGATAAATTAATATGAACACTTAACTTTCCATCCACCAACAAAAATTTGCAAGTAGCAAAAATTAGTAGTAACTAAGTATATTGATAGAGTAATAGACAATGAAGATGATTTAGTTAAAGAATTATTGCTCGTTTTATTACTTACTACTTGATTAGATTTTAATAACACTCAACCTATAAATATGATTGTTCAAACTACAATTAGCAATATAGAAGCTACGCTTTCTTTTTATAAAAAACTCAATTTCGAAGTGCTCAATTTGGGCGAAAAATATGTGTTTCTATCAAACTCTGTTCAATTACAAGCTGTAACTAAAAAGTCTTCTAGAAAAGGAATTGTTTTATATAAAGGTGATATAGGTTTAGATGTTCAGCCATTAATAGAAAGTAGCATACATAGCCAAACTGAGACAGAAACAATAATTATGTCGCCATCAGGAGCATTAGTTTATCTCTTAGAAGGTAATGCACCTCTTTTAAATAAAGTAGATGTAACACCATTAGTTGGTACTTTTGTAGGAATAAGTTTAGAATCTCTTGATTTAAATAAATCAATGACTTTTTGGGAGCAGTTAGGTTTTAAAATGGCTATGGGAGATGCCCTTCAAGGATGGGTGAGTTTATCTAATGCTACAGGTGATATAATTAGTGTAATGAGAGCAGGAATGTGCCCTCATCAATTTAGTAACCCTTCGCTTACATTTTTTAATGGCGATAATAATTTAGAAGTTATTGATAAAGTAAGAGCGGCTAACTTAACGATAAAAGAAGAAATTACTCAATTTAGTAAAGAGGGTATTGTAGATAATATTGTTTTAGAAGATCCAGATGGTTTTGGCTTTTTTGTTTTTAATGATTAATATGTATTACTGTTTAGTTAGAAAATAATTTAATAACTCAATAAGCGTAGTTTAAAAAACTACCAATTCTTAAAATGTCATTTTGATGAAAAATAACCCAAAAGTATAGTGACATTTTTATATTTCTAATATAACCTAGAAAACAGACCTGAAATGGTCTAAAACTTTATTTATTATGCAAAAAAAATTAATGGCCGAGTTTCTCGGAACTGCTTGGTTAGTTATTGGAGGCTGTGGTAGTGCAATATTTGCCGCAGGTATTCCAAGTGTAGGTATTGGCTTTTATGGAGTCGCGTTAGCCTTTGGTCTAACAGTATTAACAATGGCATATGCTATTGGTCACATTTCGGGTTGTCACTTAAACCCTGCAGTTTCTTTTGGTTTATGGGCCGGAGGACGTTTTTCTGGTAAAGAGCTTTTGCCGTATATTATTTCACAAGTATTAGGTGCAATTGTAGGTGCTGGAATTCTATACACAATTTTTACAGGTAAAAATCCAGATATTGGAGGTTTTGCAGCAAATGGTTATGGCGAACATTCTCCAGAGGGATATCCTATGATATCTGGTTTTATTACAGAATTTGTAATGACTTTCATGTTCTTAATAATAATTTTAGGAGCTACACATTCTAAGGCACCAAAATACCTTGCAGGTGTTGCAATTGGGTTAGGACTTACACTTATCCATTTAGTTAGTATACCAATTACTAATACATCTGTAAACCCTGCAAGAAGTACATCTCAGGCTTTATTTGTAGGTGGTTGGGCAATACAACAGTTATGGTTATTCTGGGTAGCACCAATTTTAGGTGCAATAGCAGCAGGATTTACATATAAGTTTTTATCTCCAGAAGAAGAATAAAAATTAATTAAGACAATATTTTGTAAACCTCTTGATACATATACATCAAGAGGTTTTTTTATGTTAAAAATGTAACCTTCAGCTTATTAATAAATGTTTGCTATATACCCTGATTTTAAAGAAACATTGTTGCTATTTGTGTAGTATACTATCATACAGAGATTTAGAGAAAAAACACTTATTTCTGTTACAATTATCATCACAATTACACAAATCGTCATCATCATGAGAACTTTAGTAACAATCATTGCATTTTTCACTGTTATATCAGCATTAACCTGGATTGCAGTAGACCAATCAGATGTGGTAGAACACATAAATCAGAATCCTAGATCACATTTTCACATCAAAAAATAATTCATTTAAAGTGAAAAGAAATGACCCTTACAATTTAATATTGTTGGGGTCTTTTTTTGATTAAAAATTAATGGTAAGAGTTTTAACCCAATGCTTTTATTGCCCTGTTTTTTTTAAAATCTAAAGATAATTATTTGATAGTATATCAACTCAAATAACATTATGAAAAATAAAGACCTCACCTATAAAATAAGTGAGGTCTTATAATTTTTTTCATTACTACTTTATGTCAATTTTGAGTTCATTAGTATAAGGGAATAAAGAGCGTTAATACCCTAATCATTAAGAAATAAATTTCATTTTTCGTAGAAAATTAGCCATAACAGTAGATCAAGGTTATAAAAATGAATAAAAACATTTGACGTATTAATATTTATTTACATATTTGAAATGTGTGATATTTATATTTTTTATAAATATATGAGTACTAGAATGACAACTAGTATTGATTATTTTTTTTGCTACTATTATGAATAAATTTTTAACTATTGTTTTTATGCTATTTTGGGCATTAAATGCTCATGCATTATCTATAAGTAATCTTTATGGATCTGGTATGGTAATGCAACAAAATGCTAGTGTTACTCTTTGGGGTTGGGGACACCCTGGAGAAAAAATATCTGTAAAGACTTCATGGGGAGAACAAACGACTACAGTTGTAGGAGCAAATTCTAATTGGAAAACTATAATTAAGACGCAAGAAGGAGGTTTTAACCCAGAGTCGGTAACAGTTACTGGAAGTAAATCAAAGATTGTTTTAAAAGATATATTAATTGGCGAAGTATGGCTTGCTGCTGGGCAAGATAATATAACGGCTACTTTTAAGGATAGTGTAAATTTATCGAATCCAATTTTTCAGAAAGAAGAATATAAAAAAGGACTTCGTTTTTTTACAGTCGATAAGAGACCATCAATGTTTTCTCATGAAGATATTAAAGGGCAATGGACAGGTACATCTGAGTCTAATCTTTTAGAAACGAGTATTTTAGCGTATTACTTTGCTTTTCAAATTAAAGGGTTTACTCAAATTCCTGTAGGAGTAGTTATTCAGGATTGGGGACATGAACCCATAGATAGTTGGCATACAGAAACTGCTATGGATGAGGAACTTGCGATGGTAAATAAGCTCGAAGAGATCAAAAATCAGCCATTTACACCTCATCACGAAGATATTGCTCATCATGCAATGATGTATCAATTTAGAAACTATAAAATTGCCGGTGTTCTATGGTCGCATGGTAAACATGAAATAATTAAGAAGAACGATTATAAAGATAGCATGCTTAAGCTGATTAAAAATATGAGAAATCAGTTTGGAGAAGTACCTTTTTACTATGTTCAAATAGCACCTTATAAATATGGAAACATTACAGCAGGAGCAAAAATAAGAGACCAGCAAAGAGAAATTTTGAGTATCAAAAAGACGGCAATGGTGGTAACAAGTGATATTTCGCACCATAACGATTTTAACCCTCAGAATAAAGATGACATTGGCGTTAGACTAGCCAATATAGCTTTAAAACGTATTTATAAGAAAATTAACGATGAAGTTGTAGAGTCTCCTAACATGATGTTTATACAAAGAAAAGGACGCACACTTTATGTACATTTTTCTAATAGTAAAGGACTTCATTTTGCTAAAGGAGATAGAGGAAATTTTGAAGTTTGTTCTGAAGATGGTATTTACCATCCTGTACCAGCTTTAATTCATAAAAATATTGTAGAGTTAGATCTTAAAGGCATCAAAAAGCCTCAATTTGTTCGTTTTGGATGGAATAGTAAAGCGAGACCATTTTTAGAAAATGAGGTTGGTTTACCAGCTTCTTGCTTTTCAAAACAAAAAATTATTGAAGGTGATACGTTCTTTTAACAGCAAATAGATTATAATAAAATAAGTATAATAATCGCTTAAAAAAAAGCCACTCAATTAATATTAGATCTTATTAATTAAGTGGCTTTATCTTTTCAAAAATAAAGTCATTATAGAACACAGCTCTATAATGACTTTTTGATGCTGATTGATTAAATGGACTCTAGTGTATTTAAGATATCCTTAACACTCATTCTTACTTTGTAGTTAGGATCATAATGTCTTGCAATAATTTTCCCATCTTGCGAAATAATGAAAGTTGCAGGTACAGGAAGAGATGCTTTTTTAATAGCATTCGTTTTCGTTAAATCGTTTTCATATTTTTTAAGCATATTTTGGTACCCATCGTTTACGTCAAATGTTACCTCAAAGCTATTCATAATATCCATTTTTTTGTCTTCTACCATTTCGAAAGTAAAACCTTTCTTTTCGGCTAACGCTGTAAAACGTTCTTGATTTTCTGGCGTAACAGCAATAAATGTAGCTCCTTTTGCTTCAATCATGCTTAAAGAGTCTTGCACATTAATAAGGTGTTTTACGCAATAGGGGCACCAACTTCCTCTAAAGAAGTTAACAACAACAGGACCGTTCTTTAGTGCTTGGTCTAAAGAGTACGTTTTGTTGTTTTGATCTTTACCCTTAAAGTTTTTTACAGATTCTCCTACTTTTAAACCAGGCTGAAGAGTACCTACAGTAACACCGTATTTTTCATAAATAGCAGTTTCTTGTGCCGAAGTAATTTGAATACTTCCGATTAGGAATAAAATGATTAAAAGGTTTTTCATTACGAGTTGATTATTTAATGTTTGTGTTTAATTTTTGACTGACAGGTCAAATATAGTGATTGCTTTTTAAATTCATACTCTTTTTATTGATTTTTTTAGTAACATTGTAAAAACAATAACCAATACTATTTTAGATAGGGAGTATGAAAGTTGAAGGAAAAGTAGGAGAGTTTTTTAGAGTTGAAGAATTGAATTCTTCTAACCATGCTATTTTGCAAGAAAAATTTTCTACAGAAAAAACAATATTATGGTTCTTAGATAGTACAACTCAATTAATTATTGATAATGTTCCTTATAAATTCAAGAAGAACCAAGTAATTACTTTAACTGAATTTTATAATATTGATGTTGTAAATATGGGTGAAACTAAGATGTTTCAATTTAATAGATCATTTTATTGTATTGTTGAACATGATAGTGAAGTGGATTGTAAAGGAATATTATTCTTTGGGGCAAAGCATTTACCAGTTCTCAATTTATCCAATGATGACACAGAGAAATTAGATATATTTTGGAAGTTGATACAATCGGAATTATTGATCGAAAATGACTTACAGTTATCTATGTTAGGTACATTAATGAAACAGATTCTTATTATTTGTACTAGACAACTTAAACAACAAGCAGATTACCTTAATAGTATCAATAAAAATCAACTTGATATAATTAGAGAATTTACTTTCTTAGTAGAAATGAATTATCTAGAAAAACACACTGTAGCAGAATATGCAGAAATGCTCAATAGATCACCAAAAACACTTGCCAATTTATTTTCTAAAAATGATCATAAATCGCCTTTACAGTTTATACAAGAAAGACGTCTATTAGAAGCTACTAGATATTTACAGTTTACAAATAACACAATTTCGGAAGTTTCCGATGCTTTAAATTTTACAGATGTACAAACTTTTAATAGATTTTTTAAGAGACATCTAAGCCAATCTCCATCAGAATTTAGGGCATTTTCTTTAAATAAAAATAAGGTAGAAGAGAGGTAATTTCGGCTTACTTATTTTCTATATAAGAAGTGAAAAACTTGACAAAATAGGTAATTTTTTTTTATTGACTATGAATTAGTTAAGGATTTTTTTTACCAAAAAACTGCCTCTATATTCTTTAAACAAAGGTTTACAAAAATACTACGCCAAATCAAATTATATTAACATAAAATTTGAGAAAATATGACTACATTTATGAACAATTTCAGATGAATTAAAAAGTGGAATTTTTCATTTAACGGTGAGAAATTTTTTGAACTCGTTAGTTTTATTGTCTACTAGTTTTATAAATTAGTAAGGCTCTAAAGTTGACGGGTTTTTTAATGTTTTAACCTTTACCTCAAATTATTTTTCCTTTCTTCACTTCTCATTTTTTTGATAAATTAAAGTTTATAAATATTTTATTTATGTTTAATGTTAAATAAAATAACTTGTTCTTTTTTAATTTATTGTATACCATTTAAATAGCAATTATACATTGTTTTAATATTTTAGTCTTTAAATTTATTTGTTATGATATTGAACTAAATTCGACTTTTTAAAGTTGAATCAAAATAATATTTATGAGCAAATTATGTTTAATTTCTTACTTACTGCTAATTTCAATTTCTACTTTTGGGCAATTAGAAAGTCACAATAATTTATCTGATACAACCTCAATTTATCCTTATACTTTCCCTATATGGGGACAAGAAATTCAGAATAAAGGTATAGAATTCCCCTTGCCTGCAGGTATATCTGTGCATTACGTTTATAATGAAATGTATTTAGGTATTTCAGAATTTGGAATGGGTATAAATGGGCATGATTTATCTCCTATTTTAAACGAAAAAACATTAGGTTTTCAGACTACGAGAGCAACCACAAATGGAATAAATTTAAGAGGAGATTTGTTTACTCTTCCGTTTTTAAATGTATATGGATTATTCTCTTATGTAGAGGGAGGTACAGAAGTTGGTTTACAACCAGATTTTGGAAATGGGAAGTTCCCTTATTTTAGTTCGAGTGTCATTTTTGAAGCTATATCTTTTGGCGCAGGAGCTACCTTTAATTATGGGTATAAAGATTACTTTGTATCAGTTGATGCAAATTATTCAGGAACTAAATCTGATCTAATAAAAGACAATGTGGGAATAATGGTCAACTCGATAAGAGTGGGTAAAAAATTCAATTTAAAGAAAGATCGTTTTGTTACTTTTTATGTGGGAACAATGTATAGAAACTTTACAAACCAAGGAGGTAGCCATGGATCAATTGTTCTAAAAGATGCTATGCCTGGTTTCGAAGGAGCCTATCAGCAATGGTACGACAACCTTTCTACTGGTCAGAGAATTATTATTGATGCTGGTATTAAAGCGATAAATGAAAATATTGGAACTGATATAGGGAATGGTGGAGTAATGAATAGTCAGATTGATTATCATATTAAGAAAGACCTCTTAAAAAAATGGACGTTTCAATTTGGAGGACAGTTTCAATTAAGTAAAAGGATTTGGATTAGAGGAGAATACGGAGTTTCTGATTATAGTAAGTTTATCTTAACGGGTATTAATTATAGATTTGGTATATAAAAGAGTTGATAACAAAACACCCCAATTCATTTATATGTGAATTGGGGTGCTTTTATTAATTTTCTAAGAAGTTGATTACTTTTTCAACAACAGTATCGGTTCTGAGAATTCTGAAATGCCCAGTATTTTCAATTTTTTCAAGTTCACATGTTGACCCCCATGCTTTTTGAACATCTATCGATTGCTGTATATCAATAATTTTGTCATTAACATCGTGTAAAATATAAGCTTTCTCAACGTTTACTTTCTGTACAAAATCAGATACGTTTTGATCGTTTACTTTTACATTAAACTCATTTTCTAACTTATTTACTAATTTATTTTTCACTCTATTATTTAGCCCTACCATTTGAGCAACATCATTCAGTCGTTGTTCAAACCTATCTGGCGTAGTAATCATTACATATTTATCAACCTTAAGATCATTATTGTTAGATAAGCAATGTGTGGTACCTACACTACCAAAAGAATGGCTAATTATATTTTTAATAGCATGTTTCTTAATAAAGAGTTTTACTAAAGCACTAAACTCAAACATGGTGGTTTTTCCCTTACTACTAAATCCATGTGATGGAGCATCAAAAGCGTAAACAGTATAATTGTTGTCAACAAGGCTTTCAATAATTTCAGCAAAATTCCCTGCTTGTCCTTCCCAGCCGTGTACTAACAAAACCTTCTTAGGTCCGTTGCCCCATTTATAGGTTTGAACATTAAAAGAATTAAATGAGATAAAGTCTTTTTCGGCCTTATCTAATATTTCTATTTCGTGAGGTCTTAGTTTAAATACAGTAGGTTGCACTATTTTGTTGTAAGCCATTTTTACAACAAGGCTTGGCATTGTGGCTGAAAGTATCTTTATGAAAGGTTTCATTTATAACAATTTAAGTTCGAGAACTCAAAGATACAATTATAAAATTAATTAAGAATAATCATTCATTCATTAAACAAAAAAGAGACCTAGAATATTCTAAGTCTCTTTTTAATGTACTATTAAAATAAACAACATTAATTATAGTTCGGGTTATTGTAATGAGTTAAACTATTGAAATGAAATAATATATTTTTTCTAAAGTGTATAACAATCTTTAATTGACTGAATACATAACTAATACAATTAAGATGACAAGTACCCTACCTTTTTATTATGATTTATTTTTTTAATATATCATAATTGGTAATTAACATCATTAAAATAACGAAATACACACTAATTTTTTTCTGTAAAATGATGATAAGTAAGGTTTTACATCAATTCTGAATTGATAGAATAAAAATTAAAAAAAAAGTAAATTAATGCTTTAACACTATATCAATTGTAAAATCAATAGATAGAATTATAAACTTTAATAAAAAATGCATGTTCTACTCTGCTTTCTAATCAATATTAAAAGTGTCTGCTTACTTTGTATAAAGTATTGATTGCATTGAGTAAACTATAAATCATAAAATGGAAAATAAGGTAAACTATTCAAGTAGATATATTGAGATCGTTCATGTAATGGTAAAATATGGGTTTCAGACATGGATTATGAATTCAACATTAAACCACCTTATTCCGAATAAAGTTCTTGAAAAACATTCTGACATAAATAAACTACCAATTGAAGTACGCTTAAGGTTAGCAATTGAAGAATTGGGTCCAACTTTTATAAAATTAGGACAGTTACTTAGTAATAGAGCCGATTTAATACCGATTGAGTATGTACATGAATTACAAAAACTACAAGACAATGTATCAGAAGATAATACACTTAACATTGAAGAGTACATAGAAAAAGAATTAGGTCAGTCAGCTAATGAGGTTTTTGAATATATAGATCCAAATCCAATCGGTATAGCTTCAATTGGGCAATCATATGCCGTAAAAAGAAAGGGTAAAAACCTTGTGCTAAAAGTTAGGAAGGTAAATGCTGATGTTATTATGAATGAGGATTTACGTATTATGCGTAGTATTCTAAGAGTAATAGTAAAATCAAGTAAGTCTTTATCTAGAATGGATACTATGCGTCTTTTTGATGAATTTGAAATTAGTATCAAGAATGAATTAAATTACGCTATTGAAAGACGAAATCAGGCACAATTTGTAAAATATTTTAAAGATTCTAAGAGTACCTGTGCACCCAATGTAGTTAATGATTTATCTACACAATCTCTATTTTGTATGGACTTTGCCGAAGGAGTGAAATTGAAAGATTTTTTAAAATCGGCTACTGAAAAACAAAAAGAAACAGTTAGTAAAAGACTTGTTAAATCTTTTGTTCAACAAATTATTGAATTTGGATTTTACCATGCAGACCCTCATCCCGGAAACATATTTATTACAGAAGATTTAAGAATTTGTTTTATAGATTTTGGTGCTGTTGGACACTTATTACCTGAAGACACAACGCTAATTACCGAATTTCTCGAAGCGTTTCTTTCAAAAGATACGGATAGGGTAATTCGAGCTATTAAAAGAATTGCAGTTTCTCATGAAATTACCGTAGAAAACCAAAAGAATTTACAATACCAACTTCATGATATCTTTCAAGAATTAGATCAAGGCGTTGATGAGGTACCTTGGGTAGAGTTTAGTGAAAAAATTATGGCAATTATGTTTCACTATAATATTGTATTACCAAACTATTTTGTAAATCTTGCAAAAGCATTGTCATTAGTATTAGGTACTGCTTTAGACATGAACCCAAAAATGAATATTTTAGAGGAAATAAAACCTTTCATGATTAAATATCAGTTTGATTTGTTTTCTCTAAAAAATCAGAGAAAGATGTTACTCGACTTGTTTAATAGTTTGAAAGATGTTAAAACTATTCCAACTGATATTAAGGATATTATCCAATTAATAAAACGAGGTAAAATAGAAGTACAAATTGGGTTAGACGATACAAAGACAATATTAGATACCTTCAGAAACGGGATTAATAAATTGACAACAGGTATTATAATTGGTTGCCTTTTAATTGCATCTTCTTCTATGTCTGTTTCAGAAAATGCTTCTTTTGTAAATAATTTTGCCCTTGGAGGTTACTTTATTGCAGGTATACTTGGGTTAGTTTTAACGATAGATATGTTTAAAGATCTGTTCAAGAAGAATAAATAATACGCTTGTAACAATGTGAATACATTAATAATTGATTTAAGTATACTAATATTCTTTCCTCATTTTAATCTGATTGGTAAATAATTGATTATTTTAGAAATCAATTATTACTAACCCAAAGATTATGATTGATTCTAGGAGTAAAGATTTATACTTAGCTTCATTTACTGATGTAGCCAAAATCTTATTTTTTCCTTTAACAGTATTAAAAGGGAATATTGGTATTCTGACTTTAATTTTATTATTGAGTATTAAATTTGATATTAATGCTCAAATAGAATTGAATAGCATTACACCTGATTCATTTAATTTTAATTATCTATATGCCTCAAATGTTCCTGAAATTCAAAAATTTAAAAGGTATAAAAATTCAAATAAAAATCAGGATATAATAATATCTAAAGGAAAGCATTTTACAACTAAATCAACGTACACAGCAATTTATGGTAATGTAACAATTTTTCTTGGAGGTAAATTAACAGTTGAAAAGGGACATACCTTAGTTATATATGGGAATGTGACAGTTAAAGGTGAAGCTCATTTATTTAATTATAATAATTTAGTTATAAAAGGAAATTTACAATTAGGTACCACAAAAAAACCACAAAATGTTTATTTTAAAAATTTCAAAGAATCAAACTTATATGTAAAGGGGGATTTTATTGGACCTCATCCTCATAAATCAGTACTTAATGGTCATATTGCAATTGATGGTAATGTAGATTTCCATTTCCATATTCATGATCACAATGGAAATGATATGTCAAATTCAAAATCTTTTTATTATAAGACAAATAATAAGTTAAAAGCTGATGGAGGAGATCATGATACAATAATATTAAAATTGAAAGGGTCTACAAATAGTTTTATTAAATTTGGAACCATAATAATACCCGATCCTAATACGAAAACAAAAAAAGGTAAAAAAGGTAAAGGTAAAGGTAAAGGTAAAGGTAAAAAAGGTAAAAAAGATAAAGGTAATCAACAGAAATTTACCTCAAAAGAAATGAAAATTACAACTGAAGAATTATTAAAATTAAAACCTTACTTATCAAATATTTTTTTCGCAGATCTCCCAGTAGAACTCACCTCGTTTAATGTAACCATAGAAAATGGTAAAGTGTTTAGTGTGTGGGAAACTGCCCAAGAAATTAATAATAGTCATTTTAAAGTGGAGCGATCTGTAGATGGTAAAAACTATGAAACTATAGCAGAATTTGTAGAAGGAGCAGGGAACTCAAATGTGTCGAATACATATGAAGTAGAGGATGAAAAACCTCAACAAGGAAAAGTATATTATAGATTAACTCAGGTTGATTTTGATGGTAAAACAGAATCTTGGATAGAAGTATTGAATAATGGTGAACGTGAACAAGGTGAGGTAGTAAGTATTTATCCTAATCCAGCTCAATACACTTTAAATGTTGCTCTAAACCTTATGGATGATGAGGAAGCTACTTTTGAGTTTATCAATACTTCAACTGGTCATTTGGTAAATAACACCCCAAATTTAGACTTATCAAGATCTAAAGCTGTTTTTGATGTATCTACTTTTACTCCAGGTACTTATGTGCTAATTGTTAAACTAAATGGTAAGATTAGCCATAGAGACCAAGTGGTAATTCTTGGTAATAAATCGAGAGGAAACGAGAAAGAAAAAGAAGATAAAAAATAAAAGAAGGAGGAGCATTTTTAGTGTTCCTCCTTTCTTTTTTACTTTGCCATAATAATTTCTTCTCTATATTCTGATGGAGTTTTTTTGAACTCTAGTTTAAAGCATTTACTAAAATACTTTGGATCGTTAAAACCAGTTTGATAGGCAATATCTGAAATATTCAGTTCTGGATCTTTCATTAAATCAGCGGCATATTTCAATCTAATATTCTTTATAAACTCATTAATTGATAATCCAGAAATAGATTTCATTTTACGTAAAAGGTGCCTTTTACTCATACCAAAATGTTCTGTAAAATCATCTACTCCAAATGTAAAATTATCCATGTTGTCTTTTACTACTTCAATTGCTTTACCTAAGAAATCATCTTCAACAACTTCTTTGTTTAAAGTAGCATAAGAGGTTGTAGATTGGAATTTCTGGACAAGCATTTTACGAGTAGCTGCCATATTGCTTATTTTTCTACGCAGGATATTGATATCAAATGGCTTAACTATATAATCGTCAGCACCAGCACTATAGCCATTCCATTGGGTTTCTTCTCCAGAATAAGCTGTTAGTAAAATAACAGGAATATGAGATGTTTGAGGTTCATTTTTTATCAACTTACAAAGGTCTGGACCATTCAATTCAGGCATCATAATATCACTAATCACAAAATCTGGTGAATATTCCATTACTTTTTCAAGACCAATTTTTCCATTTTCGGCTTCAATAATATTGAATACATTTCTTAGATTTTCCTTAATGTATTTTCTAATATCGTTGTTATCTTCAACAATCAATATGGTGAGGTTTTCCGCCTTAATTTCTTGAATTTCATCATCATTAATAACATCAATTGTACTTTCGTTTACAAAAGATAATTGTTCTATATCTTCATTTAAAGTGCCTTTTTTTAATGTGTGATTAATTGTCTTCTCAGTAGATGATAAGAAGTCCTCCCCAGTTTTTAATCTCACAGTAAACGTAGATCCTTTGTCTTGTTCAGAAATAACATCGATTGTACCATGGTGTAAATCAACAAATTGTTTAATAAGTGCCAAACCAATACCAGTACCAATAGTGGTAGAGTTTACACTGTTATTTGCTTGATAGTACAGGTCAAAAATATGAGCTTTCTGTTCTTTAGAAATCCCTAAACCAGTATCTTTTATTTCTAAAAGGACTTCATTATTTTCTTTTTTGATAGAAAAATGAATGGAACGATGATCTGGTGTATATTTAAATGCATTAGACAATAAATTGGTAACAATATTGTCCATTTTTTCTGCATCAAACCACATGATATATTCTTTTTCAAAACTCTCAAAATGGAAATCAATTTTCTTCTTTTGAGCCAAATGACTGAAAGATAAAAATCGAGCTTTAGAGAAGCTAACAATATCATTCTCACTAGCTTTAAGGTGTATATTTCCAGATTCTAACTTTCTGAAATCTAATAACTGATTTACGTTTTTGAGTAAGCTATTTGCATTTCTAAACATGACATCATAATCATCTTTAGGCGATTTACTTTCTCCTTGAATTAGTTGTTTTAGTGGTCCAATTATTAATGTTAATGGAGTTCGTAATTCATGCGAAATATTGGTAAAAAAGCGGAGTTTTGCCTCGTTATTTTCTTGTACTTCTTGTAGTAAGTTATTAATATTTTCAGATTGTGTTTCTAACTCATGATTCTGCTCTTTTAATAAAGAATTTTTATCGTTTAAATCATGATTTTGTTGAGCAAGTAATTCATTCACTTCTTTAATTGTAGAAGTTGCTTGGTTTACCTTTGCTGTTAGTTTTTTCTTCTGTTCTTTTAATTGATGTACCCTCAGTTTATATAACACTAAAAGTCCTATTATAATAGAAATAATAAAAAGTACTCTAAATAACGTAGTTTCCCACCAAGGTGGAATAACGGTAATTTTTAATGCAGTTGGTTGTGTATTCCATATTCCATCATTGTTAGAAGCTTTAACTTTAAAAGTATAAATACCAGGTTTTAAGTTATTGTAATAAGCATTTTTTCGATCATTTACATAATACCATTCATCTTCTAATCCTTCTAACATATAGGCATACTGATTCTTTTTCGGAAGTATGAAATTTAATGCAGAAAATTCAAAAGAAAATATATTTTGATCATGTGATAAAGTGATTTCATTTAATTCATCTATTGGTAATGGGAGTGGACTGTTTTCTGTCCCAAATTCAACTTCTTTATTAAAAAGTCTAAAAGATGAAATAACTGTTTTAGCTTGTACAGGGTTTAACCAAATATCTTTAGGTTTGAAGTAATTTAACCCATTATTACCCCCAAAATACATTGTACCATCTGATTTCTGAAATGCTGCCTGAATTTTAAAATCAAGCCCTTGTAATCCATCCTCTACAGTAAAAACATGAAAATCAGCTTTATTAGGAGTGTGTACGGCATTTATATATTTTACTAATCCACGTTGCGTACTTATCCATAAGTTACCTTGTTCATCGTCTAAAATACCTGAAATGCTATTTGAAGGAAGTCCGTCTTCTGTAGTGTATGTGTAAGAAATATCACTACTTCTATCAAGATAAATCAGTTTATTTCTTGTGCCAATCCAGAGGTTACCTCTTTGGTCTTCATAACTACAAACAGTTGTAGAAATATTTATTTTATATTGAAGGCCAATGGGCGTAAAATCATCGGTTGCATCATTATAAATATCAATACTACTTCCTGTTTGTACAAGTAAATTTCCTCTACTATCTTCAAAAACCTTCCCGATAAAATCATTAGAAATGCTTTTAGGATTGCCAACATCAGATCTATAATGTGTAAATGAAGCAGTAGTAGTATTTAATTTATTTAAGCCACCATGCATAGTACCTACCCAAAGATCTCCATTTTTTCTTTGGAAAATTGAACTTACATCATTTCTACTTAAACTTGTAGGATCGTCTTCTTTATGGTAAAAGTGTTTTATTTTACCAGTTTTGTAGTCAATAAAATCTAATCCACCGTTAAAAGAACCTACCCACAGGTTTTTCTCTTTATCAGTTAGCATACTTAAGATAACATCTCCAGAAAGACCATCTTTTTTTGATAAAACAGAAGATTTTCCATCTTTTAAAATGGTAATTCCACCTCCATCTGTGCCTACATAGATTTCTTTATTGGGTCCTTCAGCAAATGATAGAACGTTATTACTACTTAGAATTCCTTTTTTAAGATGATTGAAATCCTTATCCCATTTGCTAAAATAGTTTACCCCACCGTTGTATGTACCTACCCATAAAATACCTCCTTTATTGTCGTAAAGTAGGCTATGTATAGAATTACTATTTATACTATTTGGAATACTATCGTCGGGTAATAAATCAATTATTTGATATGTTTTGGTATCAAGAATATGTAAGCCTCCACCTTCTGTACCAATATATAATTGCCCATTCTGATTTCCATTTAAACATAGAATGCTATTATGTTTTATACCCTCATCTAAAGTAAACGTTTTAAATAGTCCGGTTTCTTTGTCTAACAAATTAAGTCCACCTCCTAACGTTCCAACCCAAAATTGATTGAATTCATCTTCATATACACTTGTAATTGTATTATGAGATAAATTAGTATTGAGTTCTTTTTTGTAATGTTTAATGTATTTATTTTCTATTTGTATTTGATATAACCCATTATCTGTACCTACCCAAAGCGTATTTGATTTATCTTCATAAATACAGCGTATTGGGTCTTTAATACTTTGTGTTTTACCGTTTTTATTATAAGTATAAGGTATAAAACCATCTGTTTCATAATCATATTGTACTAAACCTTTACCTGTTCCAATCCATAATCTATGGTCAGCATCTTCAAAAATAGATTGTATTTTATCATTCGGTAAAGAAGAAGTGTTTTTTGGTTGATTACGATACGTTTTAAAGGTATCTGTTTGTCTATTTAATAAATTTAGGCCACCACTAAAAGTACCTACCCAAAAATTATTCTTCGAATCTTCATAAATAGAAAGAATAAAGTGATCTGAAAGCCCAGATTTATCGGTTTCATTCCCAGAATAATTTTTGAACGAACTGCCATTATAACGGTTAAGCCCACTAATACCACCAATCCATAAGTACCCTTTATTATCCTTTGCTAAGCACTTTGCCCAACTATGGTTTAACCCTTCATTAATATTTAAGTACTCAAATTTTGGGGAATTTTGTCCATTGGAAAACGAAGCTGTAAAAGTTATAAAAATTGAAAAGATAGAACATAAGTAATTAAAAAATTTCATAGCACAGTGAATACATTGAGTTGAGTTAGTTTGATAGAAAGCGATTGTTATGATCGTTCTCTTATCAATTATAAATAGAATTATTCAAATTTAAAAATGAACTTAATATACATGTACTATAAATGATTAAATACATCAAATTGTTTTTTTTAGAGGTGGAAAAATACGTCAAATGTCTTTTTTTTACCCTTTTAAGGCTATTTTTTAACAGAACCTTAGCAAGTACATTCTTTTTGATGGAATCTGCATTTTTAGTAGTCTATTCAAAGATTATTAGAGCAGGTAACACACTGTAATTACCTAGGTGTCTTAAATATCCCCTTATCAGTGTCTTGATTACACCTAAAAAAAAATGAATCTCCCTAAAATTGTAACATACTCTTCAACTAAGCGCTACTAAGAAAGAGACGAATCAACTTTTTAAAAGACAATAAAGCAAAACGTATTGAGATGAATTTTACAAAAACAACTTTATTAAAACTCTTTATTTTTACTATGCTTGGGATATCACTCTCTTGTGAGAACAAAGAGACATCTTTAGATATACCAATGCCGGTATTAGCAAAATATTCTTTTATTATTTCTGACGATACTGTTGTAAGCTTTACAAATAAATCTGTTGGAGCTACTACTTATTTATGGGATTTTGGCGATGGTACAACATCAGAAGAGCAACATGTAGAACACGTTTTTCCAGAAGGAGAGTTTGTGGTTAATTTAATGGCTGCTTCTGGAGCAATTGAAAATACTTTTACTAAAGAAGTTAACATTTTTGTTCCAGAAATTATTGAGCCAGTAGATGTAGTTGCAGAAGCAAAGAAGATATTGGTTGGAACAGATGGCATTAAGAAGTGGTCGATAGCTAAAGAATCTAAAGGATATGCTTTTGGACCATTAGATGATGAAACTATTGATTGGTTTGTTGTTGATATGTATGATGAAAATGCTTTTACAACTAGAGCATGCCTTTTTAATCAAGAGTTTTCTTTTACTACGGAAGGAGTATACAAAAGAGTTTCAAACGGTGCTCTTTGGAAAGAATGGCAAATTTTTGAAAATGAAGGTTGTCATGATACAAACAATGATTTAGTAACAAATGCAGGTGCAAATGTAGAAGTTTGGGAAGATGGTGAGTTTACATATGAAATCACAGAAGAAGGTGGCTTTGCAGTAATTACAGTTACAGGTTTGGGTGGTTATGTAGGTCATTATACAAGTGGAGTTGATGCTTCAGACTTTTTACCTCAAAAAGAACATAAGTATATTATTAAATCTGCATTACCAGGTAGAATAGAATTGTCTTCTCTTGGCTATAATGGAGATTCTAAAGCAATACCAAATAAAGCTGATCGTTTAGTAAGATTAATTTTGGTTCCATCAGAAGTAACAGAGGAAACAGTTGAGGAAGAAGAACCAATAGAAGAGGTAGATTTATCACCAATAAAAACTTTATTGTCTAGATCTTGGGCAATAGAAGAAAAAGCTGGGGCGGTATATTATGGTCCGCTAGTAGGAGATGATGTTTGGTGGTCTTTATCAGAAAATGATGTTCTTGCTAGAACGTGTTTATTTGATTCAGAATTTACATTCTCTGAAGATGGAAGTTATTCAAGAGATATGAATGGTACAATTTGGAAAGAATGGTCGATATTCCCTGATGTTGAATGTGATGATACTTCAAACCCACTAATTAATATTGACGGAGAAAATGTAGACACTTGGGGAGATGGTGATTTTACCTATGAATTAAGTGTTGTAGATAACGATACAATTATTACAGTAAACGGTATGGGTGGTTATATAGGTCATTATACTTCTGGCGTAGATTACGCAGATTATGTTGCACATGATGTTCATGAATATAAAATAACTTCTATTTCAGATTCAGAATTAAAATTATCGTCGAAAGGTTTTGGAGGTGATTCGAAAACTATTGCAGGTTATGATCCGAACAAAGCAGATAGAATTGTAAATATTTCTTTTGTACCAGCTAACTAATTTTTTGAACGCTATTCAGAAATAAAATCAACTAAGATGAAAATATATATAAAAAGTTTATCTGTATTCTGTTTTATAATAGCTATGCTATTGAATACAACAAACGTATTTGCTCAGGAAGACTTTACGCTAACTGGTTTAGTAGTAGACGAAAATAACGAACCTTTAATTGGAGTAACTGTAGCTTTAATAGGAGATTTTGAGACACCTATTGGTACAACAACAGACTTTGATGGAAATTATAAAATACTAGTTCCAGAGGGAGTGACAGGTGTGTCGTTTCGTTATATGGGATATGAGACACAAACTTTTGATTTAACAAACCAAACAAACATTAGTGTTACGCTAAAAGAAGATATTGATGTGTTGAATGAGGTTGTGGTTGTAGGGTATGGTACCCAAGAAAAGAAAGATGTTACTGGTGCCATGTCTTCTGTAGACAGAGAAGACTTTAATTCGGGTGTCATGTCAAACCCTACAGAACTTATTCAAGGTAGAGCAACGGGTGTTCAGATCACACCAAGTAGTGGAGAACCTGGAGCTGCTGTTTCGGTAAATATTAGAGGTACAAGTTCAGTACGTGGTAATAACGGTCCATTATATGTAATTGATGGAGTGCCTTTAGGTGGTGGCGCTGCAGCTTCTGGATCTGTAGGAGGTGGAAATCAAGCACCAAAAGATCCTTTAAACTTCTTAAATCCAGATGATATTGAAAGTATTGATATCTTAAAGGATGCATCAGCAACAGCTATTTATGGTTCTAGAGGATCGAACGGTGTAGTGATGATCACAACTAAGAAGGCTAAAAACCAAGAAGGTAAAGTGAGTTATTCTGCTTATGGTGGTATGGCATGGGTAAGAAAGAAAATTGATTTACTTTCATCAGATGATTGGAGATTAAGTAGAGCTTTAATAGCTCAATCTACAGGCGACTTATCATTTTTAGATTGGGATTATGGTGGAAACACAAACTGGCAAGATGAAATTTTTAGAACAGCTTATTCTCAGAATCATAACTTGTCTGTATCAGGTGGGTCTGAAACAGGTAACTATTTAGCATCTCTTGGGTATATGGATCAAGAAGGGGTTATAGAAAGCTCTGGAATGAAACGTCTTACAGGTCGTTTAAATATTGAACAGCGATTATTGGACGATAGATGGAAAGTTGGTTTTAACTTATCTGCATCAACAATTAATGATACTTACGCACCTTTAGGTACAGGTTCTGGAACTGGTGATACTGGTGCAAATAACTTAATAGGTAGTGCATTAAGAGGTAACCCAACAATGCCAATTTATAATGAAGATGGGTCGTATTTTCAAACACCAACAGATGTCAACCCTGTAGCATTAATCAATTTAATAAATGATGAGTCGGTAACAGACCGTTATTTAGCCAATGTAACTTCAGATTTTAAAATAATAGAAGGTTTACATTATAATTTGAGTATTGCTTATGATAGATCAAATGCTCAGCGTAAAGGTAGTCGTTCTAAAGATTTACAAAGTGAAACAAACGGTACGGGTACAATTAGTAATAATCAAAATACAAACTTTTCAATAGAGAATTTTGTAACATACTCTAAAACAATTAATAAGCATGATTTCTCTGTGATGGGAGGTTTTTCATACCAAAAATTTGATTACGAATTTAACGGTATGTATGTAGATAACTTCTTTTCTTCTGCTGTAGATTATGCAGATAATCTAAATCAGGCGGCAAATAAACAAGCATCAAGCGTTTGGTCTGGTGGAGGTTCTTCAGAATTACAATCTTATTTTGGTAGGTTTAATTATAGCTTTAATGATAAGTATTTAATTACTGCATCTATGAGAGCGGATGGTTCTACTAAGTTTGGAGATAATAATAAGTATGGTTATTTCCCTAGTGCAGCGTTAGGCTGGAGAATTTCTGAAGAAGCTTTTTTATATAATTCTGATGTAGTTTCTAACCTTAAATTAAGAGGTGGATGGGGACAAACAGGTAACCAAGAAATTCCGGATCATATTCCATTAATGATCTATAACCCAGTAACGGTAAATGATGAAAAAACATATGAACCAGATCATCAACCAAATGAGGATATTAAATGGGAAACAACAACACAAGCAAACATAGGTGTAGATTTTGGTTTCTTTAATGATAAGATTTCGGGTACGTTAGATTACTTCCATAAGTCAACAACAGATTTATTATTTAAAGTAGATTTAACGCCTCCAGCATTGGCAACAGTTGGTTATGTCAACTTACCTGCTCAATTAATAAATAAAGGTTTTGAGGCATCGTTAAAAGTATATTGGATTACAGACGGAGATTGGGAGTTTTCATCAAACGTTAACTTCACAATGATCGAAAATAATATTCAAGGTTTAGATAATGATGCTGTAAGAACAGGTAGATTAAACGGACCGGGTATCTCTAGTACACAAGTTCAAGTTATTCAAGACAACTATCCATTACAGACTTTTTATACAAGAGAATTTAGAGGTTTTGATCAAGAAGGATATTCTAAGTACACTAATGCAGAAGGTGGTACAACAGGTTCGGCAGATGCAGCAGTGGAAAGACATTTGGGGTCACCTCATCCAGATTATATGTGGAGTTTAAATAATACGCTGAAATACAAAAGCATAGATTTCTCAGTATTTATTGATGCAAAACACGGACAGAATATTTATAACAACACAGCACATGCTTTCTATAATAAAAGGATGTTATCTCAGGCAGGGAATACAACGTATGCCAATTTAATGTCGGAGAAAAACCTTGATCAAGAAGCAATTACTTCTTCAGAATTTATAGAGGATGCTACTTTCCTTCGTTTATCAAACATCACTTTAGGTTACAATTTTAATACCTCTAATATTTCATGGATGAGTGGTGCTAGAATTTACGCAACAGGACAGAATTTATTTGTATGGACAAACTATACAGGTTATGACCCTGAAGTAAATGCAAGTATGGACGTAAATGGTTACCCATCATTTGGTATAGATTATACATCTTACCCGCGCCCATCTACTGTAATTATTGGTATCAATGTTAATCTTTAAGCTGAACAATTATGAAATTCAATACATATAAATCTTTAGCAGTAGCCTTTGTATCGATGCTGTCGGTAGGGTGTACTAATTTAGAACCAAATACAGACTTTCAAGTAACGCAAGAGAAATACTATGCGGAGCAAAGAAAATTAATTTTAGAAGACCCTACAAAGCTGAGTGCTTTATCATTACCAGCGTATTCATCACTTTTCCAGTTTATGGGAGAAAGAAATATTTACGCACTAACAGAGGGGTCTACAGATGAAATGATGACGCCAACAAGAGGAAATGATTGGAATGATAATGGACTTTGGCTACAATTACACAAGCAAGAATGGGGGGCAGATCATCTTATTGTAGAAAATGGATGGAACGATATGTCTGTAGGAATATCTAGAACATTTAATACATTAAAAGATATCTATGACATTGGTGATGGCGATGAATATTTCTTAGAAATTGCTCAACCATACATTGCAGAAGTTAGATTTTTAAGAGCTTATTATGTGTGGCAAGTACTTGATTTATTTGGCCAAGTACCTTATAGAAACGAAGAAGGGGTAAATGTAGCTTTAGATAGAGTTACAGCTACAAATTTAGTTATTCAAGAATTAGAAGAAATTACACCTCTATTATTTGAGAAAAAAGACCAACCTGAATATGGTAAAATAGTGAGAGAGACTGGACATGCTTTACTTTCTAAAGTATACCTAAATCGTTTTATCTACAATGGAGAATCATCAGCATCTAAAGAAGATATGGATAAGGCAATTGAACATGCTGATGCCGTTTTAACTTCCCCAAGTTATAGATTGGCAGATGACTACTTTCAGCTTTTTGATTTTAATAATCAAGATAGTCCAGAGGCATTACTAATAATCAGAAATGGCTACAATGTTTCTAGTGAGTTTTCTGGTCAAACAAGAGCTTTAATGACATTACATTACTCTCAAACAGCAGGAACTGCAGCTTTACAGCCTTGGAATGGAATGTGTACTACAGAAGAGTTTTTCAATTCTTGGGATCAAGATGGAATTAGTGGTAATGGCGTCTCAACAACTGATTATCGTTTTCAAGATACTAGATATGTACAAAGTACAGGGCTAAAGTTAGGGTTACTAGAAGGCCAACAATACAGTACTTCTGGGGTTCAATTAAAGGATAGAAATGGAAATTTACTGGCCTATACAGCAGAAGTAGCAGACATTACTAACGCTCAAGAATTTGAAGGTGTAAGAGTATTAAAATGGGCACCAGATCAGCTTTCTGAAAATTTTTGGAGAGCAAATAACGATGTGGCACTTCTTAGATTTGCTGATGTATATTTAATGAAAGCAGAAGCACTTTGGAGAAATGGAGATGCAGCAGGTGCACTTACTATTATTAATGATTTAAGACTTAGAAGAGGAAATACAGTGCTTGCAGCAATTAGTGCAGACGGTCAGGAGATATTAGACGAAAGAGGTTTTGAATTGTATTGGGAAGGTTACAGAAGAACAGATTTAGTTCGTTTTGGTCAATTTACAAATGGAACATGGGCAGGGAAAGAAGTAACTACCGAAGATAGAAATGTATATCCAATACCTTCATCAGTATTAGTATCTAGTGATGGTTTTTCTCAAAACAGTGGCTACTAGAAGTTAGATGTGTGAATTATTTTGGGCAGTGTAGAATGCTGCCCATCTTTTAAATCAAAAACAATTAGTAAGATGAATACTATAAAAAATATACTCTTTACAATCTGTTCAACAGCTCTTATAACTGCCTGTACAACTGAAAATGTAATTTCAGATTTTCCAATTAAAAAAGGTGTGGTAGAGCATGAAGCAGTGCCTGTTGCAAAGTCAAACAATAAGAAAGTGTACATGCACTACATGCCTTGGTTTGAGGCTAAAGGCGATTATTCTTCTGATTGGGGAAGCCATTGGACAATGACTAATAAAAATCCAGATGAATTAATTGACGGGAATGTTCCGGATATTGCATCACATGTGCACCCTTTAATTGGACCTTACGATTCTCGTGATCCAGACGTTATTAATTATCACTTGTTATTGATGAAATATGCTGGTATTGATGGTCTATTAATCAACTGGTATGGTACAGAAGGAACAAACCAAGATATTGATTCTCTTTTACAGAATTCGAACGCAATTATTGAAGAGTTAGATGATGTTGGCTTAAACTTCTCTGTAGTAATGGAAGATCGTTTTGCTAACGAAGTAACACCTTTTGATGATATCACTGCTAATATTAAATATTTAAGTGATAATTATTATGGTAGAGATGAATACATCAGAATTGATGGAAAACCTCTAACATTAATATTTGGACCTTTCCAAGAAGGTGATGCAAATTGGGAACAAGCTTTGGCTATTTCTCCAGAGGAAGAACATTTTATTCCTCTTCAGAATAATACTAAAATTAATACTGTTGCAGATGGAGATTTTGCATGGCCTGGTTCGGGAGATATTAGTGACATAGAAAACTACTATAAGAATGCAGATCCAAATAAAATTTCTGTAGGTGGTGCTTTCCCTGGTTTTAAAGATTTTTATGAGGAAGGTGGTTATGGTGAAGTAATTGTTGGCGGATGGGAATATCCATTAGGAGCAGACCAAATGAAAACAACTTTAGACTTTGCAGTACAATACGAAAGCAAAATAGATTTCTTACAATTGATTACATGGAATGACTTTGGGGAAGGAACAACAATAGAACCTACAATAGAATACCAATTTGACTTCTTAATAGAAGTACAAAAATATACAGGCGTTAGTTACACAGTTACAGAACTTGAAATGGTTTACAATTGGTTTAACCTTAAAAATGATCCTCGATACCAAGCAGAGAGGTCATTTAGAGATAAGGTAGATCAGATTTACTTTAACCTTGTATCTACCAGAGTATCAGAAGCCAATGATTTATTTATAGAACTTCAATAAACTTAATTTAAAAACATGTCAATTAGAAAGTTAATTACAACATTGATATTAGGAAGTACACTTTCTTCATGTCAATTATTCGATAGTTATAAAGAAACAGATGTAGTGCTCTCATCACCGGGTAATCATTTAGAATTAACGTTTAAAATGATAGATGGAGCACCAAAATACGAAGTTACATTCGATAACGAGCCAATTATCTCAACTTCTGATTTAGGTTTTGTATTGAAAGACCAACCTAATTTATTAGACAATTTTGAGGTTGTAGATATTAAAGAAAAATCTATTGATGAAAAATGGGAAACGATATGGGGGCAAAGTAAAGAGGTTGATAATAACTATAATGAGTTAACTGTTTTTCTTAAAGAGAAATCTAAAAAGCCAAGAGAAATGCAACTTATTTTTAGAGCTTTTGATGATGGATTAGGTTTTAGATATTTTATTCCTACTCAAGAAAATATTTCTAAAATAGAAATCATGTCGGAAGAAACGACATTCAATTTAGTAGACAATTACAAAGTATGGTACCAACCATGTGACACAATTGTTTCTAATTGGGAGCATGGGTTTGATACATATGAACGTCTTTATGAAAAAGCACAAGTTACAGAGGTTAAAACGTTAATGCATACACCTGCTACTTTTGAAACAAAAAGCGGAGATTATGTGAGTATTCACGAAGCAAACCTTACAGATTACTCTACCATGACGTTGGATAGAGGTACTAAAGGTACATCATTTGAATCTTACTTAGTTCCATGGCCTGACGGTGTGAAAGTAAAAAGAACTACACCAATGTACACACCTTGGAGAACTGTTCAAGTAGGGCACAACCCTGGTGATCTTGTAGAATCAAATATCATTTTAAATTTAAATGAACCAAATAAAATAGAAGATGTCTCTTTTATAAAACCTATGAAATATTTAGGAGTTTGGTGGGAAATGCACATGAATAAATCTACTTGGGAACAAGGTCCAAACCATGGAGCAAATACAGAAAATACAAAAAAATATATCGATTTTGCGGCATCAAATGGTCTTGGAGGAGTATTAGTAGAAGGTTGGAACAAAGGATGGGAAGACTGGATTACAAACCCTAATTTCAATTTTGTAGAGCCTTATTCTGATTACGATTTAAAATATTTAGCAAGTTATGCCAAAGAAAAGGGAGTAGAATTAATAGGTCATCATGAAACAAGTGGTGATATTTTAACCTACGAAAATCAGATGGATGATGCTTTTGATCTTCTTGAAAAGAATGAAATGAACGCATTAAAAACAGGTTATGTAGGCAAAATTAGAGCAGAAGAAGAAGGTCAACATCACCATGGTCAGTATATGGTGAACCATTACAGAAAGGTATTAGAAACGGCAGCTAAACATAAAGTTTGTGTTGTAGCACATGAACCAATAAAGCCAACGGGAATTCGTAGAACCTATCCAAATATGTTAAGTAGAGAAGCTATGCGTGGTATGGAATATAATGCTTGGAGTGATGGAAACCCAGCAAGTCATACTACAATTCTACCATTTACTATGGGTTTAGGTGGTCCGTTAGATTATACGCCAGGTATTTTTCAGACAAATTTTGACAAATACAGAAAAGGAAATTCTACTCATACTACAGTGGCAAATCAGTTGGCTTTATATGTAGTATTGTATAGTCCTGTGCAGATGGCAGCCGATTTACCAGAACATTACGAAGGAAACCCAGCGTTTCAGTTTATTAGAGAAGTTCCAACAGATTGGGAAGAGTCTAAGGTGTTAACTGCAGATATTGGAGAGTACGTGGCGGTGGCTAGAAAAGATAGAAAAAGCAACGATTGGTATATAGGAGCAATTACAAACGAAGAGAAAAGAGCATTAGAAATTCCTATCGATTTCTTAGAAGATGGGAAAGAATATATTGCAGAAATCTATGCAGATGGAACAAATGCAAGCTATAAAGTAAATGCTACTGATGTGGACATTAAAAAAGTAAAAATTAGAAACGGAGAACACCTTTCTATGCATTTAGCAGAGGGAGGCGGACAAGCAATACGAATACATGAAGCAACTACTGGAAAATATGTATCTATGACTGAATAATTAATTATAATATTTGAGCTGATCAAAGGCCTCCTTCTTAAGGGGGCTTTTTTTTGTTGGTTACGATTTTATAAGGGAAGATCAAGATTAGATAAGAAGTTTCAGGCTACTATCTATAAAACAGTATTTGATATCCAAACTTAAATTGAAGGTTATGAAATACAATGTATTCATTCCGTTAGTAACTGATCATAATTTAAATCAAAGTACCTCTATTGATTACTAATTTATTGTTTTTTGAGGGTGAAAAATAGGACAAATGTCGATTTATTACCCTCAAAACACTACTAATCTCAAGAAAGCTCTTTTCCTTCTACTTTATCTTAAAAACCTTATTGAGATAGCAGAAATGGCTGTTTTTCATCAAATGTAAGGAGAGTAAAATAGGTGTAGTCTTAAAATTACCCCTTAGAGTGTCTTATTTACACCTAATAAAATGAGGGATCCCGTAAAATTGTAATACCCTAATCAAGCAAATCGCGAAGTTTGAAGAGGGTAAACAAATGAATGAATCATTTACTAGTATGAAATAATAAAGCAATCTATTTATCCAACTATTGTAAGCATTACTGGCCTTACAAAAACTAATAAAATTACTTTTTACGTTGATGGGCAACCATCATTAGATTTATATTTTATGAAGAAGATATTACAAAAGATAGTATTCTTAGCGGTATTAATTACTCCGTGTTTTGTTTTCGGACAAGAAGAAACAATTGATCAAACCATGTACATTGATTTTGGTCCAAATGATGAGACGAATGGAGATGAAACCTCAGGTGAAGATACAAATGGTAATTATTGGACCAATGTAACGAACGCACTTTCTAGTGGAGATCCAATTACTATTCTAAATGCATTAAATGAAGATACGGGAATTAGTTTACAACTTGAGACTACATTTGGGAAAAATGGTAAAAACCATGGTGGATTAAAAACGCCAGAAGAAGCTAAACTAGCAGAATTAGCAATTGCTACTGCTACTCAAGATTATTTCTTTACAAGTGGTACTTGTGGTATTAGATTATCTGGGTTTGATAAAGATAAGCAATACAGATTTACAGCATTTGGTAGCCGTGGAGATGGAGTTCCAGATCGTTTTACGGAGTATAAATTTGCTGGTTTAAATACAGAAAAAGGAGAGTTACAAACATCATTTTCTTTTAAAGGAAACACAGAAAATGTTTACACTACGGGATATATTTTTCCGGATGCAGAAGGTGAAATATATTTTACAGTTACTAAGGTGAGTGGGTTGGCCTACTTGAATGCATTAAAAGTTGAAGAGATTACTTCGGATGCAGAGTTTAATGCTGTTACAGCAATGATAATTAATCCGGTAGATCTAACTTCTCCATTGATATCAAGACAAATACCGTATACTATTGAGCCTGCAAACGCAACTGTTAATACTATTGAGTGGGTTGTAGACGATGAAACAATTGCAACAATTGATGCTGACGGAGTTGTTCATCCTAGAACAAATGGAACAATTACTGTAACAGCAACAAGTAATGACATTGGAGCAGGTTTATCAGAAGAGTTTGAAATTATTATTGCTAATCAACCAGAAAATTTATATCTGGCAGGTAGCGCTTTAGACGATGATGAAGATAGATTATTTAACTATAGTCCAGATGTAGATAACTTCTTTAGTAATATCTTTTATGCTTATGTTCCTTTAAAAGCAGGTGAGTCTTTCATGCTTTATAATATCAACGAAAACCAAGAGCAAGTAGCTTATGGAGTTGATGAAGAAGGTACATTAGTACAAGATGGTAACCCAATTTCAATTTCAGAAACAGCACCTTACAGAGTGAAAGTTGACTTCAATAATCAGAAAATTGAAGTAGAAAAAATTACAAACTGGAAACTAGTTGGTACACAAACACCAGGTTCTTGGGCTAGTAACGATGGCCCTGAAATTGAGTACAAAGGAGGAAGTATTTGGCAATCTACAGTAACATTAAAACGTGATGAAAACGAGACGTACGATGCAATGTTATTAAGAATGAATGACAATTATTTAATGGGTTCTTTATGGAGTGATTTTTCTGAATTAAGCTATAAAGCCGATGAAGATATATTTGGTGGAATTCGTAATTTTCCACTGCCTGACGGTGAGTATATTTTTACACTAGATTTAGAAAACTATACTTACTTAGTAGAAGCTCCTTCAGTAGATGATATGGGTATTGTTTTTTGTGGTTCTTCTGTATGTGGAGGCTTTGGTGCATTAGAAGCTGCAGATGGTTCGTACACTGGATATGCTTATAATTATACAGCTTTGTTAGAAGATAGAGCTACCAATGGAATTGGCAAAAATTGGAATGTGAAAAATGTTTCGATTGGCGGTGATAATACAATTAAAGTAAATAACCGATGGGATTTAGATGTTGCTTCTGCAGGATCAAAATATTTAGTTATTGGTTTATCAATGGGTAATGAAGGCATAATGAGTGGTGGTCAAGTAGTTTTTGATCAATTTAAAGATAATCTTATTGGTTTAATTCAAAAAGCTAGAGACGAAGGAATGATCCCTGTAATTATGAGTAATTACGCCAATGGACGTTACGATGAAACGGATTATGCTTTTGTAAAAGAGATGAACTTATTGATTCATCAGTGGGATGTTCCTTCTATGAACTTATTGGGAGCGTTAGATAACGGAATGGGTCAATTTATCAATAATGACGAAGATGAAGAAAAGGATTACGAAAGAGATCCTGCACATCCAAATCAAAAAGGACACGATGAATTTTTGTATGCAATGGTACCATCTTTATTTGATGCCTTATACAACGAGAAACCGTTACCAACTAGAATGATGAATACATCATTAGCAATGCATGATTTATCACAATTAAATAACTTGAATTTTACACCTGACGGTACTGTTCATTCTTTTACAAATAGTGTATATTTTAAAACAGATAGTGAAGGAAGTTTGGTGACATTTACTCAAGGTGAATTAACAGGTACTTTGGCTGTAAATGCAGACGGTTATATTGTTTATACATCACCTACAGGAGATCAATTAGTAGGGCCAACAGTTGTAAAAGATGATGCATGGCACCTTCTAACACTAACACATTATTATGCTACAGAAGCAACTTATTTATATGTTGATAAAGAGATTCAAGGTGCAGTTTCTGAGCAATTAATACCAGAAATGTTCCAGTTGAATAATAATTCTGCAGCAACTAGCCTTAGTTTTAAAGAATGGTTCTTCTATCGTGCAGGTATGAACAAAGACGAAATTGATGCAATTGCTGATGGTATGATGTTAAAATCTTCTTTAGAACTATATGCTCCTTTAAATAGCGATGTAACATCTGAGGAACATGTCATGAACTATGCTCAAAGTACAGTAGAAATTGATATTGATGCAGAAAAAGCAGCACAAACAATTGATTTTGGTACGATAAATAATATGACTTATGGAGATGCAGTGTATACATTATCTGCTACAAGTTCTCAGGGTTTACCAATAACTTATGCCACTTCAAATGAAAACGTAGCAACTATTGACGGGCAAACTCTTACAATTGTAGGTGCAGGTGATGTAACGATCACTGCAATGCAAGAGGGAGCTAATTATGTTGCTGAAGCAATAAATGTAAATCAAGTACTTACAATTGATAAGGCAGTACTTAATGTAAGTACAGTTAGTCTAACTAGTACTTACGGAGAGGCAATTCCAACTTTTTCAATTACCTATACAGGGTTTGTAAATAATGAATCAGCCGCTGATTTAACTGCAATGGCAACAGCATCAACGGTGGCTACTAGTAGTGCAGATGCTGGGGAATATGAAGTTACATTATCTGGAGCAACTGCAGATAATTATACTTTTAATTATACTCCAAGTACGCTTACAATTAATAAAGCGGCTCAAGAAATCACATTATTTGAATTACCTGAAAGCATTGCACTTTCAACTGAATCATTTATTTTAATTTCAATATCTTCTTCTTCATTAGATGTGACGTATTCATCATCAGACGAATCTATCGTGTCAATTGATGGTGCAACAGCTACTTTATTAAAAGCAGGTAAGGTTGAAATTACAGCTAAGCAAGTAGGAAATAAAAATTACGAAGCAGCATCAGAAGTAACGCAATCTATTACAGTTACTTCATCATCAGATGAAGAACCTATCGATGAAGAACCAACAGCCTTAGAAGATGATTTATTAAAAGTGAATATTTATCCTAATCCAACGGCTAACTTTTTTACTTTAGATAAAGATGTAGTTTCAATTCAGGTATATAATTTAAATGGGGTACTAGTAAAATCTTTTGATGGGGTAAAAGAACAACAATATGATATATCTTCTTTACCAAGAAGTACTTATGCTTTATTAATTCAGACGCTAGAAGGTGTGCAAACACAAAAGTTACTGATTAAATAAGTAAAAGTTTATTACTAAAACTGTGGACTAGACAAACACATAATAATAGTGTAAATCATAGGTGTTAATTATTTATACACTTGTGGTTTACCACTTAAAATGAAATAGGATTAACCGACAAGAATAAAGGCAATAACCGTAAAAGTTATTGCCTTTATTTTTTATATGTAAATACACTCCTAAAAGTGCTGAGATTCATTTTTGTGTTTGATAGACATAAATGGGATACATAGTAAAATAAGCATTGATAAGATACCTAAATAACTACCGTAATTACTTGTTAAATAAAGGTTTGAGTAATCAATAATACTCATTTGACCAATAATAATAATGGATGCGGCAATTAGTAATCCGTATTTAAATTTTTGCATGATTCAGGGTTGTTATTGATTTATGTAAAATTACTTTTTTAAGCATCTATAATCAATTTAAATTACCCACTTTTAGTGCGTTACCCTAACCATTCTTTAAACGTTTTTACTTTTTCTCTTCCAACAACAATGTCTTTATTTATATCAATTGGTAATTCTACAATTAATCGGCTATTGGTATATTTATTAATCTTCACAATTGATGTTCTATGAACAATAAAACTTCTTCCAGTTCTAAAAAACTCATTTGGGTCAAGAATATCTGTAAGTTCTTCCATTTTAAAATCTACAATATATCTTCGGCCCTCATTTGTATATACAAAAGTATGTCGTCCCTCTGCGCCAAAAAGAGTAATATTTTCTGTTTCGATACTCTTGATTACTTCACCAACTCTAATCATAAATCTTTTTTTATATTTTTGATTGTAAGTAGCTAATAGAGCATCAATTTGTCCACTTTTTGTGTCATTTGATCCGTTTCTTATAGTTTGTAATTTCTGGATTGCTTTAGTAAGTGCATCGGCATCAACAGGTTTTAAGAGATAATCAATACTATTAGCTTTGAAAGCATCGAGAGCATATTCATCATATGCAGTTGTGAAGATAATTGGTTTTGAAACCTCAATACCTTCTAAAATATCAAAAGCAATTCCATCTGTAAGATGAATATCCATAAAGATTAAATCAATGGTCTCTTGATTTTCTTTTAACCATACTATTGCCTTATCAACACTATCAATAATCTTAACAATTTCTATATCAAAAGGCGTTTTATTGATCTGCCTTTGTAATTTTGCCTGTGCAGGTTTTTCATCTTCAATAATAATTACTTTCATGGTTTCTAAGAGGTTGTTCGTTTAAAAATGGATTGGTCTTGAGTGGTAATTTCTGCTTTTTTATCACTTTTCCAAGCTTTGTTTTCTACTTGAAAAGCAGGTAATTTGATAATGTATTCTTTCCCTTTTTTGATAGATAAAACAGGGATTTTAGTATATAATCTAAAGGTTTCTTCTAAAGAATCCATCACCTCTGGCAGTGCCTTTGGGCGATCCAGTTTAGGGTTAAAACTATGTGCAACAACTAAAAGTGCATCTTCTTCAATTGTTATAGAAATGTCTAAAGGTTGTAAATTAGAAGCAATATTATCATTGGCAATTGCAACTATTAAACGTGTGAGTAAAACAGGTGGTAATACCAATGAACTGGATAAATCAGAAGGTAATTTATATGAAGCAGATATTCCACCTGAACGTGCATCAGATAACAATTCTACTACAGATTTTACATTTTTAATAGCATCTTCTACAGATACAAATTCTTCTTTTCTATTATTAATTGTATTGCGATATACTTTGGCTAATTTTTCAGCATACTCTTCCGCCTTGTCAGCATCTTTATATGCTAAACCAATTAGGGTTTCTAAAGTTTCATATAGGAGAGGTAAATTAGCATCTTCAGCAAATAAACGCATTTCTTTACTTATATAAGCAGTACGCTTTTTCTCCTCTTCTCTAATGGATTTGTTTTTTAACTCTATGAGCCTGTTTCCCCACCAAGCACATTCAAATAAGAGGGTCTGAAAGATGAATAAGCCTTGAAATACATACATTTCTGTGGTGAAATTTTCAAAACGAGTATACCCAATTAAGTAATAAAAATAAACACTAAGTACAGTACCAATACTTAAAATACTACTTAATAATACACCTAGACTATGGTAGGCAATTTGTTCATAAATATTAGAAAGTATTGCTATTTTTTTTCCTATAAAAGAAGCACTCCAAAGTACAGAGAAGTTCCAGAAATATGAGATAATGATACAAACAACCCATTCTGTTCTAAAATAAGATTCTTCTAATTCTCCTATTCTATTAAATGCCATAAGTAATAGAAAATAGGTAATACTACCAGACAGAATAGGGTAGAATATTTTATAATAGACCGAAGACTTTTTACCAAAATGCTGTAACATAATGTTCTTTGTTAGGAGAGTAAAGGTAATTGTACACTGTAAGATAAATCATTCTGATTAATCTGAATATTTTTTTGGCCCATTAAGAAGTACCTGTCCTTGATATTCTCTAACCCTACTTTTGTGGATGCCCGTTTTCTCGGGGTTTGTGTCTTATTGTTTTTAACATCGATAGAATGTTGTTCTTCATTATAAAACACTTTAATTTCTACAGGTTTTTCATCTGATAAAACATTATGTTTTACTGCATTTTCTACTAACATTTGTATAGACAATGGAGGTAAACTACCCATTACATTTTTTAAGTTAGCAGCAAAGCTAATTTGTACACTTTCACCATGTCTTGTATGCAACTGAAAGGCAAAAGCACGGACTAATTCAATTTCGTTTGCCAGCGTTATAAGTGGCTTATTGGCATACTTCATTACATACTGATAAGTTTGAGCTATACTTCTAATGTACTTTTCTGCTTGGCTAGCATCGCTAACAACTAAGTATGCAACAGTATTTAAACTATTAAATAGATAATGAGGACTTAACTGATCTTTCAATGCTTCTAGGCGTAATTCTGATGCCTTTCTTCTTGTTTTTACATAATGCATTTGCTGTAAAGAAAATGCTTGAAACGCAAAGCTTAAATATTCTATTACTAACAGAGCAAACAGAAATACGGAAAACAGTATTATAACTTTGGCTGTGAGATCAAAAACATAAACAGGAGCAATGTAAAAGCTTAATTCATAACGCATTGCTAAAATAAGTGGAATACTTATAATCACACTTCCTAACCCTCTGTAAACTATTTGTTTAACAATTCCATTTGGAGCAAAAATAGTAGCAAATAAACCACCACCAATAATGACAATAGAACTTGCTAAAAAGTAAATTAAGAAAGTGATATAATTAGTAATAAGAGGAGCTACTTCAGCAACTGGAGCATACCAAAAATAACAATATAAACTCCCTCCGAGTAAGCAATAAATAGCGTTTTTAATTAGTCCCATTTTGATAATGCTTTAAGTGCTTTTTCTCTTTCAAAGTCTGAAGAAATCGATTCGGATACTTCTTTATAAAGTGAAATTAAAGATTGATCTTTTGATCTAGCAACATCTTTAGCTACAGCAGTTAAAGCGTTGGCTGTATCAAAACTTGAACTTATTTTTTTACTAGCATTTAAATAAGGAACTAAATAATCAGAAGTAAAAAATGAAGATTCTCTAGAACCTTTTAAGAAGCTACTTAAATCATAACTACTACTTATTGTTGACGCAGCATGATAAAATGTATTGATAACATCTTCATTTTGCATACTTTTTAATGCGATTTCTTTTAAGGCAGCAGATTTTTCAAAACTTGAAGAAATGGATATACAAATCTGTAAATAAAGAATCTGAGAACTACTTTCCCAATTATTCCAGTAGTTAGCACTTTTACTCAATGCACTTCTTTTTTCGAAAGCAGAAGAAATTGATTTAATAGACATTAAGAGAGCATTTGTTTGTGCTGTGCTCCAATTATTTCCATTTGGACTAGAAAATGCAGCACTTAAAGAACCCCTTTTTTCAAAATCTGATGATATAGAAGCTAAGCAACTCTCTAGTGCAATAGCAGGCATTTTTGTTACATTCTGATCAAAAGCAATTTGTAATGTAGTAGATTTATCATATGCAGAACTGATAGATTCAGTAGCACTTAACCATTGTTCCCATTGCTGCTCTGTCATTTTTTTACTAAAATCTGTAGACTTTACAATGTCCCTTAAGCAGCCTGCTTTTTCATAAGAGGAATTTATTTCAGATACACCCAGGAAGTAGGCTTTTAATCCTTTTTTGTTATTGTAAATGGCAAATGTAGAACTAAAATAATTCCCTAGTTCGTAACTCGATGAAGTGTTTCTTGTTACATCTCTAGTAATTTTATCTAAATCATGTTCTTTAATATCTTTTCTACTAATAAGGTTCTTGTAGAATGTTAAGCGATTGTTGTCACCATTTAAATCTTCAATATAATCAAGTGTATTGGCCAACCCTTCTTTCATGGCATTAGCAATTCTACTATTAACCGCAATTGGATTAGATTGAATTACTTCTGGTAAAATATCTTCAAACCAGCTTTTACCGTCAGGGTTATATGGAATTTCTTTATTTCCTTCGTAATACTTATAAGTTAATCCACCTTCACCATTTGGGGTAATCACTAACTTTCTTTTATTACCAAAAGTACTTTTTTCTATTTTGAAACGAGCATCTTTAGACATTCCAATTATTTGATCTTCATCTTCAGAGATCTGGATATCACCCTTATAATCTAAACTAAAGCTAGAAAGTAAATTGTATTGATTGATAGATCTTTCTGCTTCTCTTTGTGCTCTCTCAATTTCATCTTGATGAATTCGGATTTGCTCTTCGGCTATTCTGATATTTTCTTCAATAGTTTCTTGATCAATGTGAACTTCAATATTATTACACACTTCTTCTTGTGCATCCATAATAATTTTGATGTAACCCTCCATCTCTTCTACTTGAACTTCAGCAGCAACTTTACGAGCCTCTTCTGCTACTCGCATAGCATTTTCTCGTATTTCAGTTATGTTGATGACAATTGTAGAATCTGATCCAGGTACTTTAAATACTTTCACTTGGCCAATTGCTTGATTAAAACAGGCAAGTATTAGTAATATTGAGGAGTAAGTAATGATGTTTTTCATAAAAATTTGACACTAGTAGTTCGTTGATGTTACAAGTGTACCTGTTTTTATTTTTGTAGAAAAATGAAATGTATTGAACTGTAGAATTGATGTAATCAAATGTAGTTTTAGGCATAAAAAATAAAAACCTCCTAGTTAGCTTAGTTACTAATTAGGAGGTTTTGAAAACTACTTTTCAACTTACCTTTTGATAGGATTAGGGTTAAATTGTGGTTTTGGAGATGGAGCAAACAAGCCTATTGATGGACACTCTGCAGTAAATTTAGTAGTATTGGGCACATTAGATTTGTCTACAGTAAAGACTTTAATCGAATGGTGTTTTCCTCTAAACTTGTGCGTTCCCATATCTTTCATAGATAAATCAAGTTTAGCTGCAAGTGCATCAGAAACAAGCATTGAAACGCCTAACTCCTTACATTTTTCTTGTAAACGAGATGTCGCATTTACCGTATCTCCGTGGTAAGCGACTTCTCTTTTTATTACTCCAATTTGTGAGGTTGCAACAACTCCTGAGTGTATACCTGCTTTAAATTCGGGTACAACTCCAAATTCTTTCATAAAATATTCAGATCTACTTTTTAAAGTAGCTTCAATATCAAAGAATAGGCGAATACATCTATTATTTTTTATCCCCTTTTCAGTTAACCATGTCAATACAATTTCATCACCTACATATTGATAAACCGATGCTTTATTGTGGCTTATAGCATCAGTCATTGTACGGTAGCATTCTTGAATTAACATGCTGTATTTCATATGTCCTAAAGATTCTGCAATCGTTGTAGAATTATATAGGTCCATAAACATAAAAATTCTGTTCTCTTCTTTAGGTGTATAGTAGTTACCTCTTAAAACAGATTTAAACAATTCTGGTCCTAAAATATCTTTAAGCTGAAAAACGGAGTTTAATAATGCAGTGGCCGTTAAAACATAAATGGCGTAAATAATAAAACTCTGTTGTGTTAATTCATTAAAGTAGGGAAAACCATCTGGATACATGTTTTCACCAATATAATCTCCTAAGAAGAAGAGAATACAAGTAACAACTATAGCCGTAAATAACCCTAATGATAACCTCTTAACTACTTTTGTTTTGGCCCTTCTTTCTAAAAAGAAATAAAAATTCCACGAAAACCAACTAAGAATAAAAGCAAGTATTCCATTTGCTATAAATGCAAAACGTAGTTGTTCATGAATAATAAAATAGTCATTCTCACCCATGTAGTTTGCGTAGAAATTTAATGCATCATAGCGTATAATTAAGTACAATGCATTAAAGAAATACCACCCTACATATGAAAGGAGAAGTCCTTTTACATATTTTTCAAGTATATATTTATTCTTTAAACGCTCCATTAGATAGTTGCAAAAGTGACAATAAAGGATAATACAGATATTGTGATACCAATCATAAAGAAATTAAATGCAGCTCTTACTTTTCTATATTTTATATCAAGTACTTTACCCAAAAAGTAAGAATCTTTTGCTAGCTGATCATAAATCTGTTGAGGTGTTTTTGTCTTATCTCTAAATAATGACTGATACTCCTCTAAAGAGAGATCAACAAAGTCTCCAAAAAACAATAAATTAACTTCTTCTTTTTTCTTCTTTGGATTTTTATTGACGTTAGGTCGCGTAGCTAAAACAGCTAGTATGACTGAAACCAAACCTGTAATTGCTAAAATTACGGAAGGCATCATAAGTTCAGGAACTTGTTCAATCTTTCTAAATAAATAACCAATGGCAAAAGATGTAATAATAGAGTTGATAGAAAGTAAGATACTTGCTTTTCTATCGGCAATAGAACTTAACCCTAATTGGTTTCGGGCAAGAACACCATGCATTTCCTCAATATCTCTTCTTGGCTTTTCTTTAAGCAAAGGGGTTTCTACATTCTTTTCTTTTAGCTCTTTCTTCTGCTTTTTTTTCTTTTCCTTTTGCTCTTTTTTCTCTTCCATAACTGCCGATAAATCGGATTTTATAGTAGCGATATTTTCAGCTTTTTTTGGTTGGAAGTGTTGTCTGGCGTAATTCGTAAAATATCTATGTTCGGCCAAGAAATGCAAGTTCATAACTAACCATTGCGATTTAGAAATACCTCCTTCTTTAGCAACAACAGATTTTTCTTTTCTAAGTGCTTCAGAATACGCATTAAAATTAGATGTTCCTAAGTGTGAAAGATCGGAATCACACATAACTTGTTCTAATAAGTTTCTTGGCGTTTGGGGAATTCTAGTAGCCATTATACAACCCTTGATTATCTCTAGGTCAGGCTCTTCTAATTTGTTATTCAGAAAATCAAAAGAAAGGGAAGCACTGCAACTTTCATGGTTACTACAGTCTTCAGATGTATATCCAGTATCATGAAACCATGCAGAAATTTCTAATAATTGAATTTCCTTCTCACTTAAATTTTCTGCCTCACCAATTTCACGAACAGCACGCACAACATTTTCTGTATGCGTCATATTATGAAACGGTAAATCTGTTATATGTTTACTTGCATATTCTTTTGTAAGAAGTACAAGTTCGTTGTAGTTATCCATAATAATTAAAAGCTAAATCCAATATTCAAGTAGACATCAACCTCTTCATCAGAAGCTCCTAGTATAGCTGAAAATGCGATCTTATCAATCGGAGCAACATATAATCCTCCTCCGTAACCTTCGTGCCAAGAAGTAGAGGTTTCGTTATCAATCCAAACACGACCAATATCATAAAACCCTAGAACACCGAAAGTCATCGGCAAAATACTATTTTTAAATTTAAATATATCTAATCTTGCATCGAAACTATTTACTACAAAAGACCTTCCATAATAACGGTCTCTTCTAAATCCTCTTAAACTCTTATTACCACCAATTTTACTTGACATCAAGTAGTGATAATCACCAAAGTTGGAAGCTGCATCTAGTTTATACGCAAAAGTAAGGTCTGTGGGTAATTTTATCGTATAATAATATTCAAAAGTGCCGCCAATATTTAAATAATTAAGCGAATCGTTATTTATGTTTTTTGATGCGTTACCTGTCAAATTAAAATACCCACCATTTTTAGGTAATGCAGTGTTGTTTCTTTTATCAATCTTAAAACTAAATTGAGCACCTAGGTAATTAAATGCACTGTAAGGATCATCTATAAAAGCGGCATCACCAGATTCATCAAAATACCTGTCATCAAAATATCTTCCATCAACAATATCTGTGTATATATAAGATGCTCCTACACTAAGGTTTACAGTTTTAGTGAAATCAAATAGGAGACTTGGTTGAATAATATGTTTTGTAAATAAGAAACGGTAATAATCATGACCTTTTGATTTATCATAAGAAGATTCATTTCCTAAACCAAAATAATTGGAGTTAGTAGGCGATCTTAATACTGCATTTATGATAAAATCTGTATTTCCTAATACGTCTGTAAATTGACCTTTATATTTTAATTTAAAAGCAGCTACATTTGTAGATAACGCTCCATATAACTGATGTTTAGATGCAAAAGGTGTTTTTCTAAAACGATGTGATGTAAAAATAAAACCACCCCCAATTAATAACCCATCATCTGGAAGATAACCGCCATAAAGAATTGGTAATAAAGAGTTGAATTTAAAATCTGCTCGATCATAATCATTTACGCTAGGTTTATTGGATAACCTTTTTGTGATAGAACCACCTTTATGTGTAATTATTGTCGAGTCTTTTGTGTCGTAAAGGAGAATATTTTTAGAGGCTTTTCTATTGGTTTCATCATCTATTGTATCAACACCATTACCACCAATTACACGTACTTTAATTTTACTTTTTGCAGTTCCTTCAAATAGGAATTGATCTGTTCCTTTAAACCCGTAAATACGAATCTCTTTAGTTACTTTAGGATCAAATGTTCTTTTATAAATTTTATGTTTGATATTCCCCTTTTTACTTATTTTTCTAACCGTTACTTTGGTGTGTCCGTTATCTAATCTTTCAATTTTAAATTGCTCATTTTTATCGCTTCCTAACACAGAAACACGTTTTGCTAAATGTAAGTAATACTCATTAGCAATTTGAGGTAACTGTGCTCTTCTTGCTTTTAAAATTTCAAGAATTTCTTTGTTACTATATGCACTTACCTCTTTAGGTATATGTGTTAATGCTTCTTCAAAAACACTATCAGTAAGGTGTTCTTGAATATAAGCAACAGCTTCATCCCAATCTTCTTTATCAGCTTGAGCTAAGAAATAACGGTCAAAATACCTAGCATTAAAGTTAAAGCCAGGAGCCCAATTCATCTCATCATCAAAACCTTCAAATTTTGGCATTATCCATCTATGCGAAGCTATATTTGGTATTCTACCTTCATTTACAAAAAATACTTGATCTCTGTCTCTTGGTATTGGTCTAAAAATTCTACCGTTTTTACCTTCAAAAGCAGCCCATCTCCATTGGTCATCGTGCCTATCCCAATCACCAATCAGCATGTCAAACAATCTTGAACGAAGTGTAAATTTATAATCAATACTATCGTCATTATCGTCTTTTAATTTTTTTACAGTCTTTATTGTAGAATAGATTTTCTTCGCATTACCAAAGCTTTCAACTTTTCCTGTATTTTTAGACGGACGTTCTTCAAACATAAAGACTTTATTAGCCGCTAATTCTTGGTATATCCCAAACTGAGGGTCATTTTCTACATATACTACTTTAGGGTTTGCATGGTAGATATGAATAGCATCTGCCATTGTAGGAACAGATAGTGGAGAATAAGGATGTGCCGCAGAAATCTGATCTTGTACAACAGCTTTTGCAACAGTTTCTTTTAATTCATCTGGAATTGCTTTTACTGGGTTTTTATCAATAGATCTTAGCGTATATTGGTTGCCCTCTTTATCTTCTAACCGAAAAGATAATGTAGCCATTCCGCCACCTTTCTGAACAATTTTTAATCCTCCTTTTACCTTAGATAAATTAAAAACAGGCATTTTGACAGGTGTTTCCCATTCTTTTCTATAATTAGCACCCATCCATTTTTCGTGCTTTATTGTAGAGCTGTATTGTAAACTTGCAGGAACCGTAACACTATCAGGAAAATCAATTAGAACAATAGGTGCCGATTTATCTACTATTGTATTCTGAAATGATGTAGAGTAAATTTCTTTTTCTGCGTTGAAAAATGTAATTGTTGTTTCTCCACTTTCTTTTATTTCGATTTTTGAAAACCCTTTTGTATTTCCAACAAATTCAGCATATTTTCCTTTTTTAACGGGGGTTGATTTTGATCCTGCTCCAGAAACAACATAATGTACGTTGTCTTTTTTGATATATTCTAAAGCATGTTCATGACCACTTGCATAAATAAGGTTTTTATGCTTTTGGAAGATGTTTTCAAATGCACTACTTATTTTCTGGTAGTGTTGATTACCAATATCTTGCCTATTGACACCTGCTTTTCTTGCTAATGGATAAATTGAACCTACTACAGGAAGAGGAACATAGGCCCAAGAACTAAATGATGTTAATGGAAATAGATGGTCTTTAGCCGAAAAATGCCCACCGTGTTCACCATAAGAATATACTGGATGATGCCCAGCTATTATTAATTTTTTATCTTTATTTCTAGCAATAATATCTTGTAAACCAACAAGAAGCTCATCTGTTGAATGATAATTACAACCATTATATTCGGCCGTTTCTTGATAGTCAAAAAGTAACCATTGTGTATCAAGAATTAAAAGTGTGACTTCTTCAGAAAGTGCTACTTCAACAGGGTCGGGGCATCCATTTGCAGGAGCAAAGGTAGAATCTCCTAAAATAGAATTAACGTAGGTTTCTTCATTTCTTAAACGTTCTAAACCATTCTTTTTCCCTCTATTGTAATCATGATTACCAGGAATCATGAATGTTTTTCCTTTAAAGTTCTGTAATGGTAGTAGTTGAGCTTTAAGAATTTCTTCTCCTTCACTTCTTCCTTTCTCAGCAGTGTTCATTAATCCATGAGGATAAATGTTATCCCCTAAAAATACAACTGTACTTTGGTTGTCATTTAGATCAATTTGTTTAAAAAAATGTAAAAGTGTAGGGTCTTCTAAAGTGGCCAAGCCAGCATCACCAATTAAATAAATTGTTTGATCCTGTGCATTACTTATTGTTGTTGTAAGTACAGAAATCAAAAATAGGAATATATATTTCATGTTTGCTTAGAATTCTAGGATACGAGCAGAAAATTGATCACCTTTTTCTGTAGATATAAATAATCTACCATTTGGAGAAATACAGATGCCTTCTGGTTGAGGGAAATTTTTTCTTGGTAAATTATGCGTATTTATAATTTCTTTTGATGTAGCATTAATTATAAATAGTTCTCCAGAACGATGAGACAATACGTATACAAGTTGTTTTGATTGATCGAAATAAACTGCAGAAGGACTAAGTTTATTCCCTTTAGGAAGGGTAAATGCTAATGATACATCATTATAATCTTCCATATTGACTTTGTAAATTGCCTTATAGTCAGCTTTTTCTCCATTAATACCACCTTTTCCTTTTAAAGCAACTAATAGGTGTGATTGATCATAGAAGCAAAGTCCTTCAATATCATTATCTATTGTAAAAGGTAATTGTATTTTTGTGACTTCTTGGGTCTTTTCGTTTACAATATGTAACTTCCCTTTGCTGCTGATTACATAAAAGTAGGGTGCTCTGTAAGTAATCCCTTCGTAATCTGCATCTTTACCAAATTTGATTTTTTTAGTGACTTCTTTCTTAACAAGGTCATATAAATAGATATTCCCTTTCTCATCGTTTACACAAGCTAATGTATTTTCTGAATGCCAAGCTAATCCAGAAATTTCTTCTAATTTAGTAGGCATTACCCACTTTTCTTTTGGGGTTGAAAAAGGGCTATGATTATCTGAACTTTGTGCACAAGAAATAAGTACGTTACTAAAGAACAAAATTAAAATTATAAGGTGTTTTTTTGAAGTCATTGACGATGAAGTTAATTGAACTTTCAAAATAACTAAAAATACTTCTAAACAGTGTAAAGTTTCATTAAAGATTTTCGTCCTCTTAATTTAATTTCTGCTAATGGAGGTAGTTTCAAACCTATTTTCTTAGATAAGCTGTTTGAAATAAGAATAGGTACTCCTAAGTTTTTACACTCAGATTGTATTCTTGCTGTAGCATTGAGAACGTCTCCATGATAGGCAATCTCTTTTTTAATTATACCAATTTGGATAGACGAAACGATACCAGTATGAATACCAGCTTTAAATGTTGGAAGATTACCAAAATTATTCATGAAATAATCACGTCTTTTTTCAATTGCTTTTTTTATATCGTAAAACACTTGAACACATTTATTATCTTGAATCCCGTGTTCTGTGTTCCAGGTAAGTACTACTTCATCACCAACATATTGATAAATAGAAGCATCATTATTTGCAATAGAATCTGTAATGGTTTTAAACGTTTGTTGTATAAACTTACTGTATTGTGTATGTCCAATTTCTTCTGCAATACTTGTAGAATTATTAAGATCTAAGAACATGAAAATTCTATCTTCTTCTTTTGGGTGGTGATAATTTCCTTTAAGAATAGAAGAGAAGAGTTCCGGCCCAAGAATATCTTTTAACTGAAAAATACTATTAATAAACGTGCCTATAACAATACAATAACATAGAAATATGAAAATGGAACGGAAAGAAATTTCTTTTTGAAAGATAAGCCCTTTATCATACATTATACTTGTAAATAACTCACCAAAAAGTAGTAAAAAAGAGAATGTAAAAACAAGTAATAACAGGTTAATCAAAGATTTTTTATAAATACAAAACTTGGATTTTAATTCTAGAAAAAAGTAGGAGTTCCAGCTTATTGAACAAAAAATAAATGAAAAAATTCCTGTAACTAAAAACATTGGGAAAACGGATAAAACATTAATTGAATCCCTTGGTATAATATTATGTTCAATAAAAGATTGAATAGTATCAACCTTAATTGAAAAAAATAGGAATATGCATATATACCATGCAACAAAGGAAAGTCTCCATCCCTTAAAGTATTTCTTTCGTCTATAGTTACTCTTAAACTTTAAGAACATAGTATTTATGTGTTGGGTTATGTATTTAATTTACAACAATTTCATTGAGCTTCTAGTTCTTTGAATAATTTTTTGATAATTTAGATACCAACATTCTCTTTTTATATAAAATTCACTATGGTTAGAATACTCTTCATTCTTTTTATTTTTTCAAGTACAGTTTCTTATTCACAGGATTCGTTAAAGTGGTACAAATCGAAATCAAAAGTTTATTATGCACCACCTGTGACAACCGCAAGTATTGCAGCAGCAGGACTTTTAGCGAATTACCTTGGTATTAAAATGCTAAATAATAGACCTTCTATTAGTCAGGAAGAGGTATTAAAATTAGATATAAACAACGTTAATTCTTTTGATAGAAACGTCTTTAATTATTCTGTAGATCATAGAGAAGATTCTCATAATTTTACAGATTGGGGGCTTTATGTTTCTGTAGCTTTACCATTTGCATTATTTATAGATCCTGCAATTAGAAAAGATTGGTTAGAGGTTTCTTTAATGTATTTAGAAACTCAAATGATAGCCGTAAATATTTACAACTATCTAGGACCTGGTATCTTTAGACGATATAGACCGATAACATATATGCATGGAGAAGGAAATCCTCCTGTAGAAATGGATGAACTGACAGATAATAATAATGAAAGATCATTCTTTAGTGGACATACTTCTAATACTGCTTGTGGAACTTTCTTTGCAGCAAAAGTATTAACAGATTATCATCCGGAGTGGTCTACAGGTGCAAAAATTGGGGTTTATGTTGCTGCTTTTATTCCACCAGCAGTTGTTGGATATTATAGAACAAGAGCATACAAGCATTTTTATACAGATGTAATGACGGGTTGTGCAGTTGGAGCCTTAACAGGTGTATTAGTACCTCAATTACATAAGCATTTGCGTTCAAAGAAAAATAAATATGGTGGAGCTACATCGTTTATGCCAATTATGCAGCCTACTATGATGGGTTTGTATGTAAAGAAGACATTATAAATAGATTAGAATGAATAAAGAGGTAGAAATATTAAAAGAGTGGCATAGTCTTTTAAAAGGAGACCTAAAAGATAATACCTTAACTTTTGATAATGCGATTGGTGTTGGTTCGATTGAAGGATTTTGCCATGATGAAAGAGTTGAAATACTAAGGTTTAATTTAGAAATGCATAAAGAGTTTCCTATTAAAGGGGATCTTTTTAAGAAAACAGATACTCATATTCCTATCTTTTTTAGAGAACCTGATTTTAATGTACAAATTGATTTAGCACATAGAGTAGAGGATTCTGAGGAAGTAAAACAACTGATTGAGAATGGTGCTTTTTCAACAAATTCAAAAGACAGTTTAAATTTTGATTTTTATATAGATAAACCCGTAAAATTTATTTCTGTAAGGCTAAGACAAGATTATTATCAAGAATTAGTGAACGAGTCAGAAACATTAAAAAAAATGTTTAATCTGAATGAACCTTTTTATGTTTTTGAAGAATTTAATGCTTTAATAGGTAGTGTTTTTTTGAGAGCGTTTAGTATAAAAAAATCGTCCTATAATGTGGTTTTAATGCATTCTGTAGGAATACATTTAGCAGCTGAGTTTTTTAATAAATTATCGGAAAGAGAGTTTTTAGCAGAAGAAAATAAATACCCTTTAAGTACTAAAGCAGTTTTTCAAGCAAGAGCAATCCTTACTACTCGTTGGGATAAAGATTTAACTATTGATGTACTTGCAAGAGAGTGTGGATTAAGTGCGAGTAGATTAAGAGCTTTATATAAGCAGGTTTTTGGCATTACAATACATCAGTTTCATAATGAAGTGAAATTAGAAGTAGGTAGAACAATGTTATTAGAAGGGAGTAAAACAATTTCTATGATAGGAGTTGAATTAGGATTTTCTAGTGCAAGCCATTTTACAACTGCCTTTAAAAAGAAATTTGATAGTACCCCAAAAGAGTATCAAAAGAAATATCAGAAGATATAAGGTATTACTATTAAGTTTGTACCTGACTTGCCCTTGGAATTATCTTTATATATAATTTCAAGGGTATTTTTTTCTAAAATTAAAAATTGAAAGTCTGTAATAAAATTCTATTCGTTGCCTCTAAACGGATATAAATTAAAGATTTTAAAGAAAAGGAATTATTACAGTTTTATCGTTTGTATCAAAATTATTTTTATTGTCACCTTTTGGAAATGGCAACGATATATCAAATCAAATTTTTGATTATGATACAGTTGTTGGTGATTTAACATTGAAATAGCTTTCGAATTGTACTAATAAACTTTGTTGTTCTTAAAAGGGAAGATTTCACTTCATAAATCTTCCTTTTTTTTACCTATGTATAAAAATTAAATTTTGAAGATACGTAGTTATTTTTTGAAAGATTAAAGCATATACCTCCCGTTTCTAAGTATATAATCAAACAAAATAATATGAAAAAGATAATTACTTCAATCATTTTAAGTCTATTAAGTGTTGTGTCATTTGCACAAAATTCAAACAACGATAGACCAAATATTTTACTTATTGTTGGTGATGATATGGGCTTTGCAGATATTGGTCCATATGGTAGTGAAATAGATACACCAGTTTTAGATAGTTTAGCAGGGCAAGGTGTTGCTTTTACAAATTTTCATGCAACACCTGTATGTTCAGTAACTCGGTCAGAAGTTCTCACAGGAAATAATAATATAGAAGTAGGTTTAGGAGCATTTGATTATGCCGTTTACCCAGGTTCAAAAGGTAAACCAGGCTACGAAGGATATCTTACTAGAAATACAGTTACAATTGCTCAGCTTTTATCAGACGCAGGATACAATACCTATACTGCGGGGAAATGGCATTTAGGAGGCGTACACGGAAGAGGACAAGGTCCTTCTGAATGGGGTTTTCAAAAATCGTATGGTATATATGTTGGAGGCTCAAATCATTGGAATCAAGATGTAATGCTTCCGGATGTTAAAGATCCTGCAGTAGCTAAAGTTTTAAAAGAGGGTAAGATTCCTGATGTTCAAAAAGAAAAATTCTATGAAAATGGTCAATTAGTCGACAGACCAATTGGTGTGTATTCTAATGATTTGTACACCAATAAAATGTTAGAGTATATGAATGATGACAAAGATAATGGTAAACCATTTTTTGCATACATGGCGTTCACAACTGCTCATTTTCCTATCCAAGCACCTAAAGAATATATTGATAAATATTACGAATATTATTTAACTCATGGCTATGAAGATGTAAAGAAAAAAAGATTTGAGATGCTTAAAAAATATGGTATTATAGATCAATCTACTCCTTTTCCAGATACGTCTAAAAATCCATTGGTTAAACCATGGGAGTCATTAACACAGAAGGAAAAAGAACAACAAGCTAGAGTTTTTGCTACTTATGCAGGTATGATTGATTCACAAGATCATAGTATTGGTAGAATAATGGATTATTTAAGAGAGAACAATAAATTAGACAATACTCTTATTATATATTTAACAGATAACGGTCCTGAAGGAACAGATCTTAGAGGTAAATTAAGTAATCCACTATTAAATAAATGGGTAAATCAGAACTTTGACGGCACAACAGAACATGTTGGAGAAGGTAATACAGATTGGCAAATAGGTACATCATGGGCAAATGCAGCAACGGGTACATTGCAATGGTGGAAAGGTTTTGTAAGTGAAGGAGGAATTAGAGTACCATTAATTGTTGTTCCTCCTAAAAATGATAAAGTAAGGGGAAAAGGGGTGAAAGTACATAATTTTACAAGTGTAAAAGATATTCCTATGACAATCTTAGCGTATGCAAATGTTGAGCATCCAAAAGATAATTACAAAGGACAAAAGATTGTTGCTCCATCTGGGATAAGTATTAAAAGTTTCTTAGAAGGAAAGACAGATACTGTTAGAACAGATGATCAATATGTTGCTTTCGAACTTTTTGGGAATAAGTATATTGTTGAAGGAAATTATAAGGCTGCATATGTTCGTAAAGGTATGTGGGGTGATGGTGAATGGCATCTATTTGATATCAATTTAGATCCAGGAGAAACAAGACCTCTAGAAGTACAACAACCTGAATTAATGAAAAAGTTGATAAAACAATATGACGAGTATGCAACATCTCATCACATAATTCCTGTAAAAGAGGATTGGAATCCTTGGACTGCGATATCACATTAGATTTTAAGAGTTATCAAAAACTGCTGAATAATGAAATTTATTTGGCAGTTTTATTTTTTTATGAAACCTTATTGTATATTACACGTTATAATTTTCTTTACTTTATCGGAATCATTGTTAGTACTAACTAAAAAAACCAGTTTATTAAAAGTGTGTATTAAGAGGATAAGAGTTGGTCGATAAAGTATAAAATGAAAATATTTACTTATTACATTTCTAATTTGATCTATACTTTGTTTAGATGAAATAGGATTATTTAACTTCGACAATTATGAAAAATTCAGGAAGAAATGCTTCAAGATTTGATGCTAGATTAACTAAGAATAAAGATGCCAATAATTTGGTGAATTTAATGAACAACTTTTATGTACCAGCAACTACCACTGAAAAAGAGTTTGTACATTATAAATACTTATTAGATCAAGTAGCAAATAAAGCGGAGGACCGCTAAAAATATACAATTAACCTCTCTTTTCGAGAGGTTTTTTTTGTGGTATATATTAATATAATTTGTATTTCTTTAATTATTTTCTCCTTTTTTAAGTTTAAAAACGCTAATTATTACTCATTTTAAGTACTTTACATTTGTAAATTTTTGTCATTTTTATCAAACATTAAGATAATGTTTACTAATCAAACAATATTAGTTGAAACAAATGTTTTTACGCTCAATTAAATGAAGCATCTTGCTGTATTATTTAATTAGACCTAAAGTATTTTTGAGATTAACAATGACGAACACTATTAAATTATTATTATTAACTCTACTCATAACCTCTTGTAACAATAACCTTAAGAAAGTTAAAGAAAAACCTTTACAGTCTTATAAAGTAGTTGCCTCAGAAATTAGAGATATAGATTATGTAAAATCTTACCCTGTAAGTATTAGAGGGGAAGTAAGTAGTGAGGTACGTGCGAAAATTAGTGGCTATATTGATGCCGTTTACGTTGATGAAGGTCAGCGTGTAAAAAAAGGACAACGTTTATTTCATATAGAAACCGCTTCTTTATCTGAACAAGCACAAACAGCTAAAGCTCAGGTAGAAGTTGCAGAAGTGGAGGTAGACCGTTTACGTCCGTTAGTAGAGAAGCAAGTAATTAGTGAAATTCAACTTAAAACAGCAGAAGCAAGACTTGCAGAAAAAAGAAGTAATCTAAATACTATTTACGCTAACATTAGTTACGCAACTATTTCAAGTCCTGTAAATGGCGTTGTTGGTTCTATTAATTTTAGGCAAGGTACTTTGGTAGGTCCAAATACTGAATCGTTAACAGAAGTATCAGATATTAGAAATGTATTTGCGTTTTTCTCAATGAACGAAAAAGATTTTTTGGCTTTCACTAAAGATGTAGAAGGAAAGACAATGAAACAAAAAATAGCCAACCTTCCTCCTGTAGAATTACGATTAGCTGACGGATCTGTTTATAAACATAAAGGACATATTGTAACAATCTCTGGTAGTATTGATCAAGAAACAGGAGCGGTCTCTTTCAGAGCAAAATTCCCAAATCCAGAAGAAACACTAAGAGATGGTAGTAGTGGTAGAATTTTAGTGAGAAACCAGGTGAAAAATGCTCTTGTTATTCCATACCAAAGTACATTTGAACAGCAAGGTGATTTTATTGTATATAGAGTATCAGCATCAGATTCTTTATACACAAAAAAAATAAAGAGCAGTATTAAAACAAAGCAATTACTTGTTATTGAAGAAGGTTTGGAAGAGGGAGATATTATCCTTGCAGAAGGTGTAAATGTTGTTCGCTCTGGAAACAAAATTATTCCAAAAAAGACAACTATGGATGCCATTCTTAATTCTTATCAAGTTCAATTTAAATAAAACACCCCTTCAATATGTTACAGAAATTTATTGATAGACCTATTCTATCGACGGTTATCTCTGTGGTAATCACTTTGTTGGGTATTTTAGGGTATATAGAATTACCTGTTTCTCAATATCCAAATATTGCCCCACCAACTGTATCAGTAGATGCTAGTTACCCTGGTGCAAGTGCAGAAACAATTCTTGAAAGTGTAATTGTGCCTATAGAAGACCAAATTAATGGTGTAGAAGGAATGACATATATGACTTCTAGTGCTAGTAATGATGGTGGAGCAAGTATAACAGTGTTCTTTGAACAAGGAGTAAACCCCGATGTTGCTGCTGTAAACGTTCAAAACCGTGTTGCAAGAGCAAATTCTAAATTACCAGCAGAGGTAATTAGAAATGGTGTAATTACAGAGAAAAAAGAAAACTCGGCTTTAATGTATGCCGCTGTTTATTCAGAAAATAAAGATTACGACGAAACGTTTGTATTTAACTATTTTAATATTCATGTAAAACCAGAACTACAACGTATTAAAGGTGTAGCATCGGTAAGTGCTTTTGGAGCGAAAGATTATGCCATGAGAGTTTGGTTAGATCCTGCGAAAATGGCGAGTTATTCTTTAACTACAACGGATATTAGAAACGCAATTAATGAGCAAAGTTTAGAAGCTGCAGCTGGTGCATTAGGTCAGAACTCTGGTTCACCGTTTGAGTTTGTGATTAAGTACAAAGGTCGTTTCAAAAATAAAAATGAATACGAAGATATCATTATCCGATCAATGGGTAATGGTCGTTATTTACGTTTAAAAGATGTAGCTACGGTAGAACTAGATGCTTTTTCTTATAACTCAAAGAGTATCACTCTTGGTCATCCAAGTATTAGTTTTGGTATATATCAAACACCGGGTTCTAATGCACAAAAAGTAATCGAAAATATTCATGAAGAATTAAAAAGGTTAGAGAAAACTTTTCCTGATGATGTAAAATATGTGATTAATTTTGATACTAATCGTTTTTTATCAGCATCAATGGAAAAAGTAAAACACACTTTATTAGAAGCATTTATTTTAGTGTTTTTAGTTGTTTTACTTTTCTTACAAGATTTTAAATCTACTTTAATTCCAGCTATTGCTGTTCCAGTAGCAATTATAGGTACATTCTTTTTCCTTAATCTATTTGGGTACTCCTTAAACTTACTAACATTATTTGCTTTAGTTCTAGCAATTGGTATTGTAGTAGATGATGCTATCGTTGTAGTAGAGGCAGTGCATGCTAAGCTAGATATGGGAGAAACTGATGTACATAAAGCTACATCAACAGCTATGGATGAAATTGGAGGAGCTATTATTTCAATTACATTGGTAATGGCAGCCGTATTTATTCCTATTACTTTTATTAAAGGGCCGTCAGGAGTTTTTTATGAGCAATTTGGTGTCACACTAATTATTGCTATTCTTATTTCTGCAGTGAATGCATTAACATTGAGTCCTGCCCTTTGCGTAATGTTCTTGAAAGGGCATCACCCAGATAAGAAAAAGAAGTTAATAGATAAATTTTATGATGCTTTTAACCTAGCTTTTGATATTGCTGTAAGAAAATACGGTAGAGCATTGCAAGTAATGTTAAAGCATAAATGGATTACTGTTTTAGCACTTGCTGGTTCTATTGCGGGTATTGTTTATTTTGATGCGAATACACCATCTGGCTTTGTTCCTTCTGAAGATAGAGGGGTAATTTTTGTGAATATGGAATTACCAATTGGTTCTTCTTTAGACCGTACATATGCGATGACCGAAGAGATGTTAGATTCTATGAAGAATATTAAAGGTATTCATAGTGCATCTATGCGTTCTGGTTCTAACTTTTTCTCAGGTGCCGGTAGTTCTTATGCTCTTGGTTTTGTTTTATTAAAGGGATATGAAGAAAGAACAACTCCAGAAACAAGCTTAGAGGGGATAATGGCTCAATTAAAAGCAAAAACAGCTAATATTAAAACAGCTCGTTCTATTTTCTTTGTACCTCCAAGTATACCAGGTTTTGGTAGTTCAGATGGTTTTGAATTCCAGATTCTTGATAAATCATCAGGTACTTTAAAAGGGTTAGATGAGGTATCTAAAGAATTTACAAATCAGGTTAGTAATAGCCCTGTAATAGGTTTTGCATCGAACTCATTTAATGTCAATTTCCCACAATTAGAAATGGAAATTGATGTGGCAAAAGCAAAAGAGTCAAAAGTAGTGATTAAAGATATTTTTAGTACACTTCAAGGCTTTATTGGTGGTTATTATGTAGCAGATTTTACTCGTTTTGGTAAACAATTAAGAGTAAATATGCAGGTAAAACCAGAAGATAGAAAAGATGCTTCGAGTTTAGACAAAATGTTTGTGAAAAATAGTGAAGGTAATATGGTGCAAATTTCAGAATTTGTTCACCTAAAACGTACTTATGGACCACAATCAATAAAGCGTTTTAACTTGTACAATTCAGTTTCTGTAACTGGTGGAGTAATGCCAGGACATTCATCTGGTGAGGCGATTGCTGAAATCAACCGTTTAGCAGAGGAAACATTACCACAAAACTATCAGATTGCCTATTCTGGTTTAACTAGAGAGGAAATTAATTCTTCAGGTCAATCAGTGTATATTTTTATGTTGAGTATTCTATTTACTTACTTGTTTTTAGCAGCTCAATATGAAAGTTATATCGTTCCTTTTACTGTTTTATTATCTATTCCTTTTGGTATTTTTGGAGCATATGCTTTTACCAACTGGGCTGGCTTAGAGAATAATATTTACTTCCAAGTTGCCATGATTATGCTTGTGGGATTACTTGCTAAAAATGCTATTTTAATAGTAGAATTTGCATTACAAAGAAGGCAAGAAGGACTTTCATTAGTTAATGCAGCTTTAGAAGGAGCAAAAGAACGTATTCGTCCTATTTTAATGACCTCTTTTGCATTTATACTTGGTTTAATGCCACTGGTATTAGCAACAGGAGTTGGAGCAGCAGGTAATAGATCTATCGGTACAGGTGCAGTGGCAGGGCTATTTGTAGGTACAATGTTAGGCTTATTGTTTATACCTGTATTGTTTGTTTTCTTCCAAGGGATTCAAGAAAAAATTACTCCTTTAAAAAAGATTGAAGATCAAAAGAATTAGAATATGAAATCAATTAAATACCTAGTGTATAGTATTCTTATTGGTTTACTATTCACATCTTGTTTACTTCGAAAAGAGTATAAAAGAACTGTTCAGGTAGATAACGATCATCTTTACAGAATAGATACAGCAGTAGATTCTACGCAAAATTTTGGTACTATTATTTGGGCTGATTTCTTTAAAGATTCAGTACTTAAACAATATATTGAGAGAGGCTTAGAGCAGAATTTTGATGTTCGTATTGCCTTAGAAAATGTAGAAATTGCAAAATCTAGATTCAAGCAAGGTAAGCAAGTAAATCTACCTACAATCTCTGGTAATGTTTCCGGATCATATATCAAAAACACTCAAAATGGTCAGTTTGGTAATGCTTTAGGGGATATATCTAGTTACAATGTTGGGTTAGATGTTTCTTGGGAAGCTGATATTTGGGGTAAATTAAAGGCAACCACAGAAGTTGCTCGTATGAATTTATTGCAACAATCTGAAGTTAAAAAAGCAATTACATCTGATTTAGTTAGTCAAATTGCATTTAGTTACTACAGGTTAATTGGTTATGATAAACAGAAGGAAATACTTGAAAAAACGATTACATCTAGACAAGAAAGTTTAGAAGTAACCGAAGCTCTTTTTTCTGCTGGTGAAGTAACTTTAGTAGCTGTAAAACAATCGGAGGCTTTATTATATAATTCTAAAGTTCTTTTAGTTGAAGTAGAAAAGAATATTGAAATTACAGAAAATGCACTTTCATTTTTGATGGGAGAGTCTGGGCAGTTATTAGATAGAGATACTACATTTACAGATCGTTTTGATTTTAAATTGGATGTAGGGTTACCTATTCAGCTGTTAGAAAATAGACCTGATGTTAAATCGGCAGAATACTTACTTATTAATTCATTTGAACAAGTAAATATTGCAAAGGCTAATTTTTACCCTACGTTAAAAATTTCTGCAGGAGGTGGTTTTCAAAGTACTGCTTTAGAAAATTGGTTTTCTCCTTCATCATTTTTATTTAATGTTTTAGGGCAAGCAACTCAACCTATTTGGAATCAGCGTAAAATTAAAACTGAATATGAAGTTAGTCAGTCGCAAGAAAAGAAAGCACTGTTTAATTTTCAGAAACAGATTTTAATGGCTGGACAAGAGGTTTCTAATTCTGTTATGATTATTAATAGACAAGGTGATATTATTAATAACCAACAATTAGAATGCGATGCTTATAGAGATGCTGTTGAATATTCTCAAGATTTACTTCTATTTGGTTCAGCTAATTATTTAGAAGTAATTACTGCAAGACAAAATCTATTACAAGCAGAATTAATTTTAGTGAACAGACAACTTGATCTAATCACTGAGTACATTAAATTATACAATGCCCTTGGAGGTGGATGGAGTTAATTAATAATTAATTGCATGTAATAAAAAAGACATTTCAATTTAAAATTGGGATGTCTTTTTTATATTAACAAATATTACTAAATTCGACACCAAGCAACTATTATTTTTTAAATACTATTTTACAAACTTTATTATGAAATACTTATTATTGTGCCTTACTACTATTATGTGCTTTTCATTTTCAGGGTATGCCCAGAAAGTGAAAAATGAAAAAGTGGAATTTAGCTATGTGCAGTATCCATCTGAGCCATTCCCTAGAGCAGAAAGAAACTACAAAATTGAAGCTGAGGCTACTAATCAAGACGTCAAAGCAAAAAAGAAAAAGGAATATGACGAAGAGGTAGCTAAAATTGATGCAAAATATGAAGAGGAATTAGCAGCACTTAGAAGAGAGCAAGCTGTATATGATTCATCATCTACAGGTTCTAAAATTGCCTCAAACATTTTATTAGGTGATAAAAGACCTGAATTATCTGAAATCAGAAAAGGGACTTACCCAGTTGAACCGGTTTATCCAAAAGTAATTGATGGTTCTGCTGTAGTACATTCAAAAATTAAATTAAGTGGTTTAAAAGAAACTGATGATGCTCCTGTTACTATTAAATTTACTTTTCCAGGAATGGATTATACAGAAGCAGAGATAATTGGTGATTCGGTTTACCATTATAGTTATACGATTAAAAATCCAGTTAAATTAACTGTGTCAACAGCAGAAGGAGAAATATTATATGATGGTTTTGTAAATAATTCAGATACATATAAAACTATTAAATATGGTAAAGAAACTGATAAGTATAAACTTATGAAAAACTGGAAAGGAACTAGAGTTGCTAATATCCAGGGCAATGAAAGTAGTATCCTTAAAGACAATATGAAATCAGCAAACACTCTCTTAAATAGTAAATATGGCTATGTAGTTAAAGAATCAGAATTTAAGATATTTATGGGGGCTTCTAAAAAAGATATTTATACTGATCATGCTGAAGCTTTTAACAATGCTATTTTAGGATATAACTTACTTGAAAATGAAGCAGATTATACTGAAGCAAAAGAATATTTAGATGCATCAATTGAAGCTTGGGAATTATCTTTAAAAGAAAAAGATATAAAGAATAAAAAGGCTAAGATTAATGCTAAAGTAGCAGGTGGATTACATTTTAATTTAACAGCCTCATATCTGTTTACTAAAAACTTTAAAAAAGTATCTTATCACTCTTCACAATTAAAAGTATTGGGTGAAGGCAAATATGAAAGACGTTTAAAAGATATTGATGACTTTATTAGAGATTATAAATCAAGATATAAAGCATTTTCAGCAGCACTTGCTCAAAGAGAAGAATAGATTTTAGGTAGTACATATATATATTAATCCATCAAGTAGTAATTAATTACTACTTGATGGATTTTTTTTATTACATGAATTTTCAAATAAGTCAGTGTTCTTTAAAGCTTATGTACAGTGTTATCAAACAGGAGTGTGTTTTATGATATAATTAGACAATTCGACTAATAGTCCTCGAAAATATAATTATTCTAATATCATATTTAAATAATTGATGAATAATTAGTTTTGGAGTTTATAGGAGGTCAAGATCTGATTGTTATAGGTATAAAGGTGGTTATTTCTCTAAAAAAACGCTCTATATATTGTAGCATCAACACTTAAAGAGAGAGTTTAGTGATCATGACTTTTATGATTTCAGTAAATTCTAAAGATCAATAACTATGAAATATTATGAAAATAAAATTATTACTTTTACTAACATTTTTGGCTCTTGGTACAACAACTATTTTTGCACAATCAACCTACTATGTAGATAATATGAATGGTGCAGATAGCAATAATGGTTTATCAGAAAATTCGGCTTGGAAAACACTAGATAAAGTGAAAAGCACTAGTTGGAAGTATAAACCTGGAGATAGCATATTATTTCATTCTGGACAGGTTTGGCAAGGTAGGCTTTTCTTTAATCAGCTTTTTGGTACTAAAGCCGCTCCTATTGTTTTTAGTTCTTATGGAAACGGAGCAAAACCACATATTAAAGGAAATGGAGAAGGGAGTTCTACAGTACAATTAATGAATTGTGGCTATGTTACTTTTAATGGTTTTGAAGTAACAAATAAAGGAGAACAACCAAAAGGTGGGAGATATGGAATAGAAATTAGAGCAAATAATTATGGTGAAATTTATGGAACACAGATAGTAAATTGTGATATTCATGATGTAAATGGTGAACAGGAAAAAGGTAAAGGCCAAGGTGGAGGAATCCTTGTTAAAAATACAGGAAACTCTGTTAGAAGCCGTTTGGTTGACGTTCTAATTGAAGGCAACCATATTTATGATATTGTTAGAAATGGAATTTATGGAAACTACAACTTTGGTTTAGAAAACCCTTTTAGAAATAAGAATATTGTTATTCGAAAAAACGTAATTGAAAGAATACCTGGTGATGCTATTGTTGCTTTTGGTATGGAAAACGCTTTAGTAGAATACAATATATGTAGAAATTTTACTCCTTTGTTAGATGCAGATGATAATGCAGCAGCTGGCATTTGGGCTTTCAATTCATCAAATACTATTATTCAATACAATCAAGTAAGTGGGCATAAAGCTAAACATGATGGCCAAGGTTATGATGCTGATTTTAATTGTGAAAATACAGTTATTCAGTACAATTATAGTTTTGACAATGTAGGAGGATTTTTACTAATCTGCTCAGATGGCTCTAAATCTACTGCTTTTAATACAAATCCAATCGTTAGGTATAACTTAAGTATTGGAGATGGTTTTAGGACCGACGGCAAAAAATACGCAAACAAAGCACCTTCTATTCATATTGCAGGACCTGTAGAAGGGGCTCAAATTTATAATAATACAATTTATACACCTAAGAAACCGTCTTCTGTAGCAAAGGAATTTGTGAAATCGAATAGCTGGTTTGGCGTAAGTAATAACACATCATTCTATAATAATACGTTTTATGGGGTAGACGAAATGCAGTTTGATATGACTACAAGTAAAAATAATGTGTTTTCTAACAACGCCTACCATGGTACTACAAATTCTTTAGATGACAACCCGATTGCTGGTACTCTTTTAGGAAACCATTATGATTCTCTTACTAATAAAAATACAAACGGTTTTAATGTTGATAACAATGGTGGAAAAGATTTCTTTGGGAATACAGCTTCTAATAACAACGTCGGTTTTTTTAGTAGTAATGATCAAAGCATATTATCATTATCTAAAAGATTAGTAGCCAATACGTTGGAGGTTGCTATTGATGGAGCAATATCAAATGCTAACGTTAGAGTAGTAAATCTTGTAGATTCTTTAATGGAAAAACACAATGCAGTTACTGGTGTATTACCAATAGATGTTTCAACTTATCCTCAAGGAGTATATATGGTAATTTTGGAAGATGGTTCATCGGTAACAACTCAGAAGTTTATAAAAGTGAAAGATGTTGAATTTGATGAACTAGAACCAACACCTAATCCAATACCAAAACCTCCTGTAGAAACTTTAGAAGATGAAATTACTCTAAATGTTGGAGAGGTTAAACCGCTGGTAATTAAAAATACATTGTCTTGGGAAAGTGATAATGAAGTTGTTGTTTCTGTAGATGATAATGGAATAATTACAGCCTTAGAGGGAGGGGTTGCACTAATTTCTGCTTTTGATGATAAAGGTGAATTAATACGTGAAATAACTGTTGTTTCAATATCAAATGGTGCGGTTAGTGTACCTCAAATCACTAATGTAATTTCGGCAGAAACTTCTGCAAAAATTTTATTTACTGAAGGAAAAAATACTACTTATCATAGAGTAGGATATAGAGCAGAAGGGAAACCCTGGCAAATAGCAGATAGTGTTTATAATACAGCTTTAGATAGTTATCAATTATCTGATTTAGAAGCTAACACAACGTATCATTTTAGAATACGTGCTATGAATAATACCAATATTTCGGCATGGTCGGCAACTGTTTCTTTTGTAACTCAATTAAATGAGATTGATATTACACTTAGTGAGCGTGAAGTAAACCTAAATACGGGAGATAAACACCAGCTTATTGCCACTATTCTACCACAAGAAGCTGCAAACCAAGAGTTATTGTGGAATAGTGACAACCCTTCAGTTGTTAAAGTTGATAATCAGGGAGTTGTTGAAGCTTTAGCAGGTGGTATTGCTACAATTACTGTAACTACTTTAGATGGGAATGTAACCACATCGGCAACAATTATTTCTACTAGTTCTGGAGCTGTTGGTATCCCTGTAGTTTTAGATATTTCTCCATCAGAAACATCTGCAGAAGTTGCTTTTACAGAAGGAAGTAATGCAACTTATCATAGATTAGAATACCGTATAAGAGGGAGTTTATGGGTAGAAATTGATAGTGTTTTTAATACCTCTGTTGATATTTACCAATTAACAGGGTTATTAAAAGGTACAACTTATCAATTTAGAATGCGTGCAGTAAATGGTACAGGTTTATCATCATGGTCTAAAATTCAAACATTTATTACATCAGGAAGTAATGCAAGACTGAATGGTAATACATCAATTTCTAATTTAGAACAGGATATTAGTATCTATCCTAACCCAATATCGAGTGGGATGGCTAATATTGTATTGCAAAAAGAAACTAGCAATTTAATAATTGAAATTTATACTAGTATTGGTCAGTTATATAAAGTAGAGAAAAGTACAAATACTTCTCGTTATAAGGTTGATATTTCAGGGTATTCATCAGGTATTTATTTTCTTAAAATAGTTACTGACAATAAGATGTATACAAAGAGAATTACAATCAGATAATTGGTTTGAAAAACAATCATATACATTACCTTTCTATTGGTTATTAATCAATAGAAAGGCTTTTGTGTTTAATCACATTTTGCATATTTAAGTAATTGATTATCAATATTTAAAATTCAATCTTATTAAGATGAAATCAATAGTATTTTGACCTAAAATAACCACATCTATACTAACTTAAACGTATTGTTATTCATTCTGAAATCATAGGATTATATTCACAATATCATTAGTGTTTAAGGAACACTTATCAACTAAATTTTTTTTTGAAATGAAAAAATTATTACTTTTTACTATCAACTTAATCTTACTATCAACTAGTCTAACATTTGCAACGACTTGGTACGTGAGTACAACTGGAGAAAACTCTAATAATGGAGAATTATCTACACCCTTTCTTACAATTGATTATGCTTTAAGCATTGCCGCGGATGATGATACAATTCACATCTTAGGTACAATAACAGAAAGCCAAATAATGATCACTAAATCAATTACAATAGAAGGAGATTCACCATCTACTTCAATTGTTCAAAGTGATAATATTTCTGCAATTGAATTACTAGCAGGAGTCAATCCTCCTACCTTAGTAAGTAATTCACGTATTTTCACAATAAATACTGTTGGCATTAATGTGAGGTTTAAAAACTTAACTATTCAAAACAGTGTCGATCTTGGTCAGGGAGGAGCTATTATAAACAATAAGTCAGCCTCAGTTCTTGAAATTGAAAGCTGTAATTTTATTAATAATTACTCTGCAAATTCAGGAGGAGCTATTGCTACCAATCAAGAGTTATCTATTAAAAACTCTTCGTTTATAGGTAACGAAAGTGCGTCTCATTCTGGAGCCGTTAATAATAATTCAGGTGGATATCCTTTAACTATAGAGAATTCTTTATTTTCAGGAAATAAAGCGAGTGGTACGGGTACTGGTGGCGCCGTTAGAACTAATTCGCAAAATGTTTCTTTAGTAAATAATACTTTTGTAAATAATAGTACATCGGCTGTAAATAAAGTAGAAGGGGTTAACTTCTTCGGATCTACAGGTACAATTAATTTATATAATAATATTTTTTTTAATAATAAAGGCGAAAGTGATGATAGAGCAGATGGCGAAGATTTAAGTATTTCTACCACTGGAACTATCACAGTTAATGCTAGAGCTAATATAATTTCTTACATTCATGCATCCACAACAAGAGGTTTGTTTACAGGGAATAATAACCTTTTGCAAAGTGCTAATGTTACTGCTGATTTAATAAAATTTGGACCATTACAACAAGCACAAAATGGGTTATATGTATTGCCTATTTACCCTTCATCAATCGGAGATAATACGGGTGATGAAACAAATGGAACTTTAGAAGATGCGTTGGGTTTTGTAAAAACAAATTATGATAGAGGACATCTTTCGATTGGTTCAACACCAATAGCGCCAATATTTATCACTGATAAATATCAAAATTATCCTGAAAATCAAGAAGCTTTAACATTAAAAACATTGTCGGCAAGTAATGCCGTAAGTTTTGAGATTATTGGAGGAGAAGATCAAAATGCTTTTACAATAGATAATAATGGTGATTTATCTTTTAATACTCAACCTCAATTGGGAATTCCTAATGATACGGATAACGATAATGTTTATAAAGTAGAGGTGAAAATTACGGAAGGAAATTTATCTTCAACTCAACTTTTTGAACTCAGTATTGTAGGGGCAAAACTAAATGTTGTCATGATCGTTTTAGATGATTTAAACGATTATGCGGGCTTTATGGGCGGACATTTGCAAACAAAAACGCCAAATATAGATCGTTTAGCAAGTCAAGGTGTATCTTTTATGAATGCACATTCTAATGCACCATTATGCGATCCATCAAGAGCTAGTTTCTTGAACGGTATCTTGCCAATTACATCACAACATTTTGGTACTGGTAATAGTAATTGGAAAAATAATGTAGTTTTAAAAGAATCTAAATTGATTTCCGAATATTTTATGGACAATGGTTATACAACCTATAAAACTGGTAAAATTACACACTCAACAAGTGGTGAAAACAGTTGGTGGGATTATGTTCATGAAAACTCTCACGATTATGGTCCATTAGCTTACAATGGAGTTGGAGGTGCAGTGCATCAAAACTCAGTACATCAAATGCACGATGCTGGTGGTTCTTTAGATGGTGTTTATGGGAGGTTATCTGATATACCACGAGTGAGAACACATTCGTCTTTGCAAAATGCATCAAGGTATACTGAAGGATGGTTTAGTACTACATCTAAAACGGCATTTAGATATGTAACAGAAGAAGACAGAGATTTAATGCCAGATGAAAAAAATGTGGCATGGACTGCAGCTAATATTAAAGCATTAAATGACATGGATAGTGACGACCCGTTTTTTATGGCCGTTGGAATTATTAGACCTCACTCTCCATTTGTTGTTCCTGATAAATATTTTGATATGTTCCCTTTAGAGGAGGTTCAATTACCAGAAATATTTTTAGACGATCGAGATGATTTTACATACGATCGTTCTAGTAGAGGACATGAAATTGTAGATGTTTTAGAGCACAGCCATATTGATAAAAATGAGGGTCTAAAAAGGTACTTACAAGGGTATATGGCGAGTGTTGCTTTTGCAGATGAAATGGTTGGTAGAGTAATGACTGCCGTAGAAAACAGCAAGTTTGCAAACAATACAATTATTATGTTGTATAGTGACCATGGTTATAATATGGGTGAAAAAGATTACTCACATAAAAACAACCTTTGGGAGCATGGAACACGTGTGCCTTTAATTATTAAATCTCCACTTTTTAAGGCAACAAGCGGACAAAAAGTAGATCACCCGGTCTCGTTAGTAGATATTTACCCTACGCTACAAGATATGTGTTACCTAACTGGTGATACTAAGCATTCAGCATTAGGAGCAGATTTAGACGGACATAGTCTAAAACCATTTTTGATGGATGTAAATTCACAAGATTTTGAAGGTGATGAAGTGGCTTTCTCTTGTATTGGGAATTGGTTTTTCAAAACAAAAAGTCACCAAAATTACGGAATCAAAAGTAAACGTTTTAGATATAATAATTATGCAGATGGACAAGATGAGCTGTTTGATCATCTATACGATCAAAATGAGTTTATTAATGTAATTGATCACCCTGCATACGCTGAAGTAAAAGCTGCTTTTGATCAAAAATTAAAAAATAAACTTCATTCAGAAATACTATTACAGGATGAGCTAAGTTCAACTGATAATGCATTTGAAACAAGTGGGAACTTAGGCAAAGCAAATGTATCATGGGGAAATGCTTATGTTCATGACAATACTTTACTACAAAGAAATGCTGCTGGAGATGCTTTCCTGACTTATGAAGTGAATAACCCAGGTGATATAAATATTGAAATTTGGGCTCCATTAATTACTGTGGATGGCAAGAAAGTTCCAAATGATATCGGGACACTAAAAGTATATGCATCTTCTGATAATTTAACTTGGAATGAAGTTTTAACAACAGAGATTTTAGGAAATTATACATGGGATAGCAATATTTTAACCTATCAAAATGCAAATGAATTCCCACAGAATACAAACTTTGTAAAAGTGGTTTTAGAAGGAGATGGAGCAGGTTATAATTTAGCACTATTGGGTAAGGTAGAAATTTTCTCTAAAGAGGACAGAAACATTATTATGAATCTGGATGACCTTACTGTCGATGTAGACCCGTCAATTTTTGATATCGACCCAAATAGAATGAGAACTAGCGAAGCTATTCTTCCTGTTGTAGCAGATGATTTTAGTTCTGATAATATCTATTACCAGAAATCAAATAATAATTACTTGACAAATGATAGTGGAAATAGTTTTCATAATGATAAATATCGTTTTGTAAAAAGTGGTGCAGAAGCATTTATAACATATGAAGTAGACGATGTAAGCGGTATACGTGTAGAAGTTGTACAACACCATAGTGGTACTAATATTGTAAATTCTGATACTGTATTGACAGATGCTGCAGTAGAATTGTATACTTCTTCAGACAATATAACGTTTACTAAAGTGGCTACTAGGTCAGTTTCTTTATTTATTGAAGACATTATTAATAATGAAGGACAAGCTAACGAAGCAATTGATTTGTATCGTCATTCTCATAAATTTGCAATCATTTCTGACCAAGATTTATCACAAGAAACAAAATATGTAAAGGTTGTTTTAAAATCAGAAAATGATTGGGGAACACAACTAAGTGGTGTTTATATTTATGGTCAGAATAATGGAGGTGGCACTATAAAACAAGATCAAGTAATTGCTATAGAACCTATAGAAGACAAAACGGTTACCGCTGCAGATTTTGATATACTTGCAACAACTACATCAGGTTTACCATTAAGTTATACTGTTTCTGGACCTGTAGTTTTGGAAGGAACAACCCTTTCTTTAACAGGAGAGACTGGAGAAGTTTCTATAACTGTTTCACAAGCAGGTAACGGAACATTCAATGCAGCAACTGAAAGCATTACATTTACTGTATCTGCTTTAAATATCACGAGTATTTCATTAAGCGAAACTGACCTGCAATTAAACGTTGGCGAGAATCATCAACTTATTGCTAATGTACTACCTGCTGGGATAGCTGCAGAATTAATGTGGAGTACAGACAACCCGACAGTAGTAGAGGTAAATAACCAAGGAGTAATTGAAGCAATTAGTGGCGGTGCTGCAACAATTACGGTGTCTACTTTAGACGGTACTATTTATGCAACAGCAACAGTAATTTCTATATCAGATGGTGTTGTAAGTGTACCTTCTATTATTGAGGTAACCACAACAGAAACAACAGCTTTAGTTTCATTTGTAGAAAGTAGTAATGCTACTTATCATAGGTTGGAATATAAAATTGATGGAAAAGGATGGGTTGAAATTGATAGTGTTTTTAACAGTGCGATAGATACATATCTTTTAACTGATCTTATTCCAGAATCAAATTATCGATTTAGAATGAGAGGCATAAACAGTACTAGACTTTCTTCATGGTCTCCAATAGTAGATTTTTCAACTGCTGGGAGTAATGCAAGAAAATCATCTGAGGTTTCTAGCTTAGAAAATGAAATTAGTATCTATCCTAATCCAATAGACAATGGGTTTGTAACCATTGTAATGCAAAATTCATTAACAGCTTTTAATGTAGAGGTGTATAATAGTATAGGGCAGCTACATGAAATAGTAAAAGGTAAAGAAGTATCAAATTGTAAGATTGATGTAACAGGTTGGGCTTCTGGTATCTATTTTATGAAAATCATTACAGATGATTTTATAGAAACAAGAAGAGTAATCATTAAATAATTACTTATAATTTCAAAAACGGAAAGTCTTTTTATGGCAGTAAAAACCATAGAAAGACTTTCTTTTTGTATCGTGAAATTTATCTCATTTATATAAAGACTTACATTAAATACATCAATCTGAAGTGTTGCTTGAGGTAATTTTAATAAAATAATAGCAGATACTCTAAAAAAGTCAAAATGTGCTACGTATATGTAAATTTTTGATGGATATCTCCTGCATCTCAGTCATATATTGTGCATTCAACACTTGCAGTTATAGATGTTGATTTTTAACAATTGGGAGGGCTCTTTTATTTGTCTCCTTAACGAACAAAATTATGATGAAAAGATTAGTACTACTAACATTTCTAATTTTCAATTCTTTACAACTTATTGCTCAAAATACTTACTATGTAGATATAGAAAATGGAGCAGATGCCAATAACGGATTGACGAAAGAAACGGCTTGGAAAACAATTACTAAGGTGAAATCCTTTAGAACAAAATATGTGCCTGGCGACTCTATATTATTCCATACAGATCAAGTATGGGAAGGGCAATTAGTGTTGAATAACTTTGAAGGAACTAAAGAAAACCCGATCACTTTTAGCTCATACGGTACAGGAGCAAAACCACATATAAAAGGTAATGGAGAAGGCACGATGGCCGTACATTTAATGAATTGTGAATACATTACTTTTGATGGTTTTGAAGTAACAAACAGGGGCGAATTGCCATTAGGGGGGAGATATGGTATTGAAATTCGTGCAAATAATAAAGGGGAAATCTATGGTACTCAAGTAAAAAATTGCGATATCCATGATATAAACGGTGAACAAGATAAGAACGATGGCCAAGGTGGTGGAATATTAGTTAAAAATACAGGAAGTACCACTAGGAGTAGAGTTGTTGATGTTCTTATTGAAGGAAATCATATTTATGATGTAGTAAGAAATGGTATATATGGCAATTACAATTTTGGATTGGAGACACCATTTAGAAATAAAAATGTACTTATTCGTAAAAATTTAATTGAAAGAATACCAGGTGACGCAATTGTTGCTTTCGGGATGGAAAATGCAATTGTTGAATATAATATTTGTAGAGATTTTTCACCTCTTTTAGATTTAGAAAATAATGCAGCAGCAGGTATTTGGGCTTTTAATTCTGTAAATACCATTATTCAACACAATCAAGTAAGCGGACATCAGGCAAAGCACGATGGGCAGGGGTATGATGCTGATTTTAATTGCGAAAATACTATTATTCAATACAATTATAGTTTTGACAATGTAGGTGGCTTTGTTTTGATTTGTAATGATGGATCTAAAGAAACAGCTAAGAATATTAAACCAATTGTAAGGTATAACTTGAGTATAAATGATGGTTTCCGTACAGATGGGAAGAAATACGCTAACAAAGTTCCTGCTATTCATATTGCTGGCCCTGTTACAGAAGCACAGATCTATAATAATACAATTTATGCACCTAAAAAGCCTGCTTCGGTAGATAAAGAATTTGTAAAATCAAATAGTTGGTTTGGCTTTGCAGATAAAACTAAATTTTATAATAATACTTTTTATGGTGTAGAACCAATGGCTTTTAACATGACATCAAGTACAAATAATGTTTTTGCTAACAACGCATATCATGGCACTACAAATGCTTTAGATAGTAACCCAACGATTGGTACTGTTGAAGGTAATCATTATGCTGCTTTAGTTTCTAAAAGAACCAATGGCTTTGATGTTGAAAATGCTGGAGGTAAGGATTTCTTTGGTAACACTGCAAAGCCAACAGATGTTGGTTTTTTTAGTGGAGATGAAGAGCAACATTTATCGTTATCACAACGACTAGTGCAAAATAAATTAGTGGCCTCTATAAATACAACTGTAAATAATGGTACACTAAAAGTGGTTAATTTATTAGATTCTTTAATGGAGGAACAATCACATGCTGTAATTAATGGCGATATTGAAATAGAAGCGTCATCTTATCCACAAGGGGTTTATAGTGTTATTTTAGAAGGAAATGGTATTTTAATTTCTCAGAAATTTATCAAAGTTAAAGACCGAGGTTTTGAAGAGGATGAGGGAGAAGAAAAAATTGAAGTAACATTATCTGTAGGAGAAACGAAGAAATTAACGAAAGAAGGTGCAATAGCTTGGAGTAGCGACAATACATCTGTTGTAACAGTAAATGAAACAGGTTTAATTAATGCAATTGGGGGTGGAAAAGCGACGGTTACAGCGTTAAACAATCTGAATGAGATAATAGCAACAATTGAGGTTACCTCTATCTCTTATGGGAATGTTGGTACACCTTCAAATGTAGCTGTAAAAGCTTCAGATACTTCAGCATCAATTTCTTTTACAGAAGGGAGTAATGCTACTTATCATAGAATTGCGTTTAGAAAACAAGGACAAGATTGGGTAGAAATAGATAGTATTTATAATGATAATAAAGATGAGTATATGTTAATTGGGCTCGATGTATTATCAACTTATGAGGTTAAGGTAAGTGCTGTAAATTTCACTAATACGTCTGGATGGACTTCGATAGTTACTTTTGTAACACAAATTAATGTAACAGGAATCACTTTAAATAAATCTGAATTAAGTATTTATGTTGGAGAAGATGAACAACTAGAAGGTACTATTCTACCAACTAATGCAACTGTAAAAGATATTAAGTGGACCAGTGATGACAGTTCCGTAGCTACAGTGGATGAAAATGGAGTTGTAACCGCTATAAAAAGTGGGGTTACAAATGTAAACGCAACTACAGTTGATGGTAATTTTATTGCAACTGTAACAATAACTTCTGTGTTAAATACTGTAGATGATGCTCCAATTACTTCAATTGTAGAAAATGATGAAGTTCTTCAAAATATAGTTGTCTACCCTAATCCTACTTCACAAAGTTATTTTAATATCGACTTTAATAAAATATCGAGTGGAACTATTGAAATGTATAATACAATTGGACTTGTTGTAAAAGAAATTAAGGTAAATAACAAAGCTGTTATTAAGTTAGAAATTAAAGACTTAAATGCAGGTGTTTACTTTATCGTGATTTCTGTTGACGGTAAGATGATTACGAAGAAGTTAATTGTTGAATAGTCTTTTTTAAAAGTAAATGTATTCTTGATAATCCCTAAAATTACCTAGATAGTAATTTTAGGGATTCCTTTTTTAAGACCATTTATGAGCATAATCAATAAGATATGATTGATTTCAAATTTTACACTCCATAAGCATTTAGAAGAATAATTGTTTTGTATATAAACTAAAATATAGGGTAGTAATTTAATTGCTACCCTTTTTTATGTAAAAAAATAGTTGAATGGTTGTAAGATTTGATGCCTAAAATTAACGGACTTATTTTTTATTTATGAGTATTCTAAAAGATAAAACTCTTAACGCAATCCAATAACATTATATACAACTACTGATTCTGGTGACCAAAATCACTTATCTGTAATTAATCTAAATAAATATATCTAACAAATGTAAATGCTATTGTAATAAAATAGGTTAACTAGTAACATTGCGTTGTTATTTAAAATTGATCTAAATAAATATAGAAATCAATGCAATCTAAAGCATTACTGTTATTATTTACGTTATACATTTTTTTTGTCAGTGGTGTTTTAGCACAAACTAATGGAAACTTACAAGGGAAAATTACTGATGCAAAATCAGGTGAGGCTGTTGTTTTTTGTACCGTTTTAGTAGAATCGGCTAAAAAAAGTACTTACACTAACGATTTTGGGAATTTTGCCATTTCTAATTTAAAAGAAGGAGTGCATAAAGTTGTAATTGCAAGAACAGGTTATAAAAAAACAGAACATTCAATTACAATAACTTCCAATGCTTCATATACATTAAATGTACAACTAGAAGAAGAGCAAACGCAATTAGATGAAGTATTAATTGTTGAACAATCTGAAGCTACCAAGATGGAAACGCAAGGTTTTGCGGCAAAATCAATCTCTACAGAAAAAGTACAAGTTCAATCAATTCAATTAAATAACCTTCTTGATGAAACTCCTGGAATTACAGTAAGACAAACAGGAGGAATGGGTTCGGATGCGTCCTATAGTATCAATGGATTAACGGGTAATGCTATTCGCTTTTTTATTGATGGAGTACCAATGGAATATTACGGAAGTTCGTATTCTATTAATTCATTGCCAGTATCAATTATAGAAAAAATGGAGGTATACAAAGGGGTTGTTCCTGTGGAATTAGGAAGTGATGCTTTGGGTGGTGCAATTAATATAACGACTAAAAATAAAACAGACAAAGCATTAGATGTTTCTTATTCTGGTGGTTCTTTTAATACACACCAAACTTCTATTAGTGGTAACTACCGTGATGAAAAATCTGGTTTTACGTTTAGGGGTTCTGCATTTTATAACTACTCCGATAATAATTATGAAGTGTGGGGCAAAGATGTTTATGTAACCGATCCAGAAACAGGTAGAATTGATAGAAGCGTTAAAGCAAAACGTTTTAATGATGGATACGAAGCCTACGGTACTAAATTAGATATTGGTTTTACAGATAAAAAATGGGCAGATCAATTTTTTATCAGTTTTCTAGCTTCTGATATGTACAAAGAAGTACAACATGGAGCAACTATGGAAATTCCGTATGGCGAAAGATATTATACTCAGAGTACGGTTATGCCAAGTTTATCGTACAACAAAAAAGACTTTTTAGCTAAAGGCTTAGATGTAAGTCTATTTTCTGCTTATTCAGAAAGAACACGTCAGGTGGTGGATACTACAAAAAATGTATACAATTGGTACGGCGAAGTTTGGAATACAAAACCTGTAGGTGGAGAACAAGGTACACCAACTTTGGCTAAAACAGACGAAGGGACGTTTATTAACCGTATCAATATTAATTATGCTTTAAACGATAACAATACAGTTACTTTTAATCAGGTATTTACAAAGTTTAATAGAGTATCTGACGACCCAATGGCAGAGGTAGGGAAAAGAGCTTTAAATGATGAGCAAAACATGACGAAAAATATCATGGGCTTATCGTTACAAAACAGAGCATTTGATAATAAATTAAAGACCAATGTATTTGGTAAATATTATGGATATAGCTACGATAATGTAGATGCTGTGTATGAAAACAATACCTATGTTCCATATCATAAAAGTAGCCAAGACCACAATTATGGATATGGAATAGCAAGTAGTTACCAATTAACATCAGATTTTTTGGTGTCTTTATCTTATGAAAAAGCAATTCGTATACCTAAAGCGAACGAACTTTTTGGTAACGATGCTCAAAATGTTTTTGCGACAGACTCATTAAAGCCAGAACAAAGTCAAAATATCAATTTAGGCTTAAGGTATGGAACACTTTATTTTGGTCCGCATAGCTTAACATTATCTACCAACTTCTTTTATAGAGATGTTACAGACTTAATACAACAAACAACTTTTGTAACCGGTGGACAAGATTATTTTGTGTACGAAAACCTTACAAGTATTTTAAGTAAAGGAGTAGATTTTCAAGTAGATTATAACTACGATTCTAAATTGGATGTTACTTTCTCTGCCTCATATACAGATGCAAGAGACAAGGCAAAGTATGATCAGAATGGAAATGAAAATCTACATTATAACTCTAGGTTAAAGAACGAACCGTTTTTTCAGATAAACAGCAGTGTTCGTTATAATTTTAGAGATGTAATACAGGAACAAGGAAATTTAAGCGTGTATTGGACGATCCGTTACGTACACGAGTTTTATAGAAATTGGGAATCTATTGGTAAGTATGATAAAGATATGATACCTACTCAATTTGTAAATAATGCAGGAGTGAGTTACAGCTTCCCAAAAAGAAAAATGTCTTTAAGTATTGATGTAAAAAACATCTTTAACGAACAAGTCTTCGACAACTTTGCCATTCAACAACCTGGCAGAGGTGTATTTATGAAAATCAATTATTCTATTTTTTAAGAATCTAATTTATATAGATGATGAAATTTTATCAATCAAATATCCTTATCAAAGTATTCGCATTTTTAGGAATTATTTCTATTACATCATGTAATAACGATGATACTACAAACGAAACACCAATTGATCCAACAGAAAAGGTATTTAATATTGCAGCAGATGTTTCTACAACTGATGCAGCTATGGTTTATATGGCGCCAACAAACTCTTTAACAGAGGGAGATTTTTCTATTGTTGCTAATGGAACAGAAATGAAAGGTGAACGTTCTGCATATCTTGCAGAAGCAAACGGTTTAATTTATAACCTTAACTATGGTACAGGGGTAATTAGAGAATTAGAATACGATGGAAAATCATCTTATAATCAACTAACTGAGATTAGTGTACAACAATTTGTAGGCACTCACCCAAGATTTGAAGTAGTGAGCAACGAAAGTTTATTGGCTTTTTATGTGGCTACTTCTGAACCAAACGCACAAAATGAAGTAGAGGTAACACTTCAAGTTGTAAAAATGAAAATTCCTGGTTTACAGATTGAAGAAACGGAAGAAATTTCTTTAGGGAAATATGCAGAAAATGATGCGTATGTTTCTAGAGTAGATGCTCCTGTTGTTATGAATGGGAAAGTTTATTTTGGTACACAACAAAAGATTAATGGTAATCCTGATGGTTTTGCAGATGACTTAGCTACAATTGTGTTGGATTACCCATCTTTTGAAAATTATTCTATTGTACATTCTTCTCAGTCTAAAGGACATAATTACGGTTATAGAGGTCGTTCTATGTATGAATACCAAAATGCAGTATACCAAGTGAACTGGCCTGTAGATGGTGCTGATGTTGTTTTTACAAAATTAGTAGATGGAGATTACGACAATTCGTATTCTTTTAATGTAACAGAAACGCTAGGAGGCGGTAGTTTTGGTTCTGTAAACTGGTTCCACATTGGAGGCGGTAAAGGGTATGTGGCTATAGAAGATAAATCTATTGACGATGATAATAACTGGTATTTAGCTCGAGTTGATGTGATCAATAAAACAATCGAGAAAGTAGAAGGAATTCCATATTCTGATCTATTTAAATACCAAAATGCTGTAGTAGAAGGAGAGAAATTCTATATGGCAATAAGCCCTAATGGTGGAGAATCTTTTGTCTATGAAATCGAAAATACAACTGCAACACCAGGTCTACAATTAGATGGTGGTAATGTTTATGTTCAAGGTATTTACTAAAATAAAAAACTACAACAATGAAAAAATATTTAATTATTCTACTTGCGTTCTTTGCTTTTTCATGTTCAGAACAGAAAAAAGGAAGAGGAATTGATTTTGAAAAAGTAAAATCGTCTTTGGGTTTATCAGCTGATCAGTTAGAAAAATTTGATGCCATTAATGCTGAATTTGATGCAGATAGAGCTGCTAAGATAGAAGCTTTAAAAGCATCTGGTAAAATGAGTAAGGCAAAATATATTAAAATTGTAAAGCCTTCTTATGTTGCACAAGAACAAAAGGTAAAGCCTATTCTTACTGCTACTCAATTTGAAGTTTATCATGAGTACGTTAAAAGATATATGCCTTTCCAATCAGATTATTCTGATGAGCTTAAGCAAGAAGTTATTACTGAATTATCTTTAGATGAGCAACAAGCTAAAATGTATAATGCAGTTAATGAAGCATTTGTAAAAGCATACAGAGATGCTCACGATTATTACCACGGTAATGGTGAGGCTGCTGCAGAATACTGGCAACAGTTTGATAACAATAGAAAAGAAGCTTTACAAAAAGTGTTTACGAAAGAGCAATATGCCCAATATCTTGAGTTAATTAAAAAAGAAAACTACAGAGGTAAAAACGAAAAAGGGTAATGCGACTGAAGAAATCACTTTTAAGAAAAAAGAGAAAGAACGAAAGCATTTTTAAATACATCATGTCCGTGTCACATTTGTGGCTCGGACTTTTGTCGAGTGTGGTAGTTTTTGTGGTATGTATGAGTGGAGCAACCTATTCATTTAAAACACAAATACAAGAATTGCTTAATTATGATGTTGTTTTTTCGAGGGATAGTAAAGGAGACGATTTTGTTTCAATAAATGTACTTCAAAATCAGTTTGAATCAGAGGGCTTATTGATTACGAGTATAACAATTCCTGAAACTACATCAAGAAATATTTTAGTTACCTATAAAGATCAAACTGATGAAGAGGGACATTTTTATGTACACCCTGAGAATGGAAAAATAATAGGAACAAGCAGTAGCTCTGCGGGTGATTTCTTCAACTTAATGAAGCAAATACACAAAGAGTTATTACTTGGAAAAGTAGGAAAACAGATTGTAGGTGCATCAATTTTAATATTTGTTGTTCTATTACTATCAGGGTTAGTAGTATGGTTTCCTAAAAAAACTACACAACTTAAAAAAGGGCTAACTATTAAATGGTCGGCCAAGTTGCCAAGAGTAATTTATGACCTACACAATACACTCGGTTTTTATACTTTTATATTGCTATTATTTATTTCAGTTACAGGTTTATATGTTTCTTATTCTTGGGTGAAAAGTGGTATAATAGTTTCGTTAGGAGGTGTGGCTGTCTTATCAGAAAACAGTTCGGAAGCTGCCAAAGCAGAAATGTCTAATGTGTTTGCTTCTTTTTTAGATGATGTAATTGATAGTCAATCTGATAAGCAAAAAGAACTGAAAGAGATCTCTTTAGATAGTTTATTAAGTGATGTAAACCTGAAATTACCTTATAAAGCCATAACCATTTTAGACTTCCCAACTGAGGAAGAAGCCTATTATCACATCACTAAAATTAACCAAGAAAATTTACTTAAAGCAATTCTACCAGATGAGATAGAATATACGAAAGAAGGAGAATTTAAGTCACTTCAAAAGTTTACAGATCAACCACTACACAAACAATTTACAGCCATTTCATTACCCCTACATACAGGCGAAATAATGGGTTTACCAGGCATAATTCTATATTTTATTGCCACTTTAATTGCCGCATCTATGCCTGTAACAGGCATATTAATTTGGGTAAGGAAGCTTTGAAAGACTTGTTTTTTTTTGATAATTATTTCTTGACTGAGCAGGAAATAAAACTATCAAATTGATTTCTGTATTTATATAGTTCAATCAAAGCTTTTTTACATAGGGCACCCAACAACTTGATTTTCAAATAGACTCAACTTTGATTGTAAGGTAATGTCTTCTCATTTAGAAATTGTACACTAATTCAGGACGAGACATAATAAAAAAACATGAAAAAACTTACTAAGCAAACCTTTTAACCTCTCTCTCCTTATCTACACAAGAAAAAAGTAGATAAATAGATTGACCACAAAAAGTTTGAACCGATACATATGGTCTTGAATAATGGAGTAGTATAGGTTAAGTATCACCATCATTAGTCCAGGATTTAAGCCCTGAGCTAATGATGGAAGGTATAACTGAGGATTTACCATAAAAAACTAGACAAATTAATTAAAACTTATCTTAAGTTTGATCAAATATAACAGGACCAAAACTTAATAATATTAGCTTTAAAACAAATACATCTGATAAGCAAACAACCCAACACCAGCAATCATTAAATACCAATTTACTGCTTTATAAAATGCTGGGAAATCTGTCAATTTACGAGAATACGTAATGATAAACACAATAGGTATAAGAGCTAGAATTTGTCCTATTTCAACTCCTAGGTTAAAACAAAGAATTTTAGCTAGGAAATCGTTATTTCCATTTTCAAAAGATTGTAATTTAGTGGAGAGACCAAAACCATGAATTAACCCAAAAATCACTACCATTATTAGTAAGTTAGGGGCGTTAATACCAAGCTTTTTAAAACCTCCTAAATTTTCAAAACCCTTATACAAAATACTTAGTGCAATCACTCCATCAACTAAATGTTCATTTGCAGTAATACCTAAATATGTAGCTCCAATAAGCGTAATACAATGCCCAATAGTAAAGGCAGTAATAAATTTTAGTATATCTTTAAATCCTTTTAAATAAAAAACTACTCCTGCTAAAAATAGCAAATGGTCGTAACCTGTTAGCATATGAGTGGCACCTACTCTAAGGTAAGCGAATAACCCTCCTGTTTTGAGTAATTCCTGATCTGCACTTGTTACATCATGAGCAAACCCTAAAAAAGGGATAAATAAGAAGATGAATAGAAGTACTTTTTTTAAATTCACTTTCATAACTAGCCCTTATATTTAAAGTAAATAAATAACAAACCAATGATAGCGATACTCACTACTATAAAACCTGAAGTTGGAATGCCTTCTTCTTTATGGTGATGAGAATTATGAGTACCATGTTCATTGGTTACTTCAAAAGATAAAGTTGCCCATTTTGATTTATGAGTTACTTCAGCATTGTTTACCTCAACCATATGAATTGTTCTGAGATAGTAAATTCCATCTTCATCTAGCGTGACGGTAACAATACCTTGTTCATTCGTTCTTAATTTCTGACCATGGGTATGTGAATGGGCTTCACCACCATCATGAGTATGAGCTATTCCTTTATGATTGGCATAAACTAATTGATTAATTACGGGTTTACCATCTACTAATAATCTTATATCAATAGTTTCTCCAGTGTGTTTCTTGTAGGGGCTTTCCATTGGAATAAACTCAATAGGATAACCTAAAACTGTATTCCAATCATCTGTTTTTACTTCTCCTACCTGATAAATTGCCTTTACATGTTTTTGATAACTCTCTACAACATCTTGATCCAATAATGCATTATCAAAACGATGTGATAGCATATCCAATACACCATCATGTTTTAAATAAACATTAAAATCGAAAGCAGATTGTGCTAAAGTATTTGCTTTTGTTGATACCCCAACTACATAAGTTCCGGCATTACCCGCAGTAAAAGAAAGTTGTGTAATAGTACTGTCCTGATCTTTCCATTTACTTGAATCTATGGTTTGTCTATTTCCATGACTGACAATAGATGCATCTAAAATACGGTTACGAGTGATACTATTTTCACTACTCTCAAAAGTGCCATTGTATAAACTGAGGGTTGTTTCTTGATTAGGTTTCAAGAAGTAGGTTTCCATTTTAATATACAAATCATGACTACTTAACATGATAAGTGCAGATAAGAGAAATAATGGCTGAGTCAATTTAAAACCAATTACCTTATCAAAGGTTCTTGCAATTAATTTCATATAAGAATGTTTGTTCTGTTACGCTATTGCCGCAAATGTAAGAACTTTTATCTCTCATCCCAATCATAAATTTACTAGGGTCCAAATAAAATAAACGGTGGATACAATAACATTGTACATAGGATACCTTGATCACTATTAAAAATAAAATTTAGTGTTATGTATCTATAATTCTTTTGAAATAGGAGCTAAAATTTATCTTATTCTTACAAAAATTGATAATTTCTTTAGTATTAAATAGACCATGATAAAGTTTAATTAAAAATCATCCTTACTAAATAAAAGGAAAGCTGAGTGGTATAAATAGCATAAGAAAAATACAATTTATTGCAATTATTTTCATAATTTTAAGTTTATTAAGATAACGTAACTATACAACCTAATTTATTTAGTGCGTTTTATTATGACCTTAAAATTATAGAAATGAAACTATCAATACGATTATGTATTTTTTTGATTGTAGGCATTATTAATTTTTCAATAGCCCAAAACGAAACAGATTCTTTATTTAAGGTCCTTGATGATGCAATTGAAAAAAGGGAGATCTATCTAAAAGAAAAAAACAATAGTATTAATGAATTTAGGGTATTGTTAGAGAATGATACAACAGATTTAAAGGATAAATATTTTTATGCTACAGAAATATATGAGCAATATTTAGTGTTTGAATTTTATGGAGCCTTACATTTTGCATACGTAGCTATTGATGTGGCCAAACAACTAAATGAACAAAAACTAATTAATGAAAGTCGATTAAATTTAGCTAGAATATTAGTGATAGCAGGTATCTATCAAGAAAGTAGTGAAATACTTGATGCTTTAGATATTCGGAATTTATCAAACGATTTATTAGTAAAGTATTTCTTAATAAGAAAAGAATTATACAACCAACTTTACTACTACTCTCCAACAAAAATAATTAAGCAAGGTTATCAGAATAAATACATTAATTATTGTGATTCTTTATTAGAAGTTTTACCAGAGAATTCTGAAAGTAATTTAGAAATATTAGAAACAAGAGCACTTGACAATAGAAAATTAGATAAAGCAAAAAAACTAAATGCTTTACGTTTATCAAGGTATTCTATCGGACAACATAATTATTCTAAAATTGCTTTTCAGCGTTCTTTAATTTATGAAGTGGCAAAAGACGATAGTAATCAAAAAAAATATTTAATACTTTCAGCAATTTCAGATATTAAGGGAGTGATAAAAGATAATGCATCCCTGTCTACACTAGCTTTTAAGTTATATCATGAAGGAGATGTAGAAAGAGCGTATAAATACATAAACATATGCTATGAAGATGCCTTGTTTTATAATTCAAAATTAAGAGCTATTCAGATAGCGAACATCTTGCCTGTAATTTCTCAATCTTATGAAGCACAGTTGATAAGTCAAAAATCACGCTTGGAGAGTTTTAATATAATTATCACAATTATGTCTATCATTCTTTTTGTGGCTATAATTTTTATTTACAAGCAGGTAAAATCTGTACGCTCCGTTAGAAATACTACCGTTGAAATAAACAATAAATTAAGAGAATCTAATGCAGAACAGAAAAAAGCAAATGAGCAGCTTACAAAACTCCACACTGATTTGACAAATACGAACCTTATAAAAGAAATTTATATAGGGGAGTTCTTAAAAATCTGCAGCGATTATATTGAGAAATTAGAATACCAAAGCACACATACAAAAAGAATGCTGGTAGCTAGAAAATATGGAGAATTACTAAAGGAGTTGAAGGATGATGATGTTCGTAAAAAAGAAATGAAACTTTTTTACAAGAATTTTGATCAAACTTTCTTACATATTTACCCCACTTTTGTAGATGATTTTAATAAATTATTAGAACCTGATCAACCCGTTTTAATAAAGAACAAAGATTTATTAAATACTGAATTAAGAATATTTGCACTCGTTAGACTTGGTATAAATGATAGTGCTAAGATCTCTAAATTACTAGGGAACTCGGTTACTACAATTTATAATTACAGAGTAAAGATTAAAAATAAATCGATTGTAGATAGAGAGAATTTTGATGACTATGTTATGAGAATTGGGGATGTATAACAAAGAATATAGATTTTTTTGTTCTATAAAACATCTACTATTTTATAAATTAAAATATTGTTAAGTTGCTGTTAATTAGATGATTGAATTAATGTAGTGTCTACCATTTTACTACTATGCGTAGGACATACACTTTTACTTACCCAACTTTGTAATGTTCGATAGGGAAACCAGCTGACTTATGTAAATTTTACAATCCCTATTAAACATATTTTTTATAAATCTATTTTGAACGACTTTAAGTTTATACTATAATGACTAGACTTACTACGTTTTTTGACTCCTCAGGATTATGGAGTGCTTTTTTAATTATACTACTAACATCTACAATATCATTTGCACAAAGAAATATAAATGGTGTTGTAACAGATGAAGAAGGGTCTCCAATACCTGGAGTAACTATTTTATTAAAGAATTCGAATAGCGGTACTACCACAGATTTTGATGGTAACTATAAAATACAAATCGAGAACGCTAATTCAACATTAATATTTAGTTACATTGGAATGCAAACCGAAGAGATTGTTGTCGGAAACCAAACAACAATTAACTTAAGCATGTCAGAAGACATGGTAAAGTTGGAAGAATTGGTTGTGATTGGATACGGTACACAAAGTAAAAAGGATGTAACCGGTTCTGTAAGTGTTATTGGAGCAGAAGATATGGAGTCTCGTCCTAATACACAGGTTGGATCTTTATTACAAGGTAAAGTTGCAGGTGTTCAAGTTCAAGCATCTTCAGGTAAACCATCGCAAGGTATTTCGATGCGTATTCGTGGTACGAACTCAATTAATGCCGGAGCAGAACCTTTATATGTAGTAGATGGCGTACCTACAACAGATACTAGATCAATAAGTCCATCAGATATAGAAAGTGTTTCTGTATTAAAAGATGCATCAGCTGCTGCAATTTATGGAGCACAAGGTGCAAATGGCGTTGTTCTGATTACAACTAAGAAAGGTACATCTTCTAAACCAACTGTATCATTAGATGTATATGGTGGTGTAAATGAAGTATGGAGAACACAAGAAGTCTTAAACGGTGAACAATACCGAGATTTAATGACTGAAATGGGTTATAATACAGATTGGAGTAAATACCAAGAAAATACAGATTGGCAAAATGAAGTTTTCCAAACCGGGTATACTCAAAATTATCAGGTAGCAATTTCTGGAAAATCTGATAGAACAAATTATTATGTTTCAGGTGGTTTTACAGGTGCTCAAGGTGCTGTAAGAAGTTCTGAAATGAATAGAGCTAATTTTAAAGTAAATCTAGATCAAGATGTAAACAACTGGTTAAAAGTGGGTACTAGAGTTTCTTATGTAGATTACAATGATGTTGACGTTAAAGATAACGCAGCTGTAAACCAAGGAGGTGTATTATTAGGTGCTTTAACTACTCCAGCTGTAATTGGAGTTTATAACGAAGATGGAACATTTACTTCTAACCCATTCCAAGATTGGGAAAACCCTATTGCAAGTACAGATGGTTCTAAAAGAGGATTTAATAACAAAAGATTCTTGGGTAATTTCTATGCTGAGGTAACATTTTTAGAGAACTTTAAATTTAAATCAAATATTGGTATTGATAATAATACTGATAAATACGATTACTTTTTAGACCCTTATAAAACATCTTATGGTAGAGCTCTAAATGGCCAATCTATTGTAAATCAGAATAACAACTCTTACTATATTTTTGATAATACTCTATCTTTTAATAAACTGATTAATAGACATAAAGTAGAAGCACTGGTTGGTGCAGTAGTTCAGAAATACCATTGGCAGAGTAGTAATATAGAAAGGAGAAATTTTGCTTCAGATGCGATTACAACTCCTAATGGAGGTTCGGAAATAGCTGCAGCATCTGCAACAGAAGCAGAAAAGTCTAATGCATCTTTTTTAGGTCGTGTAAACTATGCTTTCAATAATAAATATTTATTTACAGCCAATATACGTTTAGATGGTTCTAGTGTGTTTGGTCCGCAAAATAGATGGGGTGTTTTTCCTTCATTCTCTGCAGGTTGGAGAGTATCTGAAGAGGCTTTCTTAGAAGATGTAGAATTTATTTCTGATCTGAAATTAAGAGCTGGATATGGTATTGTGGGTAATGATAATATAGGTACTTATGCTTATATGGGTAAGGTTGGTTCAGGAGCTAATTATCCAATTGGTGGTATTGCACAACCAGGTTCTTATCCAGCTTCAATTGAGAATCAAAAATTAAAGTGGGAAGAATCAGAACAAACAAACATTGGTATTGATATCGGTTTAATCAATGATCGTGTAGAATTAACTGTTGATGCTTATATAAAAAGAACATCAGATCTTTTATTGAATGCTCCTTTACCTAGGTCAACAGGTTATGATAATGCTATTCAGAATATTGGAGCATTAGAAAACAAAGGACTTGAATTTAATTTAAATACAGTGAATGTAGATAAAGAGATCAAATGGAGTACTAATTTTAATATCTCATTCAATAGAAATACAGTAACAAACTTAGTTGGTCAAGAAATTTATGTTGGGAGTATTGCTGGAAGAGGAGAAGCAATTCAGATTAAAGAAGGACAAACATTGGGAGCTATTTATGGTTACGAATTTTTAGGTGTTGACCCTACAACAGGTAATGCATATTATATGGGAGGTGATGGTAATTCTACTTTTAATCCTTCGCCAGACGATAGGAAGATAATTGGAGATGCAAACCCTGATTTTATCTATGGTTTTACAAATACATTAATGTGGAAAGGCATTACTTTAAATGTGTTTTTCCAAGGAGCTCATGGCAACGAAATGCTGAATGCTACTAGAATTGATACTGAAGGAATGACAGATGCAAAAAGTCAGTCGACAGCAGTACTAAATAGATGGAAAAGAAGAGGTGATGTGACTACTATTCCAAAGGCAAGTCCTGGAAATACAGATAACTCTAGAATTTCTACTCGCTTTGTAGAAGATGCTTCTTATCTAAGACTTAAAGCACTAACACTAGCTTATAGTTTACCAACCGATATGATTAGTAAATTTAGAATGGGTTCATTTAAGGTATACGCAACAGGTGAAAACCTTTGGACACTCACAAACTATACAGGATTTGATCCTGAAGTAAATCAAGGTGGAAATTCTAATACTGTTTTAGGTATTGATTATGGTACTTATCCACAAACACGAAGCATAATTATTGGAGCAAATATCACTTTCTAATTTAGACTTCTAAGATAATGAACGTAAAAAAATATATAACAATTGCTGCCGTCGTATTAGGAACGATGTCGTGTGATAACTTTTTAGACTTGCAGCCTATTTCAGAAGAAACTTCTGATAATGCTTATAATAAAGCGTCTCAAATGGAAAGTGCATTAATAGGTGCATACGAGACATTTCAATCTGCTGAGTACTATGTTTGGGACAATATTGTCTTCAGTGATGTTCGTTCTGATAACGCTTATGCTGGAGGTGATAACCCTGAAGTATTTGAAGCTGATTTACTAAATGTAACACCAATTAACTCTAGAGTATTTACAAACTGGTCTCAGATATACAATGGGATTTTAAAAGCAAATACTGTAATAGAGAAAATTGAATTAATTACAGATCCAGGTTTAAAAGAAGAACGTAAAAATCAAATAAAAGGAGAGGCTTTATTTTTAAGAGCTTATCATTATTTTACTTTGGTAAAACTATTTGGTGGTGTGCCTTTAATTTTAGAACCTACTAAATCTACAGATCCTGCTGATGTTAGAGTCGCAAGAAATTCTGAAGAGGAAGTGTACCAACAAATTATTGCTGATTTAACAATTTCAGCTCAATTATTACCAGATTTTTATACTGATGATAATGGCAATGATTTAGGTGGGTCTACAAATAAAGCAAGAGCAACAGCTGGAGCATCGAATGCACTTTTAGCAAAGGTTTATGCACAACATAAAGATTGGGATAATGCGTTAGATGCTATCGGGAAAGTAGAGAAATCTACAGCGGGATATATTCTATTGTCTAATTATTCAAATCTTTTTGATAGCGAGAATTACAATAATTCTGAATCTATCTTAGAAGTACAATACTTAGGTACAGATGAAGGAAACTTTGGTCCGCAATTATTATTACCACCATCAATTTCTGGAGATACATGGAGAAAGTTTGTTACACCTTCTCAAGATTTAATTGCTGCTTATGATAATGAGAACGATGTAATTAGAAAAGGTGCTGCTGTTTTATTCGAAAACGTAGATTGGGTAGATGAATATTGGGGAAACACTGCTGGTTCAAGTATTCCTTTTTCTTACAAATGGAAAAAGGCCATGGGTTGGGCTTCAACAGATCGTCCTTACCTGTTAAGATTTGCTGATATAGTATTATTAAAGGCAGAAGCATTTAACGAAGTAGGAAATAGTGCCGCAGCTTTAGTAGAACTAAATAAAATTAGAGCAAGAGTTAATTTAGAAGCAATTACATCTGGTCTATCTCAAGATCAATTAAGAGATAAAATTCTGAATGAAAGAAGATTAGAATTGGCTCAAGAAGGACATAGATGGGATGATCTTGTTCGTCAGAACAAAGTAGTTGCTACCATGAATAATTTAATTGAGATAGACTTAAGAACAGGTCAGAAAGTAAATTATAATATGACAGAAGCGAAGGTTTTACTACCAATTCCTCAACAAGAATTAGATCGTAACCCTGCTTTAGTTCAAAATCCATTATAGACACTAGATAATAAAAAAATGATAAAGAAATATATCAATGTAGTGCTCTTTTTACTCTTGGCTATTGCCTGTGGATGTACTACAAAATCAAATATGCAACCAGAAGGACAATGGACGCTTTCCGAAGCAGAATTAGTTACTCCTACTGCCGATGCAACGATAGAATTAGATGAGATTTTCACAACTGAGTCAATAGATTTTGAATGGAAACCTTCTATAAATTCTGCAGATTATATTATAAAATATGCAGTAGTTTTAGTAAGTGATACAGCGACATCTTATGAAAACCCATTAATTGAGGTTGAATCAAATAATAATGGAAAGGATGTGACAGCTAGCATTTCACATCAAGCAATTGATTTGGCTTTAGCGCAAGCATGTTATCCAAAAGATCAAGTGGCTAAAGTGAAATGGGGAGTAAAAGCAATGTCGTTATCTGTTGTTGCATTTTCATCTCAAGCTATTAACCTTAAACGATTTTCTAAAGATCCTACTCCAAATAATTTATATTTATTTGGTTCAGCAACAGAAGTAGGATATAATCAATCTGAGGGAATTCCTTTAAAAGCATTTAAAGATGCCGAAGGAAATATGACATTCTTCGAAACCATAACTCAACTCACTAAAGACGAGACTTACGAATTTGTAAGTAGTTTAGAAGAGCCTGCACTGCATTATGGTGGTGAAAATGGTTCGATTGCACTTTGTGGTGCTGAAATTACAGCTACTGAAGATGGTGTTTTTAGAATTGGAGTTGATTTAGTTAGTAATACAATTAAACTAGAAAAGATAAATCATCTTGGTATTGTAGGAACGCCAATTGAAGGTGAATGGGGTGGAGATGTTGCTTTACCTTACCTTGGTAATGGCTTATTTCAAGATACGGTAGAACTGCTTCAAACAGGAGGGTTTGTATTAAGAATTGATGGTGATTGGGGGAGAATGTACAAACAAACTCCAGGTACTACGAGTCTATTATTTGAGCCATATGCAGATGCCGTTGGTCTTGCTAAAGAAGATCTTCAAAATCAAAATGTTGGAAACTACATTGTTTCAGCAGACTTTTTAGGTACTTCATATAATTACTCTTTTGAAAAGGTTGAAGTAGATATTCCTACACCAAGTCCAATTGTAGCACCAGAAACTCTTTTCTTAATTCCTAATGATGGCTCTGGAGCAATCGAATTAGTGAAAGATAATAATGTCTTCACATCAAACTATTTAGCATTACAATCTGCAGTGAAATACGCTTTGAATAGTGCAGCTGATGGTAGTGGGACATCTTATTCTTTATATGGTAATATTGGAGAAACGGAGGATGATCCGAATGGAGACAATGTTTATGGAGCTCCTTATTTTAAAGAAGAAGCGGGCGATATTTCAGTAGTTAGAGATCAAGCATATAAACTAACAATTGATTTTGATGCTCCAACAGTTCAATGGCAATATTATAATTTAAAATTCTTCCATTGGGATGATAACGGTGGATGGGATGATAGAAAAGAATTGCCAATGGCATACGTTCATCCTTATACATTTACTTTAGAAAATACAGATTTATCGGCAGGGTATGATTCTAAATTCTTCTCTCCATGGGATGTAGAATTTGGGGTTTCTGATGCAGCAGGATCAACAGATGATGCAAGTGCTACAACGGGTACAGCTACCAATAAAAACTTTGTAGAAGAAGGTGTAAATGTATCGAACTTTAAGTTTATAACAACAGATGGTACTTACACTGTTTCTATTGAAATAGCAGACGATTATACAGTGGGTAATTACACTGTCACACAATAAAATAAACTAAAAGAGATGGGTAGGAAACTATTCATCTCTCTTAATCACAAAATATATGAGAAAGGAAAAAATGAATACATTAATTGGTTTAATTCTATTAATGGCTACTTCAATTTCAGGAATTGGCTGTGGAGATAATAATGAAAATAAAACACCAATACCACCACCGCCTGTGGTAGAAGTAGATCATGTACAATTATATGTGACTTCGAGAGACGATGTGAATGGTCAGAAAAACCAAGGATTAAGATTGTTAGAAGATGTCGTAGCAACAGGAGAAGACGAGTCTTATGTTACGTTACGTGTTGATCAAAATCAAGTTTATCAAGAGATTGATGGTTTTGGATTTACATTAACAGGTGGTAGTGCAATGCATATTAATTCAATGTCGAGTGCTTCAAGAGCAGCACTTTTACAAGAGTTATTTGGTAGAGAAGAGGGACAAGTTGGTGTAAATTATCTTAGAGTAAGTATTGCAGCTTCAGATTTAGATGCTAGCCCTTTCTCGTATGCAGAAGTAGAAGACGAAACATTGTCGAACTTTTCTATCAGTAAAGATAAAGAACATTTAATTCCAGTTTTAAAGGAAATTTTAGCAATCAATCCATCAATAAAGATTTTGGGAACACCTTGGTCGCCACCTACATGGATGAAATCTAATAATGCTTACAAAGGAGGATCTTTATTAGTTGATAAGTATGCTACTTATGCAGATTACTTTGTAAAATACATTCAAGCTTATGCAGCTGAAGGTATTACTATTGATGCAATTACTGTTCAAAACGAACCACTTCACGATGGTAACAATCCAAGTTTATACATGGAAGCAGAGGAGATGGCAAAGTTTATTGCAGAACAATTAGGACCTAAATTTCAAGCAGCTAATATATCTACTAAGATAATTACGTACGATCATAATTGTGATCGTCCTGATTATCCAATTTCAATTATCAATTCTAATGCAAATCAGTACATTAATGGTTCGGCTTTCCATTTATATGGTGGTGATATTTCAGCATTGTCATCTGTAAAAACAGCAGATACTTCAAAATCAATCTACTTTACAGAACAATGGGTAGGAGCAAACGAAGATTTTGGTGGAGCTTTAATGTGGCACTTTGAAAACATGTTTATTGGAGCTCCAAGAAATTGGAGTAGAAATGTTTTGGAATGGAACTTAGCTTCTGATGCAAATTTACAGCCTCATACTGAAGGTGGATGTACAGAATGTTTAGGCGCTTTAACTATTGAGGGAAACACAGTAAATAGAAATGTAGCCTACTATACCGTAGCTCATGCTTCTAAATTTATTCCATCAGGGTCTTATCGTGTAAAGTCAAATAATATGGGTGATTTACCAAATGTATCTTTTATAACTCCAAATGGTAAGATTATCACTTTATTAATGAACAATTCTGATTCGCAGAAGAAATTTAATTACAAACTAACAGGAACAGACAAATCATACATCATTTCAATTCCAGCAAACAGTGTCGGAACAATGGTGTATGATACCAACACTAAAGCTTAATTATATAGTTAGTGTAGAAAATTTTTTGAGACAATTAATGACCGACATCATACTATTTTGTTTCTATATCTAACTATTCTGTTTAGCTAAAACTATTGAGAGAGGGAGGGTAAAAAGCTCTCCTTCTCATCAAATTATTACTTGAAGTGAATTTTACATCATTTACTATAAACAATTTTGACATGAAACACTTTTTTCTACTTTTTATATGTCTAATTTCTTTAAACTCTTTGGCAACAAATGTTACTTTTTCTGTAGATGTTTCTAATGAAGATACTGCAGATAAAAATATTTACGTAACAGGTGGTTTTGCGGGTTGGTCATTAGACAATCAAATGACTGATGAAAATACAGATGGGATATACGAAATTACTCTTGATATAGCAGAGACTACCGAATTTAAATTCGTTATTGGAAATTGGGAAATTCAAGAGGATATGTCTTCTAAAGGATGCTCTCCAAATTCAAATAGAGAATTAAAATTAAATGGCGAAAGTGATGTAGTACTTGCTACTGAAACTTTTAATGAGTGTAGTGAACAAACATACTCATTGGTTACTTTTAGTGTTGATATGAATGCTGAAACTATAAGTGGCGACGGTGTATTTATGACAGGTTTGAATGATTCTTGGAATCATAATGATATACAATTAACAGATGAAGATAATGATGGTATTTATGAAGTAGCTATTTATCTAGAAAATGGATCATCTCATTCATATAATTATATTAATGGAAATTGGGAAGATGCACGAGAAACTTGTTCAGAAGGGAAAAATAGGAAACTTAAAGTTTACAATGATAATATTGATTTACCAACTGCAGTTTTTGGTGTTTGTGACGATAATGTACAAGTAGTTTTTTCGGTAGATATGTCCAATGAAACTGTTGGTGACGATGGTGTGTTCATGACAGGTTTAAATAATTCTTGGAATCATAACGAAATCAAATTATATGATTTAAATGGTGATAATATATGGGAAACTACTGTTTCACTTCCTAAAAATTCATCTCATTCATATAATTATATTAATGGAAATTGGGAAGATGCACGAGAAACTTGCCCAGAAGGGAAAAATAGAGCTATTGATATTCTTGAAGATCATATTACTCAACCCACAGTAGATTTTGGTACTTGTAGCCAAGAAATTATTACAGTGAGTACTACCTTTCAAGTAAACATGAGCGGTGAAGAATTAGTAGATGGAAAAGTATTTATTATAGAACTTAACGGTAAGTGGGAACAAGCAGACTGGGTAGAAATGCTTGATGAAAACAATGATGGAGTTTTTACTGCTACTGTAGATTTAGTTGAAGGAGAACAAAAATATCGTTTCAATAACGGTAGTGAGTGGAATGATGAAAACTTATCAGGTACATCTTGTGGTAATGAGGAGAATAATAACAGAACAATTACGATCACATCTGATGGATCAGACAATCCTACCCAAGTCTTAGAAATTGTTGCATTCAATTCTTGTACTGCAGAAATACCAACCTATGAAATTAAATTTAGTGTAAATTTAGAAGGAATTACTGCAGCTACACCTGGTATCGTAGGTGATGTTGTAGGTGAAGCTGAGTGGGGAGAGCAGATTGCTTTAACTCAAAATGCAGAAAATGAAAATATTTGGGAAACGGTTATTTCTTTAACTAGAGGACAGGAATATGAATATCTTTTTACGAATGGTGATTGGGAAGATGCTAGAGCAAGTTGTCTAGAAGGTAAAAACCGTTCTATTACCGTAAATAAAGCAGAGGAATTAAATGTGGTAGATTATGGTAAATGTGATGTTGAACCTGTTTTAGTAGATGTTACTTTCCAAGTAAATATGAACGGTGAAGATTTAGTAGATGGAAAAGTATTTATTGTAGAACTTAATGGTAAGTGGGAACAAGCAGATTGGGTAGAAATGCTTGACGAAGATAACGATGGTATTTTTACTGCTACTGTTGCTATTTTGGAAGGAAACCAGATTTTTAGATACAATAACGGTTCTACTTGGAACGATGAAGATTTAACAGGGAAAGATTGTGCTCTTGAGGGAAATAAAAATAGAAGCCTAACTATTGTATCAGACGGATCAGACAGTCCAACGCAACTTTTAGACGTAGTTGCATTTAATGCATGTGATAATATTGTAGAGGATAAAATCTATAAAGATGTTACTTTTAAAGTAGACGCAACTTCTTTTGATGATACTTCTGCAGGTTTATATATCGCATCTTCTTGGAACAATTGGACTCCAGAAAGTTTCTCTCCAATGACAGATGAAAACAACGATGGTATCTGGGAAGCTACCATTAACCTGCGTGCAGGAAAAGAATATGAGTTTAAATATACATTAGGTAATAACTGGGATGATACTGAAGATATGCAAAATTCTGGTTGTGAAAAACCATCAACCAATAACCGATACATTACCTTAGATAATACTTCAGAGAGTCTAGCTCTTGATGTTGTAGCTTTCAACTCATGTTCGAGCGATCAACAAATATGGAATAGCATTTTGTTTGCAGTCGATATTTCTGATGTTGATACAGAAAGTGCTCCTCAAGTTATTGGTAATTGGAGTAAAGATAGAACTCCTATAGAATTATTAAATGTAGGTAATAATGTTTATTCAAAACTTATTTATTTAAGAGCAGATAGAACATATACTTATCAATTTACTATTGATGATGTTGTAGAAGATTTTGAAGGGGATTGTCTTGATGAAAGTAACTTAAGAACAATAACTGTTCAAGAAGATAAGGAACTGCCAATTTCAGTTTTCAATTCGTGTGACGAAAGTGAAAATAAACCTTCTGAAGAAACAGTTATGGTTACTTTCAAAGTGAATTTATCAAAAGAAAGACCCTCTGAAGAAAAAGTATATTTAGCGGGCTCGTGGCCATCAGTTGACTGGAACCCTGAACTTTTTGAAGAAATGTCTGATGAAGATAACGATGGAATTTGGGAAGTAACCATAGGATTATTGGCAGGGGTTAGTTATGAATACCAATTTACAATAGGTAAGAATTGGGAAATGACAGAAGATTTATCAGGTAGTGGTTGCGAAGTTACAGGAACTAAAAATAGAGGAATTACGGTTGGAAATGAAGATGTTGTTTTGGATGTTGTTTGTTTTAATGAATGTTCAACATGTGAAATTAATGTGATTTCAATTTCAGTATCTGGAAATAATATTACCGAAAAAGGAGGGACTTCTTTAATGACAGCGATTGTCGTTCCTCTTAATGCTTCTGTAAAAGATATACAATGGACTGTAAATAATACGGATATTGCTTCAATTGATCAAAATGGACTAGTTACAGCCAAAGCTGATGGAACAGTGATAGTAACTGCAACTTCTCTTGAAGAGGGATCAACAATTATTGGAACGAAAGAATTAACAATTTCTGGACAAGTTATTACGGCTATTGTAGATAATAAGTCTGTACTAAATACATTTCCGAACCCAACTTCTGGAAACGTTACAGTTTCTTCAGAAGATAAGATGCTAACAATATTATTATTTGATATCAATGGAAAACTCCATAAAGAATTATCTATTGGAGGTGCTTTTAAAACAGAAATTGACTTATCAAATCTAAATAAAGGTATTTATGTAATTAAAGTTATTACAAGTGTGGGTGCTTCAACATCAAGGTTTATTTTAAACTAGCAATTACAAATAGACAATTATAGCTCAGTGAAATAAAGAAATTAATATTCTATTTTTTCACTTCATCATTTTAAATCCTACAATTAATTATTGTAGGATTTTTTTTCATGCTCAATAGTATGATATGCATATTCTATAAAAAAATATTATTTGTTTTTGATAACTTTTTTCAGGATTTATGTAAAGCTATTTAAATAGTATTTTTTCAAGATAAACGTTACTTGTGTAGACGTGATTCTATATATGGATTTATATTATTAATTCAGTTTTAATAATTCTGATAATGATATAATTTATAGATAATATGTTTTGAAAAATATAGTGTTAAATAAGGCGTTAGAGTAGAATAAAATGTTTTTTATGATGAATGAAACCTCAATTAAAAAATAATTGACTACTTCTATAAATACAATTTGTGCCTTATTATATATAACAGTATTTAGATAGAATAAATTGATTTTTGATAGGTTTACCTTTATTTGCAAGTAATTATTTATTAAGATCTAAGTTTGTTTTTCATTCTGTATATAACAAAGAACACACGATTTTATATCAGTCTGTATTTTTATGGTTATATCAATCATACTATAGCACACTTCATCAAATTGAAAGAGAATGTTATACTGTTATTTATTTCAATATGTATTTATTAATATCATAATTATCATTAAAAAAGGGATTGTAGTTATAAAAACACGCTATTGTTATTTATGAATATTTAAATAATAAGTGTTTTAATTAAATGATTCTACAATAGCAATTTTGAATTTAACTTATGCTAACTGTACCTCTTAAAACTCTAATTTGTTGAATAGTAAAACAAAAATTCTTAATTTTACGCAGTGTTGGGTCTTTACTCAAAAATTGAAAATTACCTTAAATTACAACAATGGATAGTTTATTTACTATTCTAAATAATTAAACTACTATCTATAACTAATATTACTAGATGAAAAACTGTTACTTAACGCTACTTTTGCTGTTCACAGCTATAGTAAGTAATGCACAAGCAAATCAAACTTTTGACTTATTTGATTTCACAAAAAGAGCTGATGCAAAAAAAATAACGATATCTGGAGATGCTACTTCGGAGATAAAATCATCAGGTTTTCAAATTACTACCGCTAAAAATGGAAGTAGTGTAATGAAAATTGTTGGTGACTGGGATTTACACGAATGGTTGTATGTTGCCATAATTTTAGAAAATAAAACAGAAGAAGTAGTTCGCTTTGAACCAATAATAAAAGGAGAATTGACTTCTGATTTTAAAGCACCTATACCTTTAAAGAATATTGGTTGGTTAAACCCAAAAGAAACAAGAGTATTTGATTGTACATTACAACCAGATGTTTCTACAAGATCTACTATTTATGCTGATATGAATGAAGACTTCCCAGAGATGCAAGGTATGCCTGCTGGTATTTCATTTAAAAATTCATTTGATTTAACACATACTAAGTCCATTGAAATTTATTTTCCTGTAGCTGATTTTGAAAGAGTAATTACAGTGAAAGCAATTGAGTTATACAAACACGCTTATCCGGAAAATTACGAAAAGAATCACATGACATTTTTTCCATTTGTAGATCAATATGGTCAATATAAATATGCTACATGGAATGGAAAGATTAAAAATGATAAGCAACTCCAAGATGATATTAAAACGGAAGATGAAGATCTTGCGAAAAATCAAGGTTCTGAAGAATGGACAAAATACGGAGGATATAAGTTAGGACCAAAATTAGAAGTTACAGGTCATTTTTATACTGCAAAAGTTCAAGATAAATGGTGGTTAGTTGATCCTGAAGGTTTCCTTTTTTGGTCAAATGGTGTTAATGGAGCTGCTGATTTATCTGTAAACTCTCAGACTTCAGATAAAGATCTTTATTTTGAATATTTACCAATGCATACAGATGCAAACTTTGGTAAATTTTGGGATGGTTCAGATTACAATTTTGGGCATGCAAATATTAAGAGGAAATATGGCGAATATGATTCTCAAAAATATGCAATCCGCTCAATGGATAGAATGAAGAGTTGGGGATTAAATACAATGGGTGCTTGGTCATATGCTGAGGCATATAATTTACCAGAAGAAAAGAAATCTCCTTATACTCTAGCAATAGAGTCAGAAGCTCCAGATATGGTTGAAGGATTTCCAGATGTTTATAATCATCACTGGGAGAGAAACTTACATAAAGAAATTAAACATAATAGTCATAAAATTAAAAAAGATCCTTTTTTCATAGGGTGGTTTGTTGATGATGAATTAAAGTGGCATACACCTGAAAAGTTAGTTACACTTTTAATTCAAAATAATAGTCATTCACATGCTAAGAAACATTATCTTCAACATTTACAGAAAGCAGGAGAAGATGTAATTTCTTTTAATAAAGCAACTGGTAAATCTTTCAAGACTTGGAAAGAAGTTATGGCTTCACAAGAAGAATTAGACCTTTCTAGTTTTAGTGAGTTGAATAAAAAGTTTTATGCACAAACAGCACATAAATATTTTAAGACGGTCAAAAAATATATTACAGAATTATCTCCTGGTTCATTGTATTTAGGTTGCCGTTGGGATGTTCAATCAGAGCATAGAAACAATTTAAATGTTAGTATTGGTGCTAAATACATTGATATTTTATCTTTCAACCAATTTGATGATGAAATTTATCCAAATACTTTTCCTACACTTTCAGGAATTGATAAGCCATATATAATTTCAGAATTCAATTTTGGTTCTTTAGATTCTGGTAAATTCTCACCAGGTTTATCTGCTGCATCTGATCAAAGAAATAGAGGTGAAAAGTATAAGAACTTTGTAGAAAGTGCAATGCGTGATAAGAATTGTGTTGGTGCACATTGGTTTATGTGGGGTAATGCTGCAACAACTGGTACTTCTAAATTAGGAGAAAATGCAAATTGTGGTATTCTTACAGAAACGGATCAGCCTTATTATCAGTTAATTGATTACATGAGAGATGTAAATTATACCATGTATAAGTATAGATACTCAAATGAAGGACAAAAAGCAGCTAAACAAGAACTTAAATAAGTAGTTGCATTATATACAAAAAGGCTTCTCAATTTAATTGAGAAGCCTTTTTTAATGATATTTTTTTGAGATTGATAATATCAACTTACTTTTTCATATCATTTTCTATCAAATTTCTGATATAATCAGATACTTTGATACCATTTTGTTTTGCTTGACTTTCTAAAGCAGAATATTCTTCTTTAGACATTCTGAAAGTAACAATTTTATTAGATCCCCCAGTTTTTCTAGGTTTTCTTCCTCTATGTTGAATGGCTATACGATATTCTTCTAAAAAATCATGAGTTGATAAAGCATAAGGTTTAACACCATCAACGTAAATCATAGATGAGTCTTCGTCGCCCTTCCAAGCAGCTTTTCTATTGGAAGTATAACTTTGATAAAAAGCTTTTCTAGTTTCAAAACTTTTTGTCTCATTTACAGGTAACTTTTTCATGAAATCTTTTAAGGAGATTTTTGAATCAGCTGCCAATTTTTTTACTTCCTCAAAAGGCTTTTTATAGTATATGTATTTTGCCATAAAGAGATATATTCGTAATACGTTATATTCAATTTAGCTAAATAATTAATAATTATCCAATTTTATTGTCGATTTCAATTCAAGAAATACAAAAATGTTTTATAAAACCATAACTCATCTTTAAATAGTTTATAATTTGTATTCATTTTATTAGTTTCGTGTATCATTAAATCGATATAAAACGACATGAATTCATCCTCTTTCTTTTTTTATGACTACGAGACTTTTGGTAGAGATCCTCGTAAAGACAAAATTGCTCAATTTGCAGGAATAAGAACAGATTTGGATCTAAATCAAATAGGCGATGAAATTACATTGTACTGTAAGCCGTCAAAAGATTTTTTACCAGACCCTGAAGCATGTCTTATTACTGGAATTACACCTCAAATTGCAGAAAATCAACCAGGTTCTAAAAAGGAGTATGAATTTATGGCAATTGTGAAGAATTATCTTGGAGAAAGAGGAACTTGCCACGTAGGCTATAATAATATAAGGTTTGATGATGAATTTTCAAGGTTTGGGTTTTATAAAAACTTTATTGATCCTTATTCTCATGAATGGGCGGATAACAATTCAAGGACTGATGTTTTAGATATTGTCAGAATGACTTATGCATTAAGACCTGAAGGAATAAACTGGCCTAAAAATGAAGAAGGAAAAGTGAGTTTAAAATTAGAAAACTTATCTGTAGCCAATGGTGTTTCTCATGAAAATGCACACGATGCACTTGCTGATGTTAGAGCAACAATTGAAATTTTCAGGTTGATCAAAAATAATCAACCAAAATTATTTCAATATGCACTTAGTTTAAGTAATAAAACTACGGTAAAAAAACTTTTAACTGAGCATTTAAATAAGCAAGAACCTATTTTAACAATATCACCTTACGTTCCTATAGAAAATGGACACTTAGCTTTTACTGTTCCTATAGTTTTTGATGAACATAATAAAAATGCAGTTATTGCTTATGATGTGAGAATTGATCCTAGTTGCTTAGTAGATTTATCCGCGGAAGAGTTAAAAGAGGTATTATATATGCCAAAAGACAAGCTGGAAGAAGGGCAGGTGCGACCTGGTTTGTGTCAGTTGTATATAAATAAGGCAAACATGTTTGTAACGCCTAAAATACTAACAGATCAACGAGCAAATGAATTAAATATTGATAAAGCTCAAATTTTAACTAATACTATAAAGTTAAAGGATGTATTAAAAGACAGATCAATCTTTAAGAAGTTAAAAGATGTTTTTGAACCTAATTTTGAAAGAAGTACAGATGTTGATGCGATGCTGTATGATGGTTTTATGCCTCGTCAAGATGAATCATTAAGAAATAGGTTGTCGACTTTTAACGAAGGGCAGTTAGAATTGATGAACCTTGATGTTTTTAATTTTATGGATCAGCGATTGAGAGAGCTTTTATTACGTTACAAAGGGCGTAATTTCTATAATAAATTAGACAAAGCTGATCTTAAAGAATTTAAATCTTTCTGTAGAGCTAAAGTTTTTGATGGTATAGGAGGTGTTGTTACATTTGATGATTACATGAAAGACTTAGACAATAGATTAGAAGCTGAAGATATAAAAGAAGATGAAATAAGAATATTGTCATCTTTAAGAATTTATGCTAATTCATTAGCTAAAGAACTAAGAAAATAATAAGAATGTATTATAAAGGTTTATTATTAGTTGTGATTGCATTTTTGTTTTCACAAATAACATATGCTCAGGTTTTTAAGTTTGAAAGCCCTTCAAAAGAACAAAATATTAGCTTATCTTCTTTACCTAACGGGAATACACATAAAAATTGGAAGAGAGTTATCACTCAACAAACATTAAAACCTAAATCTAAAGATCTTATAACAGATGCTTTATTTATTAATTTTAATGATATATCTGAAAATAATAAAGAGTTTATTTTAAAGTGTGTTGGTGGTTTTGAAAAACAATCTATTGAACTTTTCTTTGTTGGTGATACCGATTTTTTTTCAATTGATATTAATGGAGTTCAAAATTTCTGGAATTCATCAAAAGTGACAACATTTGAGAAAGAAGCATTAGAAGAAGTAACAATAAGGATTCGCCCAAAAGTTATTGCTAAAGGGAAACATACTGCATTTATTGCTTTTGTAATGAACGGTAAACTATCTCGAATTGCTTTGCAATCTAATGTTTTGGTAGACGAACATACTGTACATGAAAATATTGATATTAATCTTGGTTTAGTTGAAGCAGATTCAATTGGCTTTACAGATTATTATTTTTACAATCTAGAAGAGTTACCTTTAGATCTAGTTTACAAAGGGGATAAAGAGAGTTTTAACTTCATGATTAATGGGGATAGTATAAATCTTGATTCTATTAAAACAGTTGTTCCTAATTCTGATACATTAATTTTGTCAGTTGCTCCGATAGCTAAAGTTTTAGGAGATAAATACGCTCTTTTAGAACTTAAAAACCATTATATAACTCAAGAAATTAATTTAACTTCAAGAGTTTTTAAAGTTAGGGGAGATGTAAATTGGGTAGATACTTTACAATTAATCAATAACTTTCAAACACCTATTACTAAAGTGTATTATCCAGCAGATACTATTTGGACTTCAATTAAATTTGTAAACAATAGTGATTATGATACACTTTTTGATGTGGCAAGTTTAATTTCTATTTCAAATCCTAAATGGTTAAAAACGTCAATTCCTCTAACAAATCTATCACCTAGGTCTGAAGGACTAGTGCAGATTCCTTTTGTTTTTAATAAGAAAGAGAAACTTGATAG